>JARIFA010000096.1 GCA_031127075.1 Gemmatimonadota bacterium | reverse complement strand
ACCCCCGCGGCGGCGAGCCGCCACGCCGCCGCGACCATCACCGCGCGCTCCGCGCGCGCATAGCGCAGGATCTCCGCGCGACCGCGCGCCTGGTACGCGTGTCCCGCGTGCGTCAGGATCCCCGCAAATCGGAGATGGGACTGCGCCCCGATGCGGTGAACAAGATCGAGCAGCATCGGTCCCTCGGGGTCCACCCCAGCGCGTCCGTAGCCGCCATCGACCTTCACGTAGACATCTACCGTCACACCGGCGCCACGGGCGGCCGCCGCCAGAGGGATCGGCACGTCGGGCTCGTCGGTGAGGACCGCCAGCCGGGTCCCCGCCGCGTTCATCGCCACCACCTCCGCGAACTTCCCCGGTTCGATCGGGACGCCATAGGTGATGTCATGGAACCCATGGGCCGCGAAGGCGCGCGCCTCCGCGAGCGTGGAGACGGTGATCCCGTGCATCCCGGCCTTGGCCTGCATCCGACCGACCTCGATCGCCTTGTGCGTCTTCACATGGGGGCGGAGGCGCGCGCCGAGCGCGGCGATGCGCGTGGCCATCCGCACCACGTTCCGCTCGACCCGCATCACATCGACGAGCAGGGTCGGCGTGGGGAGCGTCGCGAGGTCATCCATCGCGGACCGCCGCGATGCAGTCGATCTCGCAGAGCACGCCGGGTTTCAGCTCACGCGTCGGAATCACCGCCCGTGCCGGCGTCGCCGCGCCGAGGATGCGCGCATAGGTCGCGTTGACCTGTCCCCAGAGGGTGATGTCGGGCACATAGATGGTGAGGCGCAGCGCGTGAGCCCAATCCGAGCCGGCGGCATGGAGCACCCCCTCGATGTTGCGGAGGGCCCGCTCGAGCTGGGCCTCGATACCGCCAGGCACCAGGGCCCGCGTGGTGGGATCGAGCGGAAGCATCCCGGACACATACACAACGCCCCGATGCACCGTCGCCTGGGCATAGTGGCCGGCGGGCTTCGGCGCATCCGCGGTGGAGATATATCGCACGCTCATACGGAGCGACCGGAGATCGACCTAGCCGTCCAGATACGGCGACGGGCCGTTGTCCGCGCCGAAGAGCTCGCGGGAGGACTTCCGGCGCTTGCCGCCCTTCGCGGGGAGCGCGCGCACGGTGATCGGCGGACGCTCCCCCTCGGGAAGGAGATCATCCACCATCTCCACCAGCTGCTGGCTCAGGTGCCGACCGTACTTGTAGAGCGCCACCACACGCGTCCGGCTGCTGAGCAGGAAGACGAGGATCGGCTTGTCGGCCTTCGTGGCGTTGCAGGGACGGCAGCTCAGCACGAGGTTGTCGCGGCGGTCGTACGCGGTAAGGCCTCGACGCGGGGTCACGTGGTCGAGCGTGATCGTCCGTTCGGCCACCGTCCGCTCGCAGTAGGCGCAGACCGGCCCGTGCTGCTCGAGGAGCCATCGCCGCGTCTCGGTGTAGGCTGCGCGACCGGTCGGCAGCGAGGTCAGGGTGGGCTGCCGCTTCCCCTTCCCGCCGCCACCGCCTCCACGTCCACGACGCCGTTTGGCTGCCATCCTTAATAATAGTGCAACCCCGGCCAGCGGGCCGGTTCCGGACCCTTGGTCGGGGATTGCTGGATATTTGGCGCCCCGGACGATAGCCTCCCCGAGGTTCGCATCCCCCGGGAGGACAGGCGTGAAGGTTCTGGTGGTCGGCGGGGGACCCGCCGGGCTGTACGCAGCACTCCTGCTCAAGCAGCGGCACCCGCAGGCCGAGGTCATCGTCGAGGAGCGCAATCGCCCCGATGACACCTTCGGCTGGGGCGTCGTCCTGTCCGACCAGACGGTCGCGAACCTGCGCGCCGCCGACCCGGTGAGCGGCGCGGCGATCGGTGCGGAACTCCACCGGTGGGACGACATCGCCGTCCACTTCAAGGGCCGGACCATCCGCTCCGGCGGTCACGGCTTCAGCGGGATCGGCCGGAAGCGCCTGCTGCAGATCCTCCACGCCCGGTGCGCCGCGGTCGGGGTCACGCTTCGGTTCGAGACGATGGTCGCCGACGACATCGAGACCCGCGTGGTGCGCGAGGGGCTCGACCTCGTGCTCGGGGCCGGCGGCGTGAACGGACGGTATCGGCAGCACTTCGCCGAGACCTTCCAGCCCGACGTCGACCTGCGCCACTGCCGGTACATCTGGCTCGGGACGCCACGCACCTTCGACGCCTTCACCTTCGACTTCGTCGAGACCCCGCACGGGTGGTTCCAGGCGCACGCGTATCAATTCGACGACGCGATGAGCACCTTCATCGTCGAGACGCAGGACCGCACTTGGGAGGCGGCAGGCCTCTGGGAGATGACGGACGCCCAGAGCATCGCCTTCTGCGAGCGCCTCTTCGCGGAGCGCCTCTCGGGCGCCCCCCTCCTCTCGAACGCGAAGCACCTGTCCGGGTCAGCCCAATGGATCCGGTTCCCGCGCATCGCGTGCGCCAACTGGGTGCATTGGATCGACGCCGGCACGCGCCGCGTCCCGTTCGTGCTGGTCGGGGACGTGGCCCACACCGCGCACTTCTCGATCGGCTCGGGCACGAAGCTCGCGATGGAGGATGCGATCGCCCTCGACGCGGCGATCGCCGCGACCCCGGACGACCTCGCCGGCGCCCTCGCGCGCTACCACGCCGAGCGCTCCGTCGAGGTGCTCAAGCTCCAGAACGCGGCCCGCAATTCGACCGAGTGGTTCGAGCACGTCGACCGCTACGCCTCGCTCGCGCCGGAGCAGTTCGCCTACTCCCTCCTCACGCGCTCGCAGCGGATCTCCCACGAGAACCTCCGTGAGCGGGATGGGGCATACGTCGCGGACTTCGAGCGATGGTTCGCCGACCGCACCGGCCTCCCCACGGCGCCCGCGGCGCGCCCGGTGCCGCCGGTCCTCACGCCGTTCACGGTCCGCGACGTCACCCTCCCCAACCGCGTCGTCGTCTCGCCGATGGCGCAGTACTCCGCCCACGAGGACGGCACGCCGAGCGATTGGCACCTCGTCCACCTCGGCGCGCGCGCGACGGGGGGCGCGGGGCTCGTGATGACCGAGATGACCTGCGTCGCGGCCGACGCACGCATCACCCCGTGGTGCCCAGGGCTCTGGACGGAGGGACACCGCGATGCCTGGGCGCGCATCGTCCGGTTCACGCACACCCACAGCGCCGCGAAGATCGGACTCCAGCTCGGACACGCCGGCGCCAAGGGAGCGACGAAGAAGATGTGGGAGGGGATCGACCAGCCGCTCCCGGATGGCGGATGGCCCCTCATCGCGCCGTCGGAGACGCAGTACCTCGCGGGCGTGTCACAGGTGGCGCGTGCGATGACACGCGACGAGATGGACCGTGTCCGCGAGGAGTTCGTGCAGGCCACCCGACTCGGCGCCGAGGCGGGGTTCGACTGGCTCGAACTGCACGCGGCGCACGGGTATCTCCTTTCGGCGTTCCTCTCGCCGCTCACGAACCGACGGACCGATGCGTACTGCGGCGACCTCGCGAACCGCCTCCGCTTCCCGCTCGAGGTCTTCGCCGCGATGCGCGCCGCCTGGCCCGCCGACCGGCCGATGTCGGTGCGCCTCTCGGCGCACGACTGGATGGAGGGCGGGACGACACCCGACGATGCCGTCGCGATGGCGCGCGCCTTCCGT
The DNA here is from genome assembly GCA_031127075.1 of Gemmatimonadota bacterium. Lineage (GTDB taxonomy): Bacteria > Gemmatimonadota > Gemmatimonadetes > Gemmatimonadales > Gemmatimonadaceae > Pseudogemmatithrix. Next base: position 1,521 of record JARIFA010000096.1, on the reverse strand, counting down.
GACGCCGGCGCCGATGTGATCGACGTCTCCGCCGGCCAGGTGGTGAAGGGGGAGCGCCCCGTTTTCGGGCGGATGTGGCAGACGCCCTTCGCCGACCGCATCAGGCAGGAGGCCGGCATCGCGACGATCGCCGTCGGTGCGATCTCCGACGCCGACCAAGCGAACGGGATCATCGCCGCGGGCCGTGCCGACCTCGTCGCGGTGGGTCGCCCGCACCTCGCGAACCCGGCCTGGACGCTACTCGAGGCCGCGCGTCTCGAGTACCCCGGGACCGACACCCTCTGGCCGAAGCCGTACCTCGCCGGCAAGGCCCAACTCGACCGACTCCTCGCACGCGAACGTGCCGCCCGCGCCGCCGCCGAGGGCGCTCCCCCGACCGGAGAACTCACATGACCTCCCTCACAGGCCGTCACGCCGTCGTGACCGGCGCCAACCGCGGGATTGGCGCAGCCATCGCCCGACACCTCGCCGCCGCCGGCGCCGACGTCACCCTCTGCGTGCGGACGCCGTCGAGCGCCGAGTCGCTCGTCGCCGAGCTCACCACGCACGGTGGGCGCATCCGCGTGGTGCAGGCCGACGTCACGGACGCGGCAGCGCTCACCCGCGCCTGCGTCGAGGCCGAGGCGATCGCTCCGGTCGACATCCTGGTGAACAACGCCGGTACGGCGGAGACGGCGCCCTTCCATCGCTCCGACGCGGCGCTCTTCCAGCGGATGCTCGACGTGCATCTGATGGCGCCGGTGCGCGCCGCGCACGCGCTGCTCCCGGGGATGTTGGCCCGCGGGTGGGGGCGCATCGTGAACGTCGCCAGCATCGCGGGACTCGGTGGCGCGCCGTACATCACGGCGTACGCGGCGGCGAAGCACGCCGAGGTGGGCTTCACTCGCGCGCTCGCGGCGGAGTGCGCCCCGAAGGGCGTCCTCGTCAACGCCGTCTGCCCGGGCTACGTCGATACCGATATGGTCCACGGCGCCGTCGACCGCCTCTCGGCGAAGAGCGGCGTGAGCGCGACCGATGCCGTCGCGACGATCCTGCGCGATGCGGGCCAGGCACGGCTCATCACCGCGGATGAGGTCGCGGCCGCGGTGCTTGACTTCTGCCGCCCGGACGCGACGGCGGTCGGCGAGACGCGGGCGCTGATGGGAGTCGACGCGTGAGCGTGCGTGACGCCGGGGCCGCGGCCACGACGATGGCACGGCGCCCGATGGCCGCGCTCGCCCCGACGCACTTCGCCTGGTCGGCTACGGCGGACGGTCGCGTGGCGACGATCACGCTCTCGCGTCCGGAACGGAAGAACCCGCTCACCTTCGAGTCGTACGCGGAACTGCGCGACACCTTCCGCGCCCTCGCACAGGCGAGTGACGTGCGGGTGGTGGTGCTCACCGGCGCCGGCGGCAACTTCTGCTCGGGCGGCGATGTGCACGAGATCATCGGGCCGCTGACGCGGATGACGCCCCCCGAGCTCCTCGAGTTCACGCGGATGACCGGCGCGCTCGTCCAGGCGATGCGCGCCTGCCCGCA
>JARIFA010000095.1 GCA_031127075.1 Gemmatimonadota bacterium | reverse complement strand
CCCGGGCCGGGCGCCGGGGGGCGCGGGGCCGCTCCGTCTCCCCCCTCCAGAGGACGTCGATGCGCTGGCTCCGTGCGTTCTGGGATTCTACGGTCGGCAAGAAGGCCGTGATGGCCGTGACCGGGATCCTCCTCGTCGGTTTCGTCGTGGCCCACATGCTGGGCAACCTGCAGATGTTCATCGGCGCGGATGCCATGAACCGCTACGCCGCACTCCTGAAGTCCACGGGGGAGCTCCTCTGGGTGGCGCGCGCCGGCCTCCTCGGGGCGGCGGCGTTGCACATCACCGCCGCCTACCAGCTGACGCAGCTCAACCGCGCGGCGCGGATGGACGCGTACGCGAAGCAGATCCCCGCCGCGTCGACGGTCGCGTCGCGGACGATGCGCTGGGGCGGGGTGCTGCTCCTCGCGTTCATCGTGTTTCACATCGGGCACTTCACGACGGGGACGTTCCACCCGGCCTTCAGCCACACGATGGTCTACGGCAACGTGATCCTCGGTTTCCGCTCGCCCGTCGTTTCCGTGTTCTACCTCGCGGCCATGGCGGCGCTCGGGATGCATCTGTACCACGGCGCCTGGGCCGGCTTCCGGACCTTGGGACTCGCCAAGCGCTCGGCGCATCCGCGTGAGCGGCGCATCGCCCAGGGCATCGCCCTGGTCGTCTGGGCCGGTTTCTCCTCGATCCCCGTAGCCGTCTGGCTCGGGATCCTCAACTGACCGCCGGAGCTCCCGTCATGGCCCTCACGCTCGACGCCAAGATTCCCGCCGGCCCGCTCGCGGAGAAGTGGGACCGCCACCGCTTCGAGATGAAGCTGGTGAACCCCGCGAACAAGCGGAAACATTCCGTCATCGTTGTCGGCTCCGGCCTCGCCGGGGCGTCGGCCGCCGCGTCGCTCTCGGAGCTCGGCTACCGCGTCTCCTGCTTCTGCTTCCAAGACTCCCCGCGTCGCGCGCACTCAATCGCTGCACAGGGCGGCATCAACGCCGCCAAGAACTACCGGAACGACGGCGACTCGGTCCAGCGCCTCTTCTACGACACGGTCAAGGGCGGTGACTTCCGGGCCCGTGAGGCGAATGTGTACCGCCTCGCGCAGGTCTCGGTGGACATCATCGACCAGTGCGTCGCGCAGGGCGTCCCCTTCGCGCGGGAGTATGGCGGCCTCCTCGCGAACCGCTCCTTCGGCGGCGCCCAGGTGTCGCGTACCTTCTATGCCCGCGGCCAGACGGGTCAGCAGCTCCTCCTTGGCGCGTACCAGGCGCTGGAGAAGGAGATCGCGCGCGGCGGTGTCGCGATGTTCGAGCGGCACGAGATGCTCGACGTCGTGGTCGTCGACGGCAAGGCGCGGGGCATCATCGTCCGCGACCTCCGGACCGGGGAGATCGAGTCGCACGCCGCGGATGCGGTGATCCTCGCGACCGGCGGATATGGCAACGTCTACTTCCTGTCGACGAACGCGATGGGGTGCAACGTCACCGCCACCTGGCGGGCGTACAAGAAGGGCGCGGCCTTCGCGAACCCGTGCTTCACGCAGATCCACCCGACGTGCATCCCGGTGAGCGGCGACCACCAGTCGAAGCTCACGCTGATGTCGGAATCGCTCCGGAACGACGGCCGCGTCTGGGTGCCGAAGCGGCGCGAGGACTGCGGCAAGGAGCCGTCGGAGATCCCGGAGGCCGACCGTGACTATTACCTCGAGCGGAAGTACCCGAGCTTCGGGAACCTCTCGCCTCGTGACATCGCCTCGCGGGCGGCCAAGGAGGCCTGTGACGATGGGCGTGGGGTCGGGCCCGGCGGGCGCGGCGTCTACCTCGACTTCTCCGACGCCATCAAGCGGCTCGGCCGCCAGGCCATCGAGGAGCGGTACGGGAACCTGTTCGAGATGTACCAGCGCATCACGGACGAAGACCCCTACACGCGACCGATGCGCATCTATCCCGCCGTCCACTACACGATGGGCGGGCTGTGGGTCGACTATAACCTGATGAGCTCCATCCCGGGGCTTCACGTGCTCGGCGAGGCCAACTTCTCCGACCACGGTGCGAACCGTCTCGGCGCGAGCGCGCTGATGCAGGGGCTAGCCGACGGCTACTTCGTTATCCCGTACACCATCGGCGACTACATCGCCCGAACCCCGTTGCCCGCGGTCACGGCGGACCATCCCGCCTTCGCGGAGGCCAAGGCGGCGGTCGAGTCGCGCACGCGGACCCTGCTCGCCGTCAACGGGACGCGGACCGTGGATTCGTTCCATCGGGAGCTGGGGAAGATCATGTGGGACAAGTGCGGGATGGCCCGAGACGCTGCGGGGCTTCGTCAGGCGCTTGAGGAGATCCCGCGGCTGCGCGAGGCCTTCTGGCGCGATGTGAAGGTGCTCGGCACCGCCGAGGGATTGAACCAGTCGCTCGAGAAGGCGGGGCGCGTCGCGGACTTCCTGGAGTTCGGGGAACTGATGTGCCGCGACGCGCTGCATCGCGAAGAGAGCTGCGGCGGGCATTTCCGCACCGAGTACCAGACCGAGGACGGGGAGGCCAAGCGGAACGACGAGGCCTTCGCGTACGTGGCGGCGTGGGAGTACGCCGGGGACGGCGTGGATCCGATCCTGAACAAGGAGCCCCTCGCCTTCGAGAACGTCCACCTCAGCACGCGGAGCTACAAGTGAGCGCCGGGAGCATGCACCTCACGTTGCACGTCTGGCGTCAGGCGTCGCCGGACCAGCCGGGTCGTCTGGTGGAGTACCCGGCGCCGGACATCTCGCCCGATATGAGCTTCCTCGAGATGCTCGATGTCGTGAATGAACGCCTCATCGAGCGCGGGGAAGAGCCGGTTGCCTTCGACCATGACTGTCGTGAAGGAATCTGTGGCTCCTGCGGCCTGATGATCAACGGCTCCGCGCACGGCCCGATGAAGCTCACGACCGCCTGTCAGCTGCATATGCGGAGTTTCAAGGACGGCGACGCCATTTGGATCGAGCCGTGGCGCGCGAAGGCGTTCCCGGTGGTGAAGGACCTCGTCGTCGACCGTTCGGCGTTCGACAGGATCATCCAGGCCGGCGGGTACATCTCCGCCGCGACAGGCACGCCGCAAGATGCCAATGCGCTCCCCATCCCCAAGGGCGACGCCGACTGGGCGATGGACAACGCCGCCTGCATCGGCTGCGGCGCCTGCGTCGCGGCCTGTCCGAACGCCTCGGCCTCGCTCTTCACCGCGGCGAAGGTCACCCACCTCGGGGCCCTGCCGCAGGGGCAGCCGGAGCGCGAGCGTCGCGCCCTGGCGATGGTCGCCCAGATGGACGAGGAGGGCTTCGGCGGCTGCACTCTGCACGGGGAGTGTCAGGAGGCGTGCCCGAAGGGCATCTCCATCGACGCCATCATGCAGCTGAACCGCGATTTCATCCGGGCGAGTGCCACGAAGGTCGACGTGGCGGAGTGGACCGGGGCGGCGTGATCGAAGTTCGCGCGATCTGACGCGAGACGCGGAACGACGAGGGCCCCGACATCCGGTGGATGTCGGGGCCCTCGTCGCACCGTCGCAGTCGGCGGCGTCAGCGAATCGAGTCGAGCTTCGCCTTCAGCCGAGCGTTGTCGGGGAATTTGTCGACCATCGGTGCGAGCACGAGTTTGGCGCTGTCGGGATGCCCCATCGCCAGGAACAAGTCGGCGATCACCGAGGCCTGTCGAGTCGCCCAACGGGGGCTTTCTGGGTCCACCGTGATCGCGCGCGCGGTGGCGAGCGCTCCGGGCAGATTCTGCACGTCCTTCTGGAGAGACTCCACGAGCAGGAACTTGACCGCGGTGTCGGACGGGTAGCGTGCCGCCATTTCCTGGGTCAGTCGAGCTGCGTCGGCTGGCCGGCCGGATTTGCGGTCCACCTGAGCCTGCGCATACAACCCGGCCACAAGAAGTCGTGTGACGTCCGTGGTGTTGCCGCTCCGGATGCCGGGTCCCCCGGCGTAGCTGTACACCAGCTCCCCGCCGTGCTCGCCGGCTTCATACAGGGCACCGATGCCCACCAGCCCGAGGGCGCCGGACGCGATGTAGGCCGCCTTAGTGAAACGCACCGTCGCGGCCCGTGAGGCGAGCGCCAGGGCCAGCAGTTCCAGCGCCGCGACCCCGAGGAAGAGGTTCCGCGCCTGGATGCCGTGTTCCTCATGCTCCATCACCGCGGCTCGGGCCCCGGGGATCCGCTCCACCGGGCCGTGGGCATCCACACCGGACTTCACCGAGACCACCGCCGCCGCGGTGCCGAGCAGCAACAGGAGCGTCGCCGCGTGCTTGGCAAAGGGGACCTTCCCGGTGAGCGCGACGAGCCGGAGCGGAACGCCGAGGAAGAGCAGGGCGATGGCGAAATGAACGACCTGTGGGTGAAGCGAAGCGAGGGATTCCATGCGGGGCTCGTGAGTGGGGGGGTGGGGCGTGCGGTCGGGATCGGTCAGATCTTGGGCAGCGTCACGCCCACCTGTCCCTGATACTTGCCCTTCTTATCCTTGTAGGAGACCAGCGGGGCCTCGTCGCCCTCGAAGAAGAGGACCTGGGCGATCCCTTCATTGGAGTAGATCTTCGCCGGGAGCGGCGTCGTGTTGCTGATCTCCAGCGTCACGTACCCCTCCCACTCCGGCTCGAACGGCGTGACGTTCGTGATGATCCCGCAGCGGGCATAGGTCGATTTGCCGACCGTCACCGTCATCACGTTGCGCGGAATCCGGAAGTACTCGACACTCCGCGCGAGCGCGAAGGAGTTCGGCGGGACGATACAGACATCCCCTTCGTACTCGACGAAGCTCTTCGGGTCGAAGGTCTTGGGGTCGATGATCGAGCTGAGGGCATTCGTGAAGATCCGGTACTCGGAGGCGACGCGCATGTCGTAGCCGTACGCGGAGACGCCGTACGAGACCACCCCGTTCCGCTGCTGGGAGCTCTCGAAGGGCTCGATCATGCCGTGCTTCGTGGCCATCTCGGTAATCCAGCGGTCGTTCTTGATCGACACAGTCGGGACGGTGGTGGGGAGAGGGAGGGCAGGGCCCGGCGGGCCCTGAGACCCCCGTAAAGTACGTGCGACGGGGTGGGTCAGTCAGGTCTCCGCGCCGGCTCGGATTCGCAGCCCGCAGCCGTTGCTTGCGATCGCGACCGCGGATAGTTTCCTCTCCGACAACAGAAGTTCGTGAAATGTTTCACGATCACGCTCCGCTCTCCCCCCCAATGGAACGGACGTACCTCCCGGTTCTCCTGCTCGTCGGTTTCGCCGCGGTCAACGCCGTGGCCATCATCGGCCTGTCGCACCTGATCACCCGGTCGCGACCGACGCCGGTCAAGCAGCAGCCCTAT
>JARIFA010000027.1 GCA_031127075.1 Gemmatimonadota bacterium | reverse complement strand
GACCCCGCATCCGCTCGATGACCGGCTCACGGCCATGCCCAAGGTGGAGCTCCACGTCCACCTCGAGGGCGCCCAGCTCCCCGAGACCATCTGGGCGATGGCCGCCCGCAACGGCGTCACACTCCCCGCGGCCTCGCTCGAGGCGTGGCGGCGCTTCTACGCCTTCCGCGACTTCGCGCACTTCATCGAGGTCTACATCGCGGCGAGCCGAGCGATGGTCACCGCGGAGGACTTCCGGCAGATGACGGTCGCCTTCCACGCGTATCAGGCGTCCCAGCACATCGTGTACACGGAGGCCTTCCTCAGCGCCTCACTCTTCGTCGAGCGCATCCCCTGGCCCGACCTCTTCCACGCCTTCCGGGACGGGCTTGCGGAGGGGCGGGAGCGGCACGGGGTGACGGTGCGGTTCATCCCCGACATCGCGCGCAACTTCCCGCAGTCCAAGGCACGCGTCCTGCGCTTCACCCTCGCCGGGCAACACGCGGGGGTCTTCATCGGCTTGGGGTTGGGCGGGATCGAAGCGGGCTTTCCCGCGGAGGACTTCGCCGCGGAGTTCGCGGAGGCGCGGGCGAACGGGTTGCACGTGGTGGCGCACGCCGGCGAGGGGGCGGGGCCCGAGAGCATCCGGGCCGCGCTCGACGCGCTCGGTGCCGAGCGGATCGGCCACGGGATCCGGTGCGTCGATGATCCGTCGCTGATGGCGGAGCTCTACGCGCGGCAGGTCCCCATCGAGGTCTGCCCCATCTCCAACTACCGGACGGGGGTGCTCGCCGCCGATGCGCCGCACCCGATCCACGCGATGCTCGACGCCGGATTGAACGTGACCATCAACTCTGACGATCCGCCGATGTTCGCCACCTCGCTCACCGATGAGTACCGGTGGCTCGCGCGCCAAGGGGTCACGTGGGACCGCCTTCATGCCTGCACCCTCGCCGCCGTCGACGCGAGCTTCGCCTCCCCCGACGAGAAGGCCGCGCTCCGCCGGCGGATCCAGGAGACGCCGTGACCGCCCTCCTCCGCCTCCTCGACCGCGAGCGGTCCATCGCCCCTGCTGGCTATCCGCGGTGGCGCATTCCCCCCGCGGCGCTCGCGATCCACCTCTCGATCGGCCAGGCCTACGCCTTCTCCGTTTTCAACCTTCCGCTGACGCGGTCGATCGGGATCACCGAGAGCGTCCCCGGCGACTGGGCGCTCACCACCGTCGGCTGGATCTTCTCGATCGCCATCGTCTGCCTCGGTCTCTCCGCATTCACCTTCGGGCGGTGGATCGAGACCGTCGGGCCGCGCCAGTCGATGTTCGCATCGGCCTGCTGCTTCGCCGGCGGCTTCCTCGTCGCCGCGCTCGGCGTCGCGCGACACGAGATCCTCCTCGTCTACCTCGGCTACGGCGTGCTCGGCGGGATCGGTCTCGGCCTCGGCTACATCTCGCCCGTCTCCACTTTGATGAAGTGGTTCCCGGACCGACCGGGGATGGCGACGGGCCTTGCGATCATGGGCTTCGGCGGCGGCGCGATGATCGGTTCCCCCCTCGCGCTCGCGCTGATGCGCCGCTTCGCCACGCCGACCTCGACCGGCGTCGCGGCGAGCTTCGTCGCGATGGGGCTCCTCTACTTCGTGGTGATGCTCGTCGGCGTCGCCACCGTGCGACTCCCGGCGGCCCCGATCCCCGCGGCACGCGAGACCCGACCGGCCGGCCGCGACACGACCGCCGCCGACGCGATGCGCACCCCCGCCTTCTGGGCGCTCTGGATCGTGCTCTGCTGCAACGTCACCGCCGGGATCGGCGTGCTCGGGCAGGCCTCACCGATGATCCAGGAGATGTTCCCGGGGCGCGTCGACGCGGCCGCGGCGGCGCGGTTCGTCATCTTCCTCAGCGCGGCGAATATGATCGGGCGGTTCCTGTGGTCGTCGGCCTCCGATCGGATCGGGCGCCCCTGGACCTACGCGCTCTTCTTCGCGCTCGGCGCCGCCCTCTACGCGAGCGTGCCGGCCATCGGCCGTGCGGGGAACCTCGCCGCCTTCATCGCCGCCTACGGCGTCATCATGACGATGTACGGCGGCGGGTTCGCGACGATTCCCGCCTACCTACGCGACCATTTCGGCACGATGCAGGTCGGGGCGATCCACGGTCGGCTCCTTACCGCCTGGTCCGTCGCGGGCGTCGCCGGTCCCGTGCTCGTGAACTACCTGCGGCAGGCCCGGATCGACGCCGGGGTGCCGAAGGCGGACGCCTACGCAGGCACGATGACGCTGATGGCGGGGCTGCTGCTCGTGGGCTTCGCGGCGAACGTCGCGGCGGCGCGCCGGCTGCGCACCGCCGCGCGCGTCAGCGGATGATCCGGTCCTCGCGCCCGAAGACCTGCGGCGTCTGCTCGCGCCCGTGCACGCGGCGCGCCTCGTACGGCAACCCGTCGGCCGGGTCGGTGAGATAGGCACGGATCTCCCCGACGGAGATACGCCCATCGCGATTCGCATCGGCACCGCCCTGCAGCCCCTTCAGGAAGAAGTAGGTCAGCATCCCGTGGCGCATCTCGGGATACCAGTTCGCGAGCTGTTGCCCCTCCGCCGCCGCGATGATCGTCGCGTTCCCCGCTGCGAACCGCGCCGCCGGGTCCCGCACCTGCATTCCGATCGGTGAGGCGGAGGTGATGAGCATCTCGCCCCCACCCGACGCGCCGGAGAAGCAGGCGTCGAGGACCACCGTCACGTGCTTGGCATTCAGCGCCGCGAGGTTCTCGTAGAGCATGTCCACCGGGAGCCCGGTCAGCGAGAGCCGATTCGCGTCCGCGTCCGCCGGCATCAGGTAGGCCCGCTCGGCGCGCGGATCGGGGGCGCCGTGCCCGGAGTAGAAGACGAAGACCTCGGTGCGCCCCGGCTTCACGAGATCCTTGAGCCGGCCGTTGGGGTTCCCCTGATCACCGAACCAGACCTTTAGGTTCGTGAGCGTCGCGTCCTCGAGGAGGAAGACATTCCCCGGCCGGATGCCGAGCGCCCGCTCGGCGTACTGCTTCATCACGGCGGCGTCGTTGCTCGCGAACGCCACGGCCGGCGCGTTCTGGTAGCTGCGATTGCCGATGATGATGGCGATCGCATCGGGGTTCGAGTCCCGCGCGAGCGGGATGTTCTGCAGCAGCATGGAGGCGAGCGTGCGCGCGGCGGCGCCGCTCGCCACCGCCGCCGCGGCCGTCTCCCGCACCGTCACGTCGAGCTGCGCGACCGTCCGCTGCGGCGTCTCGAGCGCGAGCCCGAGGTCCTTCGCCGCCATCGCGAAGCGGCTCGAGGCCTCCGTGAGCGCGACGGTGATCGGGAAGCGATCGCGGACCTCGGTGTTGGCGAAGGCCTGCACCCGGACATCCTGGAAGGCCCCCGGCTCGAGGTCACCGACCACCCGGCGCACACGTCGATTGCTCACCGTGTCGGCGAGGAAGACGTTGGGCCCCGCGGCGACCTCCGCGGTGACGCCCGTCGCGCGCCCTTCGCCGGTGTTCTGCACGCGGATCGTAAGCGTCACCACCTGCCCCGTGCGAATGATGCTGCGCCCCTGCGCGTCCTCCACGCCGACGTCGGCGACGGCGAGCACCGGCGGCCGGAACGCGCGCGTGACGACGCGGACGAGGAGCGGCTCAGCGTGGAAGCCATTGGCCTCGCGCACCTCGAGCCGCAGCTCGGCGGTGGTGTCCCGGAGGGTCGCGCCCGCGGTGAGCGAGAGCGCCACCGAGCGACTCTCACCCGGCAGGATGCGGCCGAGCGTGGAGCGTAGGCCCTCGATCGGCTGCGTCGACGTCCCCTGCACCTGCACCCCGGTCGCGGGACCGGGGCCGACGTTCCGCACGACGAACTGCAGGACCGCGCGCTCGCCCACGCCGAGCCGGTTGTCGCCGTCCGTGTCGGTGAAGCGCGCGCTGTCGACTTGGAGCGCCGCGGGGAGCGAGACCGTCGCGCGGTCGGCGCCCGGCGTGCAGGGGGCGGCGGCACCCGAGCCGGCCGCGGCCGTCCCCCCTTTCGGCACGCCCTTGCCGGCGGCAGCCGGCGCAGGAGGCGGACAGGCGGCCGTCACCGCGATCGGGGTCACCCCGGCGGGGATCGTCCCGGCACCGGCGCCCGCTCCCGTGCCGGCGGCGGCCACCGCGGTCGCGCCATCCCAGAGGCCGATGCGACCCGAGCGCGAGCCGCTCAGCAGCAGGGCCCCCGTCGGGGCGTACGCGAGCCCGTAGATCGCGTCGGTGTGCCCGCGCACCTCACGGAGCAACGTCCCCGTCGCGATCGACCAGACGCGGATCGTGCTGTCGCCCGCGCCGCTGGCGACCTGCGCGCCATCCGGGCTGATCGCGATTGCCCAGACGCCGCCCGTATGTCCGGAGAGGATGCGTTGCGTCTCGCCCGTCGCCGGATCCCAGACGCGGAGCGTCCGGTCCCACGCCGCGCTGATCAGCGTGCGCGAGTCGGGGGTGAAGGCGACGCCGTAGACGCCGTTCGTGTGGCCCTGCATCGTGCGCACGAGCGCGCCGGTCGACACCGCCCAGAGCTTGACCGTCTGGTCCCACGACCCGCTGGCGAGGTACCGCCCATCCGGACTGAAGGCGATGCCCCAGACGTCCTTCGAGTGCCCCGTCAGCGTGCGGACAGTGGCACCGGTCGTGGGGTTCCAGAGGCGGACGGTGTTGTCCGACGCCGCGCTCGCGAGGAGCTGCCCGTTCGGGCTGAAGGCGACGGACCGCACATAGGCGCGATGGCCGGTGAGCGTCCGCACCGCACGGCCGGTCGCCGGATCCCAGAGCCGCACGGTGTTGTCCCAGCTCGCCGAGGCGAGGAGCTGGCCGTTCGGCGAGAACGCCACGCCCGCGACGACGCTGTCATGGCCGGCGAGGGTCGTCGTGATGGCGCCGGTCGCGGGATCGATCAGGCGCACCTTCTTGTCCCACGCCGCGGTCGCGACGCGCTGCCCGTTCGGCGCGTAGGCCACGCCGAGGACCGTCACCCCGTTGGGGTAGATCCGGAGCGCGGGATCGGCGGCGGGCGCGGCCGTGCGGGTCGCGGTGTCGGCGCCGGGCTTCGGCTGCCCCTTGGCCCCCGCGCCCTTCCCGCCCGTCACTGGCGCCGTGACGGGGGGCGTCTCCCGTGCCGTGCCCCCCTTCGCGCTCGCCGACTTCTGAGCGCCCAGAACCGCTGGCACCGCGCACAGGAGCGCGACGGCGATCATCGATCCGCGGCACCGCAGGGCGGCGCGCCCGCTCGGCATGGTCGTCATCCCCTGATACTAGCGCGCTCCTGCACCGAGCGCACGACGCGCCTCCGCCAGCACGGCACGATGCGTCGCCGTGGGCCCGTGCATCGTCGCCTGGCGGACCCCGCTCCCGGTGAAGGCACCGAGGAGCCGGCTCAGCGGGGCTGCCTCACGCCGCATCCCCTTCGCCGTAAGCTGCGCCTGCACCTCGAGCACCTCGAGGAGGAACGCCTCGCGGGCCCGATGCTCGGCGATCGTCACGTCGCTGGCTGGATCACCGCGCACCTCGAAGCGCTGCGTCACCTTCACCGCCCCAGCCTCCATCGTCACGGTGTAGGTCCCCGGCGCCGCGTGGAAGCCGCGTGCGCCGATGTCGTGCACCGGGATCGGGAGCGCGGGCCGCCGAGCGGCCCCACCCCCCCGCGTCATGCCGCCCGCGCCCGACGGCGGACCGCCCTCCTCCCCCCCACCGAAGCCGAACCCGCCCGCGATCGGCGGCCACCGCAGATCCCAGGCCACCCGTAGCAGCACACCGCGCGTGGTCGGGCCGGTGAAGGTGCGCACGACGCGGCCCGCGGCATTCGTCACGGTGAACCGCACCGTGTCCACCGGCTGCGCGAGGTGATACGTGAACGTCGCCCCCTCAGCGGGATTCTCGGCGGCGTAGATCGCGTGCGCCGCCGTCGAGACGTCCGCACGGTACAGGGTGAGTGTCGCGCGCCGCACCGGAAAGAGGGTCGCCGGTGCCGTCGCCACCGCCGGCGTCCACGACGCGAGCGGCGAGGCGTCATCGAGCACCCAGATCGAGCGCCCGTGCGTCGCGAGCACGATGTCCTTCGTGCGCGGATGGATCACGATGTCGTCGTAGCGCGTCGGCGGCAGGTTCGCCGTGAGTCGCGTCCAGGTGGCCCCCGAATCGACGCTCACGTGCAGGAACCGCTCCGTTCCCGCGATCAGCACATTCGGCTTCCCGGGATACTCGGCGATCGACCGCACCGGGTTCCCGTCGGGGAGTCCCGACGCGATCGACGTCCAGCTGCGCCCGAAGTCCGTGGTGCGGAAGAGATACGGCCGGAAGTCCCCGCTCCGATGATTCTCGAACGCGACGATCGCCGCCCCCTTCCCCGACCCGGACGCGACGATCCGGTCCACGAACGAACCGTCCGCCACGCCGCGCAGATGGCGGCCGACCTCGGTCCAGGTGCGGCCGCCGTCGCGCGACACCTGGATGTTCCCGTCATCGGTCCCCACCCAGAGCACGAGCGAATCCACCGGCGACTCGGCGACGGTGGTGATCTCGCTGAAGCTCGACTCGCCATCGTTGCGCGAGAGACGGACCTCGCCGCTCGGCACGCCCCCGATCCGCAGCGTGTCGCGATTCACGCCGCGCGTGAGGTCCGCGGTCGCACTCCAGGTGACGCCGAAATCGCGCGAGATCAGGAGCTTGTTCGCGCCGAGGTAGACGGTGCCCGCCCGATGCCGCGACGCGAGCACGGGGGCGGTCCAGTCGAACCGATAGCGCTCACCGGTGGGCGCCTGCGGCTGGATGTCCCACCGATCGCCCGTGACGACGTCGACGCGCGTGAGGCTCCCGCCGCTCGAGGTCGAGTACACATACCGCTCCCCCTTCAGGTCGACCGCGTGGCCGGTGCCATCGCTGAAGCCGATCTGCACCCAGTCCTGGTTCAGGATCCCGAGCCAGTGGGTCGTCGCGCTCGGGCCCATCCACGAATGGGCGTCCTGCATCCCACCGTAGATCCAATATGGATCCCGATCGTCGACCGCCACCCGATAGAACTGCCCGATCGCGAAATTATTGAGCCGCGCATAGGTGTAGCCGAGGTCGTAGCTCTCGTGCAGCCCGCCGTCGCCACCGAGGAGGAGATGCCGCGGGTCGCGCGGATCGATCCAGAGCGCGTGGTGATCGTCCTTCAGGCCGAGGTCGTACGTCGGCGAATTCGGCATCGCCTCGAAGGTCGTGCCGCCGTCCTCGCTCTTGGCCGGCTGGACGCCCATCATCCAGACGCGCTGGTCGTTCGTCGGATCGATGGTCGGCTTGCTGTAGTACATCGGCCGCGGGTTCATCGCACTCTTCCGCGCCCACGTCGCGCCCGCGTCCTCGGAGCGGTACGTCCCGCCCGCCGTCGGATGTTCGATCGTCGCGACGAGCACGTCGGGCTTCGACACCGCGATCGCGAGCCCGATCCGTCCCTTGTCGCCGGTAGGGATCCCCACCTCGAGCCGACGCCAGGTGGTGCCGCCATCCGTCGACTTGTAGAGGGCGCTGCCGGCGCCACCGCCGTTGAAGCCGAATCCCGTGCGGAGCCGCTGATAGGTGGCCGCGTAGAGGATGCTCGGGTCGCGCGGATCCATCACCAGCTCCGTCGCGCCCGTGAGCGTATCAACGAAGAGCACGCGCTCCCAGCTCCGCCCCGCATCGCGCGTGCGATACACGCCGCGCTCGGCGGTCGGGCGCCAGAGGTTCCCCACCGCGGCGACGTACGCGACGTTCGCATCGGTCGGGTGTGCCACGACGCGCGCGATGCTCGCCGTCTCGCGCAGCCCGAGGAAGGTCCAGGTCGCGCCGGCGTCGGTCGAGCGATAGATCCCGCCGCCCCAGGTGGAGGATTGCCGGTTGTTCTGCTCCCCCGTGCCCGCCCAGATCACGCGTGAGTCGACCGGCGAGACCGCGAGGTCGCCGAAGGAGTTCTCGCCCGTCGCGTCGAAGATCGGGGCCCAGCGCGTGCCCTTGTTCGTCGTCTTCCAGACGCCGCCGCCCGCCGCCGCGATGTAGATGGTGGAGGGATCCTTCGGATCCACCTCGACGTCGTGGATACGTCCACCCATCACCGCGGGGCCGATCTCGCGGAAGCGCAGTCCGTCGAACGGCGACTGGGCCGACGTGATGCCGGCGGTCGCGACCAGGAGCGCGGCCAGGAGACGGCAGAGGTGCGTCGAGCGCCGCGCGCGAGACGCGATCGGGTGGACGCGGACGAGCGGATGGAGACGCAGGGTCACGGACGGATCCGGATGAGGGTGGGGGTCACGCTCTTGAACTGCGGCATCGCCTGCCCGACCGCGGCACCCAGATACGTCGGGTCCGCGACGGTCCAGGTGACGCCGCCTACCTGCACGACGTCTCCACCGCCCGCGACGTTGAATCGCACCGCCGTCGCCATATGCCCGGGGTAGAGCAACCCGACGACCTCGAGCCCGAGCAGTTCGCGGACGAGGGCGGCGAAGAGGATCGACCGATCTTCACAGTCGGAGGCGGGATAGAGGAGCGTTTCATCGACGCTCATCGGCTTCTCGCGCCCGAACTGCGCGTCGTCGGTCTGGTAGGTGAAGGCCAGCTGCACGAAGCGCAGGAGCGTGTTCACCGCCTCGCGCTCGGACTGCCCCGTCACGAGCGGCCGCAGCCCCTCCACCAGTGAGGTCCGCGCCGCGTCGGACATCCGGATGCCGAACCAGACATCCCACTCGACCTGTGGGAACCATTCCAGGTAGCGCACCGCACTGCGGTCCGCGGTGACCGTGATGCGCCGGGTCTCCGCCCCATCGCGCCAGGTGAGCGTGCGCCGTTCGAGCGCCGCGGGGAGCGCCGGGGTGCGGGTGATCCGCAGGTCGGCGGCCCGCGGGCGTCCGGGCGTCTCGCCGTCGTAAGTGACGAGCGAGCCGATCGCCGTGACCGGGGGCGCCGCATCAAGCGAGACGGCGTAGAAGCGCCCGCCCCCGAGGGTGAAGTACGAGGTGCCGTAGATGGCGACCGTGCTCGGCACGAGCAGCACGACCGTGCCCGGCGCGAGGGGCCCGCCCGCGGCCGTGTACCCGACGCGCGCGTCGACCTCCGATTTGAGGAGGAGATACCAGGTCAGGAGCCGCGCCCGGTCTTCGTCGCCCGCGAGGACGCGGCCGAGGCGCAGCACGAACTGTGCGTACGCGTAGTCGTCGAGGGCGAGGGCCTCCGACTGTGCGCGGAGCTCTTCGGAGAGGAGGGCCCAGTCGGCGGCAGCGAGCGCACGGTAGAACGCGGCGATCGCCTTGCTGTTTACGGGCCGCGCGAGCGTCGGCACCGGCGACCGGAGATAGCGGATGGGGACGGGCCCGCCGTAGAACGGGACCGCGGCGGTCCGGACCTCCGGCCCGGCGACGTCGGGAAGGCGCCCGTCGGGAATCAGGAGGCGCGGGGCCGGCGCGGGCGTCCGCGCGGCACGGGTGGGCGCGCGGGCCGGAAGCGCGGGAAGGCGCGCGAGGACGGTCGCGTCGGCGGGCACGGCAGCCGGCGACGCCGGTGGCACTCGCGTCGTGCCCAGCGCCGGGATGGTCGCCGGGGCCGGGGCGCGCGGAGGCGTCGTCACCTTCGGCGCGGTGAACGGCCGACCGGTCGCGAACCCCTGAAACGCCTTCCACTCCCGGTCGAGGAACGACGCGAAGGCGCTGTCCTCGCGCGAGGCGAAGCCCTCGAGGGCGCGGCGCTCGCGCTCCATGAAGCGCTGGAGCTCGAGGTCGGCCTGGGCGTCGGCGCGCCCGGCACACGCGACCAGGAGGAGGACGAGCCCGAAGCCCCGGGCCCACGCGGCGAATCGGGGGTCGTGACGAGAAGGATGTGACATCAGCGCCTCGGTGCGGTGGACACGACGGGGGACCGGCTGGCCGGACGTCGGACCCGACCGCATCTTCGGGCATCGGCCCGGCTCTGACAATGGCCGCCACGGCACGTCCCAGGGTTCGCGTCGTCCATGTGACGGAGCGACCTCCCCGCCCCCCCACCGAGCTCCCCGCCCCGATGCCGCTCGCGCTGCCCCCGCTCCGCGCCTCCGCAATCGCCGCCCTCGCCGCCGCGCTCGCGGCCTGCGCCGGCGGGGACGCCCCGTCCGGCACGGTCACCGTCGACGGCAGCTTCGCGCGCCTGCAGAACGAGGTGCTCGTCCCCTCCTGCGCCACTGGCGGGTGTCACGTGAGTGGCTCGGGTCAGGTGGTCCTCAGCGGTCCCGCCGCCTACGACGGCCTCGTCAACGCGCTCCCGACGCATACCGCGGCGCGGCTCGCCGGTCTCAAGCGCGTCGCGCCGGGTCGTCCCGACAGTTCCCTCCTCTACCACCGCCTTCTCGCCCCGACCCACCGCCTCCCGATCGACCTCGGCCCGGTGATGCCCGAGGGGCGCGCGCCCCTGACTGCCGGGCAGGTCGAGTTCCTCGTGCAATGGATCGCGGCGGGCGCACCGCGGCGCGGTGAGGTCGCGGATGCGGCCCTCCTCACGGACCGCACACCACAATCCGCGGCGGCCTTCCAACCGCTCGAGGCGCCAGCCGCCGGCAGCGGCATCCAGCTGCGCGTCGAGCCCTTCACCGTCGCGCCGCACTTCGAGCGCGAGCTCTTCGTGCACCGCCGCGTCGCCCCCACCGACCTCTACGTCCGCCGCATCCATTTCCGGATGCGCCCGAGCAGCCATCACTTCGTCATCTACGGGCTCGACCCGCTCATCCCGTCGCAGTTCGTGCCACCGTGGGACACCGTCCGCGACATCCGGAACGCGGATGGGACGATGAACCTGACGAACATGCTGACGATGGGGTATCACGTCTTCTTCGGCGGGGCGATGCAGCCGGAGTTCGCGTACGAGTTCCCCGCGGGCGTCGCCCTCCGGATCCCCGGGGGGACTGGGCTCGACCTCAACGTCCACTACGCGAACCACGGCGACGCCCCGATCACCGGCGAGGCCGCCGTCAATCTCCACACAATCCCCGTCGGACAGGTCACGAAGGTCGCGCGCACGATCAACTGGGGGAACCAGTCGATCACACTGCAGCCCGGTCAGCGCACGACGATCGAGAAGGCGTTCACGGTGACCGACTCGACGACGATCTTCGCACTCACGTCGCACACCCACCGACTCGGCGAACGCTTCCTGATCCGCATCGTCGGCGGGGCGCGGAACGGCGAGACGATCTACGAGAGCACCGACTGGGAGCACCCCGCGTTCCTGATCCTCCCGCACCCCCTCCGACTCGGCCCCGGCGAGGGGCTGCGCTCGGTCGTCACGTACAACAACGCGACCGGCACCGTCGTCCGCTTCGGCCTGCAGAGCACCGACGAGATGGGCATCATCTTCGGCTACGCCTACTGACCCGGGACCCCACCCAATGACACCGCTCTCCCGCCGCGACTTCGCCACCCTCGCCGCCTTCGGGGCCGCCGACGCCCTCCTGCATCCGCGTGCGCTGGCAGCCGCGCCGGCGACGGCGATGCCCGCACCCGCCCCGGGCTGGGGCCCCGGCGGCCGCTCGGGATGGCCGACGTACGATGCCGCGATCGTCATCGACAACCTCGCCACCCCGGGCCCGTTCAACGTGCCGGACAGCACCGCGGCACCCTATACCGCCGAGATGGTGGCGAACGCGAAGGCCTCAGGGATCACCGCGGTCAACGTGACCCTCAGCGGCGGCGGCGCGACGGGCAGCGCCGCCTTCGAGTCCACCGTCCGCAATCTCGCCTTCCTCGAACGCGAGCTCGACGCGCACCCCGATGCGTTCGCGCGCATCCGGTCCGTCGCCGACATCCGCCGCGCCAAGGCGGAGCGGCGCCTCGGCCTCATCGCCGGCTTCCAGGACACGACGATGCTCGAGGGAGACCTTCGCCGCGTCGACCTCTTCCACGGCCTCGGCGTCCGGATCGTCCAACTCACCTACAACGTCCGCAACCTCGTCGGCGACGGGTGCCTCGAGCCGGGGAACGCCGGCCTCAGCGCCTTCGGCCGCGAGGTCGTCACACGAATGACGACGCTCGGCATCCTGGTGGACGTCAGCCACTGCGGGCGCCGCACCACGGACGACGCCATCGCCCACGCGACGCGCCCCATCGCCGCGACGCACACCTCCTGCGCGGCGCTCGCCGATGTGCCGCGCGCGAAGACCGACGAGCAACTGCGGCGACTTGCCGCGAAGGGCGGGGTCGCCGGCATCTACATGATGCCGTTCCTGCGCGCCGGTGGGCAGCCGACCGGCGACGACTTCATCCGCCACGTCGAGCACGCGATGAACGCGATGGGCGAGGACCACGTGGGCATCGGGTCGGACAACTCCATCACGCCGCTCGCGCTGACGCCGGCCTTCCGCGCGTTGCATGCCGGCTTCGTGAGCCAGCGGCGCGCGCAGGGCATCGCCGCGCCCGGCGAGGACGAACAGGTCTTCAACCACGTTCCCGACCTCGACCACCCGCGGCGGATGGAGCGCATCGCGGAGCGGCTCGCCGCCCGCGGCCACCCGAGTGCGCGCATCGAGAAGATCATCGGTGGGAACTGGCTACGACTCTTCGGGGAGAGCTGGGGGGCGTGACAGCGTGATGCTGGAGGCTGGAGGCTGGAGGCCAAAAGGTTCCAGCCTTCAGCCTTCAGCCTTCAGCTCAAACCCATCCGCGTCCCGGTGCGCCGGGAACCGTTCCCGATGCGTCGCGAGCGCGCCGCGGTCGAGCGTCGCCGTCGCCGTCCCGATCCCCTCCGGCAACTCCACCACCGTCTCGCCGAGGAAGTCGCAGGCCGCGCTCCCCCCGGCGAAGACAAGGCCGTGCCCGTCGACGCCGGTGCGGTTGACGCCGACGGCATAGGCGAGATTCTCGATGGCGCGAGCCCGCAGGAGCGTGCGCCACGCCGTCTGCCGCACCGACGGCCAGTTCGCCACGTAGAGCAGCAGATCGTACGCGAGCGCCGCCGAGGCTCCCGCATCGGCCGCCCCCGGCACCACCCGATTCCGCGAGTAGACGGGGAATCGGAGGTCGTAACAGACGAGCGGGAGCACCCGCCACCCGCGCCACGTCACCACCAGGCGTTCGCGCCCCGCGGCATAGCGCTCGTGCTCCCCCGACATCCGGAAGAGGTGGCGCTTGTCGTAGTGCGCTACCGCACCGTCGGGGGTCACCCAGAGCAAGCGGTTGAAGACGGCTGCCCCCTCGCGGATCTGCACGCTCCCCGTGATCGCGGCATCGTGCGCGGCCGCCTGTGCCTGCATCCAGGCCACCGTCGGCCCCTCCATCCCTTCCGCGCGGGACAACGCCTCGTTCGAGAACCCGGTCGTGAAGGTCTCTGGGAGCACGATCAGGTCGGTCGACGCCGCGGCGGCCCGCGCGTCGGAGGGCACCGCCGCCGCGATGGCCGCGGCGAGTCGCTCGCGGTTCGCCACCGGGTCGTGCCAGACCGTATCGGCCTGGATCAGCGTCACGCGGAGATCGGCCATCATCCTCCGGTCGGTCTCCCGCGCGCGTCGCGAGTCATACCAACGCCAACCGCGCCAGCGCTTCATCGAGCGTGGCGTCGGTCTTCGCGAAGCAGAGACGGATCAACCGCTGCCCAGCCGGTGGCTCGGCGTAGAAGGGCGAAAGCGGGATCCCCGCCACGCCGTGCGCCACGCAGAGGTCCCGCACGAACGCGTCATCTGGCGCATCGGAGATCGCGGCGTAGTCCACCAATTGGAAGTACGCCCCCGCCACGGGAAGCGGCCGGAACCGCGTGCGCGCGAGCCCGGCGGCGAAGCGGTCGCGCTTGGCCTGATAGAACGCACCGAGGGCCGCGAGATGCCCCGTCGCCGAGCGCAGCACCTCCGCCGCCGCCCACTGCGCGGGCGCGAAGGCACCGAAGGTGTTGTACTGATGGACCTTCCGGAGTTCGCGCGTCAGCGCGGGCGGCGCGACGACGGCGCCGAGGCGCCACCCGGTGCAGTGAAAGCTCTTGCCGAAGCTCGAGATGACGACGCTCCGCGCCGCGAGTCCGGGATGCGCGAGGGCGCTGACGTGCGGACGCCCGTCGAAGACGATGTGCTCGTACACCTCGTCCGAGATGACCAGGAGGTCGTGCGCCTCCGCGAGATCGGCGAGCCGCGCGACGTCGGACATCGTCCACATCGCGCCGGTCGGGTTGTGCGGCGAGTTCACGATCACGAGGCGCGTGCGCGGGGTGATCGCCGCGGCGACCCGGTCCCAATCGATCGCGAACGTGACCGGGTCGAGCGGCACCCGGTTCGTCCACCCGCCGGCGAGCGCCACGACGGGGGCATAAAGGTCGTAGCTCGGGTCGAGCACCAGCACCTCGTCCCCGGCGGTGACGATGGCGGTGATCGCGTCGAAGATCCCCTCCGACCCGCCGGCGGTGACCGTCACCTCGGTGGCCGGATCGCGCACGACGCCGAGCCGGTCCGCGATCCCCGTGGCGATGGCCTCCCGCAACGGGGCGATGCCCCCGACCGGCACGTATTGATTCTTCCCGTCACGCACCGCCCGCGCCAACGCCGCCTCCAGCTCGGTCGGCGGCGCGAAGTCCGGGAACCCCTGCCCGAGGTTCACCGCCCCCACCTCGGCGGCGAGCTGGGACACGACCGAAAAGACGGTGGTCCCTACGTGGGGGAGCTTCGAGGGACGTGGGCGCATAGGCTGGCGGGACGATGCAGCCCGGGTGCCCCCCCCGCAACGGGAGGCGACTAGGTTTCGGGACGGCAGGCGCCAGGTCTCAGGGGTCAGGTGGCACCCGACGAGAGCTGACCCCTGATCCCTGACCCCTGAGACCGGCAGTCCCATGACCCAGATCTTCCAACTCTACGTCTTCCTGCTTGCCGGCTTCGTCGGCTTCATCATCATCCAGCGCGTGCCGCCCCTCCTGCACACGCCGCTGATGTCGGCCACGAACGCCATCTCCGGCATCTCCCTCGTCGGTGCCCTCGTGGCTGCGGGCGGGAAGTACGGCACCCTCTCGACCGTCCTCGGCGTGATCGCCGTCGTCTGCGCCACCACCAACGTGGTCGCCGGCTTCCTGATCACCGACCGGATGCTCGCAATGTTCAAGAAGCCCGAGGCGAAGGCGGAGGGCGGCAAGTGATCGCGCTCCCCCTCTCCGTCGAGGCCGCCGCCGCGACCACCGCGCTCGGCGCGCGCGACTGGGTGATCCAGCTCGCCTACCTCGCCGCCTCGGCCCTCTTCATCCTCGGGCTCCGCTCCCTCACCAAGCCCGCCGACGCGCGGCTCGGGATGCAGCAGGCCGCCGCGGGCATGCTCTTCGCCGTCATCGGCACCCTGCTCGACGCCAACATCCTCACGTACCAGTGGATCCTCGTCGGCCTCGTGCTCGGCACCGCCCTCGGCTACCCGATGGCGATGAAGATCGAGATGACGTCGATGCCGCAGTTCATCGCCTTCTCGCACGCCTTCGGCGCGATGGCCGCCACCCTCGTCGGCATCGTCGAGTACCGGCATCTGGGCGGGACGATGTCGACCGGCGTCGCCGCGGCCCTCAGCTTCGAGGTCCTCTTCGGCGCGCTGACCGTCACCGGCTCGCTGATGGCGTTCGGCAAGCTGCAGGAGTTGATCACCGGTCGGCCTATCACCTTCAAGGGCCAGAACGCCGTCAACTTCCTGATGATGGGGGTCGCGGCCGTCTGCTTCGTGATGGTCGTGCTGAATCCGGCGAACACCGCCGCCTTCTACACGATGGTGGCGCTCGCCTTCCTCCTCGGCGTCACGATGGTGCTCCCCATCGGCGGCGGCGACATGCCCGTTGTCGTCTCCCTGCTCAACTCGTACGCGGGGCTCGCCGCCAGCGCCACCGGCTTCGCGATCGGGAACAACGTGCTGATCATCGCTGGCGCCCTCGAGGGGGCCGGCGGGTTCATCCTCTCGATCCTGATGTCGAAGGCGATGAACCGCTCCTTCGCCAACGTCCTCTTCGGCGCCTTCGGCTCGGCGCCGACGGCCTCGGGCGGCGCCAAGGGCCCAGCGAAGGAGTCGAAGACCATCTCGACCGAGGATGCCGCGCTCCAGGTCGCGTATGCCGGCTCGGTGGTCATCGTGCCGGGCTACGGGATGGCCGTCGCGCAGGCGCAGCACACCTGCCGCGAGCTGCACGAGCTCATCCAGAAGAAGGGGGGCGACGTGAAGTACGCCATCCACCCCGTCGCGGGGCGCATGCCCGGCCACCTCAACGTCATCCTCTCCGAGGCGGGCATCGACTACGGCGCGCTGCTGACCGATGTCGACGACGCCAACCGCATCCTCCAGACAGCGGACGTCGCGATCATCATCGGCGCGAATGACATCGTGAATCCCGACGCCGAGGAGGACAAGGCGAGCCCGCTGTACGGGATGCCGATCTTCCGCCCGTGGACGGCCAAGACGGTCTTTGTGATCAAGCGTGGCAAGGGCACGGGGTTCAGCGGCGTTGAGAACCCGCTCTTCTTCCGCGACAACACCCTGATGCTGTACGGCGACGCGAAGGGTGTGCTCGGCAACTTGATCAAGGAGATCAAGGCGCTCGACGAGGGGCACTAGCGCCGCTCGGCGGCGGCGAGCGGCCGGGCAGATTTCGCCAAGATCGCACCAAAAAAACGGCTCGGACATCCCGCGGCCGGGCGACGCCTATCTCTCTGCTCTGAGAGCACTTGCGGACTTCAACAACGGCCACTTGACGGCAGTTTGACTGCATCTTTGTATAGTCTTTCAGTTGTTCATCGCTAGAAAGGCCCCCCGATCGTAGGAGCGCCCCCATCGCAACGCGCACAGGTCGCAGACTCGCCTTGCCGGAACGTGGACTCGCCGCCTTGGTGCCGGCGGCCGCGGTCGCCGCGATATGGATGCCGGTGGCCCTTCGGAGCGATGCGGGCCTGAATTCCCCCGGTGGGTGGACGGCGTTCGGCTTCGAGGCCGTTGTTCGGCTCGTCGTCATCGTCCTGCTCGCCCGGGCCGCGCGACGCGCCGAGGGGGATGACCGGACGCTCCTCCGAGGCGCAACCATCGCGAGCGGCCTCATTGGGCTCGCGGCGGTGATATTCCGCTGGCAGTGGTACGCCCCGAACAATACGCTGCCGCTCGCGGACGCGGCCCAAGTCGCCGGATACCTCGCCCTCATCACCACGATGTTGGTCCTTCAGGCGCGCCAAGCCACCGGCACCGCCCGATGGATCGCTTGGTCCGAGTCGCTCACGCTGGGCCTGAGCGCGGGGCTCTTTGCGTGGCACTTCGTCGTGCGCGGCAAGTACCAGTACAGCGTTTTCGGGGCGACGATCGGGCCCACCCTCGAGCTCGTCTACCCGATCCTCGATGCCCTCCTGCTCGTCCTTGCACTCGACACCGTGCGGCGGCGGATGCGCGGCCGTACGAGCGCGGCGTGGCTCTGGACGGTGACCACCTGCGCCATCGGGGATTCGATCCTGTCGATCGATGCCTACGTGGTGGTGAGCCCGACGCTGAATCTGATCGGGGACATCGTCGGCACGAGCACCATGGTCGGGTTCGCCTGGCTGGCGGTGCGCGCGTCACGCGGCGGGTCGTTGCTCGGCGCCAGCGAAGCCGGCGCGCCCTTCGACGAGCAACTCATCAACCCGATGAGCATCGCGGCGGCCATCGTGACGATCGCCGCTGCCGCCGCGGCGGTGATCACCGAATTGGCCGGCCACGGGCAGGACGGGGTCTTCTGGTTGGTGGGCCTCGCCCTGATCGCGGCCATCCGCTTCGCTCGGATCGTGCTCATGAGCCAGCAGCGCGCGGCAGAGTCAGCGCGAATCCGGCAAGAGCTCGAGCACCAGGTCGCGGAACGGACGGCACAGCTCGTGCAGCTGACCGAGGCCCGGACCCAGCTCGTCAGCACGATGAGCCACGAACTCCGATCGCCCCTCAACGCGATCCTGGGGCTCACCCACTTGATGACCGTCCGGGATGACGTGACGCCGGCCCAGCGCGAGACCCTCGGGCGGATCCAGCAGCACGGCCGCCACCTCGCCCGCTTATCAGAGAATATGCTGGCGATGGCGCGGATCGAGTCAGGGCATGAGGTCCTCTGGAACGCCCCCTTCGACCTGGGGGATCTGCTCCAGCAGGTGACCGACGTCCTGCAGCGGGATGCGGAGGCCAAGGGCCTCCGGGTGAACATCGAATGGCCCGACGACCTGCCGCGTCAGCTGATCGGCGACCAGACGCGCCTCACCCAGCTGCTGCTGAATTACGTTGCCAACGCGGTCAGGGCGACCGCCCAAGGGAGCATCACATTACGCCTCTCGGCCGAGCGCGCCGGTGATCGTGTCGAGCTCACCGGCGAGGTGATCGACACCGGCATCGGGATCAGCGCCGAGGACCAACTCCGCCTCTTCCGGCGGTTCGAACAGCTCGACGGACAGGCAGGACCGAAAGCGGGGACGGGCCTGGGCCTCGCGATCTGCCGATGGATCGCCGAGCAGATGGACGGGACCGTAGGCGTCCGCTCGGCCCTAGGCGCCGGGGCGACCTTCTGGTTCCGCGTCCGCCTCGAGCGCCAAGCGGATACCTCGCCGGATACCATGACACGGGCTGCCCCCACCGTGCGGCCGTCGCGTCGCTTCCGGCGGGGGGCACGGGTGCTCGTGGTGGACGACATCTCCGTCAATCGCGAGATCGCCCGCGAGGTGCTGGCGGCGGTCGGGATGGAGGTCGTCGAGGCAGACGGTGGACGGGCGGCCGTCGACCTCGCCTTGACCCAGCCCTTCGACGCCGTGCTGATGGACCTCCGCATGCCCGACATGGACGGCTATGCCGCCACCCTGGCGATCCGCCGGGATGACCGCGGTCGCACGCTACCCATCATCGCGATGACCGCGGTCACCGCCGACGAGGACGGGGACCGCAGCCGCGCCGCGGGCATGAGCGATCGACTCGATAAGCCGTTCGAGCCAGATGCGCTGCTCGACGTGATCCTGCGATGGACCGGTGCCGATGAGCCGAGCTCCGTCTCGTCGGCTCGCTGGCCGACGGCCACCCGTCCCTCCGACCGCCCCCTCCGCGACGTGCCCGGCCTCGATGCGGCCGCGGGCCTGCGCCGCGTCATGGGCAACCAGCGTCTCTACGACGCGCTGCTCGCCGAGTTCGTCCACACGCACGGCCAGGCCGCCGCTGAGATTGACGCCTGCCTCGCGGGCGGAGACCTCGATGCGGCACAGCGCATCGCCCACACGCTGCGCGGTGTCGCTGGCGGTATCGGCGCCACCGAGGTGCACGCGGCCGCCACGCAGCTCGACCAGGTATTGCGGGACCGCGACGCCGCCGCGGCGTCGACATCGGCGCAGGCACTGCACGGCGTCCTCGACCCCTTCGTCCGCGCGCTGCGCGACCGCCAGTCGAGCTGACGGCGCTCTCGAGCACGCGGGGATGCTCTGGTACCGCGCAGAGCCCTCCCTCACGCTACGCCTGACGATCGCCACCCCGCGCGAAATCACGAGGGGGAGCCCACCGTGCGGTGGGCTCCCCCTCGTCGGCTTCCGGACCTCGGGTCAGCGCGCCGATGTCACGGCAGCGCGTCCCAGAGAGCGATCATCCCGCTGGTGACGATCTTGTTCCGCGCTGGCCCCTGCGGACCGATCATCCAGGGGAGGCTATCGCCCGCCTCGTTGAACTGCGCCAGCGCATTGGCCGCCATCAGGATCGCCCCGCGGTCCGTCCCGCAGTATGCGGCGAACGCGGTCGCGTAGGCCCCCGGCCCCTCCGGGATCGATCCGAAGGCCACCGAGTTCAGCACCGCCGCGAGGAGCTGGCGCATCAACTGCATCCGCGCCTGATCCAACGCGCTCCGCCGCCCCTCCGTGGAGGTGCGCGCGACGTTCGCATTGAGTCCACCGAGATAGTAGTCGCTCATCCAGAAGCGATTCGCCGGATCCGCACACTGGGTCACGGACGCGGGGAGGAGCACGCTCGCCGGGATCGCGAGCGTGTAGTCGGCCGGCGGCGTCCCCGTGGGCCCGAAAATGAAGGCCTGCACGAGGTCCTGATGCTGCGACCAGAAACCTAGGGTCCGCGTGGGCCCACCCATCACGAGCGTGTTGGTGAAGGTGCACGTCACCGTCTCCCCCGCCGCCACCACGTACGTCGCCCGGCGGAGCGCGAGGTCGCCACTGCTGGCCGTGGCATCACACGAGAGCCCGGTCAGGTACCAGCCCGCGAGCGAATCCTCGGTCACCTGGTACGTTCCCGGCGCCACCGCCTGCATCAGCGTGCCATTATTGGTCGCGATCGTTCCGGTGACGGCGCCGGTGAAGCCGAACGATCCGGTCCCGCCGACCATCACCTTCTTGACGACCAGCATCCCCCACTTGGTGTTGGTGATGGCGCAGGTCGTCGTCTCGCCGGCCGCGACGGTGATCCCCGTGTCGGGGTCACCGGCCGACGTGGTACCGTCCTGCCGCACGCACACCAGCGTGCCGGACGTCCACCCAGCGAGCGCGGACTCGCTGAGCCCGTACGTCCCGCTGTCGGCCGGCGACGGCACCAGCCCACCGAACGTGGTATCCGCGGTCCCGGACACGGTCGTCAGCGCGAACGCCCCGCTCCCGAATCCCGTCGGCGTGAAGGAGAACGTGCTGTCGCCGCCCACCGCCGTCTTCATCACGCGGATCGCACCGCGCTTGGTGTTCGTGAAGGTGCAGGTCACCGTCTCCCCCGCCGCCACCACGAAGGTGGCCCGCCGCGTGGCGACGTCACCGCTGCTGCCGGCGTCGTCGCAACTCAGCGCCGTGAGATCCCACCCGGCGAGGGCCGTCTCGGTCGCGTGATAGGTCCCCGGCGCGACCGTCGCCGAGAGGATGCCGCTGTCCGCGGAGATCGAGCCGGTGATGTCCTCCGTGAAGGAGAACGTATCTGTCCCGCCGAGCATCACCTTCTGCACCACGATCGTCGCCTGCTTCGTGTTCGTGATGGCGCAGGTCGTCGTCTCGCCCAGCACCACGGTGATCCCCGTGGCCGGATTCCCCGCCGAGGTCGTGCTATCCTGGCGGACGCACGCCCAGCTCCCCGCCGCCCAGCCCGCGAGCGCACTCTCGCTCAGCCGATACGTCCCGCTGTCCGCCACCGCCGGCGCGATGCCCGCGAAGGTCGTCTCCGCCGTCCCCGAGACGGTCGTCAGGGCGAACGCCCCGCTCCCGAACCCGGTCGGCGTGAAGCTGAAGGTGCTGTCCCCACCCACCGCCGTCTTCATCACGCGGATCGCGCCCGCGGCGGTGTTCGTGAAGGTGCAGACGATCAGCTCCGAGTCATCCACCACGATCGTCGCCGCGCGCGCCGCGAGGTCGACGGGGCTGTTGTCCGACGGGTCCACGCAGGTGAGCGCGGTCAGCGCCCAGCCCGCCGGAGGCGCCGTCTCGGTGATGACCTGTGTGCCGAGCGGGACATCTTCGTAGAGCAGCGTATCGACCCCGCTCGACGCCGACCCCGGCGTCCCGGTGCTCATCGTGAAGGTCGCGGGGATCGGGTTCGGCGCGTCACCGTCGACGCGCGTGAATGAGAAGCTGCCGACAGCGCCCTCGGTCCGTTTGATGAGCATCACGCGTCCCATCGGCTCGATGGCGTTCGACTGCATCTGCAGGTCCATCGAACCCGTCGTGATGTCGTTGATGGAGACGAGTCCAAGGTGATAGGGCGAGCCCGGCACCATCGTCGCACCACCACCCATCCAGTCGCGCGTCCGTGCGATGTGCGCGCCGATGAGTAGGAGGGCGCTCGTCACGCCGGGCTTCGGCGTCACGATGAGGGTCACCGTCATCTCCTCATCCGTATTGCATTTATCGAGGCTCGCGCCCGCCACGGTGATCGCTGCCAGGTCGATGCCCTGCAGGGCGATCGCCGGCCCGCCCGCCTCCGCGCGCGAGATGATCGCCGCCAAACTGTCCCCGCGCGCCGTCCCGCAGGCGGAGGCCGCCGTCACCAGCGCGGCCGCGAGCGACCCCGCCGGCGTACTCGCGCTGATCGGCCGCATCGCCGGCGGGGTCGTCGCACTCACCGGGCCGGTGCAGAACTCGCTGTAGCTCGACTCGGTGCAGACGTTGGCGTTGGGGAGCGACGCGTTCCAGGCCCCGAGGAAATCGAAGGTGTGATGCCCACCCTTCTTGAAGCCGAAGGTCATCACGAGCGTGTCCGGCGCGTCGCCTACGATATGCGGGATCCGCAGCGCGTGCGGAACGTACCATCCCTCGTAGTACAGGTTCTGCGTTTCGTTGAGGTTCCCGGTGATCCAGTTGCAGGCGCTCGCCGGGTCCTTCTCGTTCTCGCAGTGCCGCCAGTCCTGCTGATTGGGGGCGTTGCTCACTAGGCTCGCCCGCTCATCCAACCCAGTCACCCGCCCGGGCGTCACATCGTCTCGACACGCGACCAGCGTGGTGAGCACCCCCATCGTGACGACGGCGGCCATCCGCCGGGTGCGCGTGAACCATCGGCTCGTGATTCCCATACGTCCTCCCTCCACGGCTCGCGCGGCCGACGACCGGCCGGGCAGACGCCATCGGTGGCCCCCGCCCGCGTGACGCGCGTCCAACGCGAGGAGGGTGCCTCCGTGCGATTGCGGCTTCTATCCGGTGGAGTGCCCATCGCGTGTCGGGGGTCCGTCGTGCGGGAGGCACCCCTCCGCCCTCAGCGGGGAACCGACGCCCCCCTCAGGGAATTCGTGCTATCGAGGCGGTTCCCGCCCGCCGTTATCTTCACCGGCTGTCTCAATCCCCTCCGAACCGACCCATGTCCTCCCCCGAGCCGAAGTGCCCCGTGATGCATGGCGCCACCGCCACCGGTGGCCGCACCAACCGTGACTGGTGGCCCACACAGCTCCAACTCGCCATGCTCCACCAGAATCCGCCCGCCGGCGACCCGATGGGCCCCGCCTTCGACTACGCCGCCGCGTTCCGCACGCTCGACCTCGACGCCGTCGTCGCGGACCTCACGACCCTGATGACCGACTCGCGGGAATGGTGGCCCGCCGACTACGGCCACTACGGCCCCCTCTTCATCCGGATGGCCTGGCACTCGGCCGGCACCTACCGCACCGCCGATGGCCGCGGCGGCGCGGGCAACGGGACCCAGCGATTCGCCCCGCTCAACAGCTGGCCCGACAACGGGAACCTCGACAAGGCGCGCCGGCTGCTCTGGCCGATCAAGCAGAAGTACGGGGCCGCGCTCTCGTGGGCCGACCTGATGATCCTCGCCGGGAACGTCGCGCTCGAGTCGATGGGGTTCCGCACCTTCGGCTTCGCGGGTGGCCGCGCCGACGTCTGGGAGCCGGAACAGGATATCTATTGGGGCCCGGAGGCCGAGTGGCTCGGTGACAAGCGCTACAGCGGCGATCGCGAGCTCGCGAACCCGCTGGCAGCGGTCCAGATGGGGCTCATCTACGTGAACCCCGAGGGCCCCAACGGGCGCCCCGACCCGCTCGCCTCCGCGCGTGACATCCGTGAGACCTTCCGCCGGATGGCGATGAACGACGAGGAGACCGTCGCCCTCACCGCCGGCGGTCACACCTTCGGCAAGATGCACGGCGCAGGTGATCCCTCGCTCGTCGGGCCGGAGCCCGAGGGCGCCACGATGGAGGAGCAGGGCCTCGGCTGGCGTAACCGTCACGGCTCCGGCAAGGGCGCGGACACCACGACCTCCGGCCTCGAGGGCGCGTGGACCCCGACCCCGACCCAGTGGGACAACAGCTACTTCGAGACGCTGTTCCGCTGGGAGTGGGAACTCGTGAAGAGCCCCGCGGGCGCCTGGATCTGGGAGCCGACCGACAA
This sequence comes from Gemmatimonadota bacterium, assembly GCA_031127075.1. Taxonomy (GTDB): domain Bacteria; phylum Gemmatimonadota; class Gemmatimonadetes; order Gemmatimonadales; family Gemmatimonadaceae; genus Pseudogemmatithrix. Next base: position 1,417 of record JARIFA010000027.1, on the reverse strand, counting down.
GGCGGCGGCCCGCACCGTCCCCGATGCGCACCGGCCGAACACCTTCGTCCTCCCGGCGATGTCCACCGCCGATATGGCGATGCGCGAGGATCCCGCCTACCGACAGGTATCCGAGCGGTTCCGCGCCGACCCCGCGGCCTTCGCGGATGCCTTCGCGAGAGCGTGGTTCAAGCTCACGCATCGCGACATGGGCCCCCGCGCCCGCTATCTCGGCAACCGAGTGCCCGCGGAGGTGCTCGCGTGGCAGGACCCCGTCCCGGCGGTCGACCACCCGCTGATCGATGCGCCGCGCATCACGACCCTCAAGGCGGACCTCCTCGCGTCGGGCCTCACGATCGCCGAGCTCGTGACGACGGCGTGGGCCTCCGCCTCGACCTTCCGCGGGTCGGACAAGCGCGGCGGGGCGAATGGCGCGCGGATTCGCCTCGCGCCGCAGAAGGACTGGGAGGTCAACGAGCCGCGACAGCTCGCCCGGGTGCTCGGTGTACTGGAGCGAGTACAGCAGGCGGTCAATGCCGCCCAGCAGGACGGCACGCGCATCTCGATGGCCGACCTGATCGTACTCGGTGGGGTGGCCGCCATCGAAGCAGCGGCGCGGAAGGCGGGGGCGGAGGTGGTCGTACCCTTCCAGGCAGGCCGCACGGACGCCTCGCAGGCGCAGACCGACGTGGAGTCGTTCGCCTGGCTCGAACCGCAGGCCGACGGGTTCCGGAATTGGCAGCGGACGCGGTTCACCGTCTCGACGGAAGCGATGCTGATCGATCGGGCGCAGCTCCTCACGCTCACGGCGCCGGAGATGACGGCACTCGTCGGCGGGCTGCGCGTGCTCGGGGCGACGCATAATGGGACGAAGCACGGCGTCCTCACCGACCGACCGGAGGCGCTCACGAACGACTTCTTCGTGCACCTCCTCGATCTCGACATCGAGTGGAAGGCGGTCTCGGCGGCGCAGGAGCTCTTCGAGGGGCGCGATCGGGCGACCGGGGCCGTCCGATGGACCGGCACGCGCGCCGACCTCGTGTTCGGGTCGCACTCGCAGCTCCGCGCGCTGGCGGAATCATTCGCCGAGGCCGATGCGATGCCCCGCTTCGTCGAGACCTTTGTGCGCGCGTGGACGAAGGTGATGGAGGCGGATCGGTTCGACCACGCCTGACGCGCTCCCGCGCGGCGGGGTCGGCGGAAACGACGAACGAGGCGCCGGGATGACCCGGCGCCTCGTTCGTTTCCTACCGCTTCGATGGAATCGGGACGGCGGGATTCGAACCCGCGACCCCCTGAACCCCATTCAGGTGCGCTACCGGGCTGCGCTACGTCCCGTCCGCCGCGAACACGCGGACCTGTGGGAACCTAGTCGCCTCAAACACCCCTGTCTACGGAGATGCCACACCAGCAGTCGACCCACCTGCCGGCACATCGA
>JARIFA010000094.1 GCA_031127075.1 Gemmatimonadota bacterium | reverse complement strand
CGCGCGTTGAAGGGGATGGGCAAGGTGCTCGACCGCCTCGGCCGGAGCACGGAGGCGTCGGAGTACCACCGTCGTGCCCGCGAGGCGCAGGCGCGATGACGATCGACGACGCGGGCCGCCGATGGCGCGGGCGCCGGCGCACGCTGCTCGCGACGCTCGTGCTTCTGGCGTGGGGCGGCGGCGTGGCGCTCGTCGCCATCCGCGCCGCCAACCGCTCGGATGCCGACCGGCTCGCGGAGGCAGCGCTCCGGCTCGCACCGAGCACGACGTACTTCACGGTCGAGCAGGACGGACGCCCGATCGGCTACGCCTCGACGACGATCGATACGACGCGCAGCACGGTGGTGGTGACCGATCAGTTCACCGCCGACCTCCCGGTGGGCGGGCAGTCGATCGCCGCGAGCGCGACGGCGGCGATCACCCTCTCTCGCGGCCTCGCGCTGCGTCAGTTCGACGTGCGTGTCGAGACGCCCGTGGCCCCGATGCACGTGGCGGGGCGGATGGACGGGGACAGCGCGATCGTCTTCGCGATGGAGGCGCCAGGGCAGCCGACGGACTCGCAGCGGGTCCGCGTCCGCGGCCCGGTGGTGCTCCCCGCGCTCATCCCGGCGGTGGCCGTGCTGGTTCGGCCCCCGAAGGTCGGCGGCGCGGTGACGCTCGCCAGCTTCGACCCGATGACGATGGCGGCCGCGACGCTCCGGCTGACGATCGAGGCGGAGTCGCTCTTCACGGTGGTGGACAGCGCCGGGTTCGACTCGACGACAGCGCGGTTCGTGCCGGCGCGCACCGACACCGTCCGCGCGTGGCGCTTCGCGACGGCGGACGGGCCCGGGTTCGTCGGGTGGGTCGACGCGGCGGGGCGGGTGGTCGAGGCGACACAGCCGGGGGGGATCACCCTGCGTCGCACGGCGTTCGAGCTCGCCTTCACGAACTGGCGCCGCGACCGCGTCGCCACCGTCCCGACGCCGGCCGGCGCCGCGGATGATCTCCGACGTGCCACGGCGGTGAGCGCCGGCGTGGTGCCCGCATCGGCGGCGTTCGAAGCGCTGCGCGTGCGGGTCGGCGGGATCGACGTCGCCGGGTTCGCCCTCGACGGGGGGCGGCAGCGATTCACCGCTCCCGTCCTCGACATCCGGCGCGAGCCGCGCGCGGCGCTGCGCGCCGACTGGAGCCTCGCGGCGCCCCCGCCGGGGTTCCGCGCGACCCACGCGGAGACGCTGCGGGACGAACCGTTGCTCCAGGTGACGGACCCGGCGATCGTCGCGCTCGCGGTGCGCATCGCCGGCGAGGCGCGGGACCCCGCGGTCGTCGCGGAGCGACTGACGCGCTGGGTCTTCGACTCGCTCGAGAAGACGGTCGCCGTGACGGTGCCCAGCGCGACGCAGGTGCTGCGCACGCGGCGCGGCGACTGCAACGAGCACGCGCAGCTCTTCACCGCGCTCGCGCGCGCGGTCGGGCTCCCGACGCGCATCGCGACGGGGCTCACGTACGTGGACGGCCAGTTCTACTACCACGCGTGGCCCGAGGTGTGGCTCCGCGACTGGGTCGCGGTCGACCCGACCTTCGGACAGTTCCCGGCCGATGCGGCGCACCTGCGCTTCGTCGTCGGGGGGCTCGCGCGCCAGGTCGACCTGCTCCGCGTGATGGGATCCCTCCAGCTCGAGGTCGTGCCGAACCGATGATCGAACTCCAGGCGGTCACGAAGCGCTACGGCGCGTTCACCGCGATCGACGCGATCGACCTCCAGGTCCCGGCCGGCGAGCTCTTCGGCCTCCTCGGCCCGAACGGCGCGGGGAAGACGACGACGTTGCGGATGCTCGCGGGGATCCTGCGCCCCACCGCGGGCACGATCCGCATCGCGGGCGTCGACCTCGCGGCGGACCCGGTGCGGGCGAAGGCCTCGCTCGGCTTCATCCCCGACCGCCCGTTCATCTACGAGAAGTTGACCGGGATGGAGTTCCTGCGCTTCGTCGCGGGGCTCTACGACCAAGAGGGGCCGGCGGTCGACCGGCGCGCGCAGGAGCTGCTCGCCCTGTTCGACCTCGAACCGTGGCGCGACGAGCTCGTCGAGAGCTACTCACACGGGATGCGGCAGAAGCTGATCATCTCGAGCGCCTTCGTGCACCGGCCCGCGGTGATCGTCGTCGACGAGCCGATGGTGGGGCTCGACCCGAAGGCGGCGCGGATCCTGAAGGACCTCTTCCGCGAGTATACGCGGCGCGGGCACACGATCATCTTCTCGACCCACACCCTCGAGGTGGCGGAATCGCTCTGTGACCGGCTCGCGATCATCGCGCAGGGGAAGATCCGGGCGATCGGCACGATGGATGAGTTGCGCGCGCAGCAGGGGGCGGGCGGGCTGGAGGAGATCTTCCTGCGGCTGACCGGGGAGCAGGCGGCGCGCACCCTCGTGGACGTCCTCGATGCGTGAGCGGGCGGCGGCGCGGCCCGACGTGACGCGCGACGCGTTGCCCGACGCGTTGCCCGACGCGTTGCCCGACGCGTTGCCCGACGCGTTGCCCGACGCGCCGCTCGGGCTGCTCCTCCGACCGAAGTGGCTGACTGCGCGCGCGCGCGCGACACGGGGCGAGCGTGGCCGCGGCGCGCGGGCGGCGATCCTGGGGGGGACGGCCCTGCTCTTCTGGGGGCTGAGCTTCGGCGTGCTCCACCGGCTCCTGCAGTACTTCCGCGGCGTCGAGGAGATCGGACCGGTGCTCGCGGGGAAGCTCCTCGGACTGCTCCTTGTGGGCTTCGGGTCAATCCTCCTCCTCTCGAACGTGATCACCGCGCTCTCGAGCTTCTTCCTGGCGAAGGACCTCGACCTGCTCGTGGCGGCACCGGTCGATTGGCTCCGCGTCTACGGGGCGAAGCTGCTGGAGACGCTCGTCGCCTCGAGCTGGATGGTGCTACTCGTCGCGGTGCCGCTCCTCTCCGCCTACGGCGTGGTCTTCGACGGTGGCTGGCGGTTCGCGCTCCTCTGCGTGGCGGTCCTGCTCCCCTACTTCATCCTGCCGAGCGCCATCGGCGCCGCGGCGACGCTGGTGTTGGTGAACGTCTTTCCCGCACGTCGGACGCGGGACATCCTCTCGGTGATCGCCGTGCTCTCCGCCGCGGCACTCGTCCTCGTGATCCGACTGGTCCGGCCCGAGCGGTTGGCGCGGCCCGAGGGATTCCGGTCGCTCGTCGAGTTCGTGGCGGTGCTGCGGACGCCGAGTTCGCCGCTGCTGCCGAGCGAGTGGGCGCAGCAGGTGCTGATGGGGCAGCTGACGGGGGAGCCGGCGTGGCTCCCGTTGTATCTCCTCTGGACGACCGCGGCCGCCGCCGTCGTGCTCGGTGCGCTGCTGCACCGCGGCACCTATCTCCGCGGCTACAGCAAGGCGCAGGAGGGGGGGCAGCGGGTGGTGAGCCGGGCGCGGCGCCGCGGCCTCCTGCATCGGCTCCTCAGTCCGTGGGGCGTGCTCCGACGTGAGCTGCTGCTGAAGGAGGTGCGCGTCTTCTTCCGCGACACCACGCAGTGGTCGCAGCTCATCCTGCTCGGCGTGCTCGTCGTGGTCTACGTCTACAACATCAAGTTCCTCCCGCTGCAGGGGGACGGGATCACCTTCTTCCTGCGGAACGTCGTGCCGTTCCTCAACCTCGTGCTCGCGGGCTTCGTGCTCGCCTCGGTCGCGGCGCGCTTCCTCTTCCCGGCGGTCTCGCTGGAGGGGCGGACCCTCTGGCTCCTCAAGACGAGTCCCCTGCGGATGCGGGACCTCCTCTGGTCGAAGTTCTGGGTCGGGACGCTGCCGCTCCTCGCGTTGGCGCTCGGGATCGTCGGCGTGACGGATTGGCTGCTGCAGGTGAGCGCATTCATGATCGCCGTCTCGCTCGCGACGATCGCGATGCTCACCGTGGCGCTCGCCGGACTCGCGATCGCGATGGGGACGCTCTTCCCGCAGTTCGAGACGGAGAACGCCGCCCAGATCCCGACGAGCTTCGGGGGACTCCTCTACATGATGGCGTCGGTGGCGCTGATCGCGGTCGTGATCATGCTCGAGGCGCGCCCCGTCTACGGCTATCTCTCCGCCCAGGCCTTCGGCACGCCAGCGCCCGCCTGGTCGCTCGTCCCCTGGTTCGGCGCGGCCGCACTCGTCTGCGTGCTCGCCACGCTCGTCCCGCTCCGCATCGCCCTCACCCGGCTCGAGGAAGTCGAACGATGACCACCCGCATCACCGCCGCACACGAGACCGACATCCCGTCGCTCCTCTCCCTGAACAACCGCTACGCGGGGTCGGGGCTCACGCTGGCACGCACCCCTGACTTCGCCGCGAACCATCTCGGCGACTACCGCGTCTTGCGCGATGCGAACGGCGGCGTGCTCGGCTGCGTCGCCCTGGACGAATACAGCCCGAGCGTCGCGGAGCTCATCTCGCTGGCGGTGGCGGCGGAAGCGCACGGTCTCGGGCACGGACGCGCCCTGATCGACGCGGCGGTGGCGCTGGCGACGCGGCGCGGCTATGCGACGCTCTTCGCGGTGTCGTACTCCGACGACCTGTTCCTGCACTGCGGCTTCGACCGGGTGCCGCTCAGCACGTACCCGGAGAAAATCGCGCGGTACCAGCAGGTGGATCGGACAGAGATCGAGGTCGGCGAAAAGCATTGCTTTGCACGACCGCTGGCCCCGTGAATGCAGGCGGGGCCAGGACGCGACTGCGTCCCGGCCCCGCAGGATCACCCCGCGCGGCGGCGGGTCAGCGCGGTGGCCGCTGCCGACGGCGCTCGATGCGAACCTCCGCCTCCCCGCCCGGCGGGCCCTGACGCCAGACCTGCACGTCGACCTCCTCACCGTCCCGCCCCGGGGGCATCGGGGGCATCGGCATCATCGGTGCCATCGGCGGCATCTGTCCCATCGGCCCCATGCCGGGCATGCCACCGCGCATGCTACCGCGCATCCTACCGCGCATGTCACGCTGCCGCAGCCCAGCGGCGCGACCGCGGGCGAAGGCGCGGAGCTCACGGAGCGTGCCCCGCTGCGCGTCGGTCAGGAGGCGCTCCGCGGCCGCCGTGGTCACGGAGTCACGCTGCCGGAGCTGCGCCATCTGCGGCTGCAGCCGCGGCATCCCGGAACGCATCGAGTCGGGGGACATCCGCCCCTGACCGACCGGCGGCCGCCCGCCGCGCTCGGCGCGCATCCGCTCCATCACCGCTCGCTGCTCGGCCACGACGAGGCGCTCGATCGAGTCGAACTGCGCCACCTGACGGGGGGTGAGATCGAGCTGGCGGCGGAGGTTCAGCAGCCGTGTGACGCCGGCCTGGCGCGGGCTCCCATCCGGACGTGCCCGCCCGCCCTGCCGGGCCGTGACGAAGGTGAATGCCGCCGCGCGCGCCGGCGCGCCCTCGTTCGGGACGGCGACGACCATCGCGCCGGGGG
>JARIFA010000026.1 GCA_031127075.1 Gemmatimonadota bacterium | reverse complement strand
CCTGGGGGGTCATCGGGGCGAGTCTCCAGCCACTCGAGCGGCTCGCCGGTAGCCTCGAGGCGATCCAGCACGGGCGCTCACTGCACCGGCGCGTCCGCGAGGAGGAGGGGATCGAAGAGGTCGACCGTCTCGCGGAGACAATCAACGCGATGATCGCGCGCATCGAGGCCTCCTTCGCCGCGCTTCGGCGCTTCACCGCGGACGCGAGCCACGAACTCAAGACTCCGCTCGCCGTCCTGCGGGCGCATCTCGAGCGCACGATGACGACGGCGCAGGTCCCGCCGGAGCAGCTCGCTCCGCTCGAGGATGCCTTGGCGGAGACGGCGCGGATGAGCGACCTCGTGGAGTCCCTGCTCACCCTCGCGCGCGCCGATGAGGGGCGGTACGACCTCCATCGCGAGCCGGTGGACCTGGAACCCCTCGTCCTCGAGCTGTACGAGACGGCGGGCATTCTCGGGGAGGAGGCGGGGGTGACGGTGGTACTCACGGGGACGGAGCCCGCGGTAATCGCCGGCGAGGCCGTTCGGCTCCGCCAGCTCGGACTCAACCTCGTGACGAACGCGGTGAAGTACACGCCGGCGGGGGGGCGCGTGTCGATCGGGTTGTCGCGGCGAGGGGAGGAGGCGGCGCTCGTTGTGGATGACACCGGGGTGGGGATCGCGGCGCCCGACCTGCCGTTCATCTTCGAGCGGTTCTGGCGCGCCGACCGCTCGCGGTCGCGGGCGGCGGAGCGTGGCGGATTCGGTCTCGGGCTCTCCATCGCCGAGTGGATCGCGCACGCCCACGGCGGGACGATCACCGTCGCCTCGCGGCCGGGTCGGGGAACCACGTTCACGGTCTCCCTCCCGCTGGCGCCGGGGAGCGATCCGGTGGCGCCGTCCGCGTAAGGCAACGCTCACGCAGCGTTAATGAAATCCTAATCTTTTCGTCATTACCACGCAGGGGAGTCGATCGTAGGTTCTTCCCGTCGTCACCAGTGGTGGTGCCGGCGGGCACTTTTTTCATCGGAGATGGAAGAGTGGCACTCAGACTCATCGAGACGGGAACCCGAAAGAACAAGGGGATCGGGTCGACCTTCGCGTCGATCGTGATCCACGCCCTCATCGTGGTCGGCTCGGTTATCGCGACGAAGCACGTCGGCGAGGCCGTGGCTGAGACCGTTGAGGCGGTGACGGAGTTCGTGGTCGAGGAGGAGAAGAAGGAAGAGGAACCGAAGCCCGAGGAGCCGCCGCCGGATGTTGCGGCGCCGCCCCTCGCGAAGGGCTTCCAGGTACTGACCGCGCCGGTCGAGATCCCGGATGTGATCCCGGAGATCGACCTTAACGCGAAGGTCACGAACGAGGCCGACTTCTCCGGCCGCGGTGTCGCCGGTGGTGTGGCGTCGGGTGTCGTGGGCGGCATCGTCGCCCCGAACGCCGACCAAGCGTACTTCGACTTCCAGGTCGAGAAGCCGGTCGCGCCGATCCCGGGCACGGGCGCGCCCCGCTACCCGGACATCCTCCGGTCGGCCGGCGTCGAGGGCGAGGTCCTCGCCCAGTTCGTCGTCGACACCCTCGGTCGCGTCGACATCAGCTCGTACAAGGTCATCCGCACCTCGCACGAGCTCTTCGCGGCGTCGCTCCGTGCGGCGCTCCCCGCGATGCGGTTCATGCCCGCCGAGGTCGGCGGGCGGAAGGTGAAGCAGTTGGTGCAGCAGCCGTTCGTGTTCGCCCTCCAGCGGTAATCATCCACCGTCCCACCTTGGCACGTCAGGAGAATCGCAGTCATGGAAATGAACCTCGCCGAGATCTTCCAGGAGAGCCCGCTGTTCGCGAAGGGCATCTGGGTCCTCATGCTCAGCATGTCCTTCTGGTCGCTGACGGTCGCCGTCGGCAAGTGGAACGCGATGCGCAAGGCCGCCGCGGAGACGAAGAAGTTCGCCCCGGAGTTCGACCAGTTCCTCACTGAGGACAAGCTGAGCGACGCCATCGACCTCGCCGACCAGTACAAGAAGTCGCACGTCGCGAAGGTGCTCGGCGCCGCCCTCGGCGAGGTGAAGCCCCTCCTCCTCGACGGGACCGTCACCGTCTCCGACATCAACTCGGTGGAGCGCGCGGTCGAGCGTGAGATGCTGCAGGAGATCGTCGAGATGAAGCGTGGCCTCGCCGTCATCGCGACGGTGGGTTCGACGGCGCCGTTCGTCGGCCTCCTCGGCACGGTCGTCGGCATCATCAACGCGTTCTCCAAGATGGGCGCGTCGGGCAGCTCCGGCATCAACGAGATCATCGTGCCGATCGCCGAGGCGCTCATCGCCACCGGTCTCGGCCTCGGCGTCGCGATCCCGGCGGTGTGGTTCTACAACTACTTCCAGACGAAGATCGAGAACCTCACGGCCGAGATGACGCACATCTCGAAGTACGTGATCGACTACCTCATCCGCGGCATGTCGGGCGAGTTCGGCCGGTCGCGCTTCACCCGCGAGTTCAGCACGAAGGCCACCGGCGGCTCCGCGCCGATCTCCCAGTAAAGCTCTCCCGCAACCCGTAGGAGGGTTTTCGCATGGGTGCATCCGTAGGCTCGAGCGGTCCCGTCAAGGCGGAGCCGAACGTCGTGCCGATGATCGACGTCATGCTCGTACTCCTGGTGATCTTCATGGTCGTGACCCCGGCGATCGCGGCGGGTTTCTCCGCCGAGCCGCCGAAGGGCGCGAATCTGAAGCCTCACCCGGAGGAGGAGACGGATCAGGTCCTCGGCATCGACCGGTTCGGGCAGTACTTCCTGAACAAGAAGAAGATCGAGAACGCCTCGCTGGCCGACAGCCTCACGCGGATCTATGCGAGCCGCGGCGATGCCATCCTCTACCTGAAGGCCCACTCGGGCCTCCCGTACGAGGTCGTCCAGCAGGCGTGGAACATCGCCTCCCGCAGCGGCGTGCGCGTCGTCGCGGCGATCACGGACCAGGTTGGCTCACCCACCGCGGAGGGTGAAGCCTCCGCGCAGAATCCCTAGAGGAGCCCCCATGGGAGCCAGCGTAGGCAACAACAGCAGCGGGCTGAACAACGAGCCGAACGTGGTGCCGATGATCGACATCATGCTCGTGCTGCTCGTGATCTTCATCCTCGTGCAGCAGGTCCGGAAGGCGATCGACATCCAGCTGCCGGATCCCACCCCGGCCGTCGCCACCGCGAACGCCGCCTCGAACCAGATCGTCCTCGAGGTGTTCGCGAACGGCACGTACGCCGTGAATCGGGAGCCGGTCGATTCGACCGCGCTGCCGAAGTTCCTGAAGGACATCTACGACCCGCGGCCGGAGAAGATCATCTTCGTGAAGGGTGATCCGAAGGCCGAGTTCCAGGCCATCATCCGGGCGATGGACATCGCCCGCGGTGCCGGCGTCCGCGTCATCGGCGTCCCGCCGGGCTGACCGGAGGATCGCCCGGGGGCTCGCCTCCGGGGAGTGCGACGGCGGACGAACCTTTTCTGGTTCGTCCGCCGTATCATTTTTAACCACGCATGCCGCCCAATCCGTTCGACGCCGCCGGTCGCCCGCGACCGGCCTATCGCCCCATCGCCGCCCCGCTCCGCCGACGCCGCACGTCCGGCGCGGTGGTCGTGTCGTTCCTGCTGCATCTCGCCCTCGTGCTCGCGGTCTTCCTTCCGCCGGTGATCGCGTCGCAGCTGGACCTGCCGCTCTCCGCGGGCGCTGGGGGCGCAACACCAGCCGGCGGAGGGGGCGGCGGCAACCGCGGCTCTGGGGCCGATCAGGTGATCCCGGAGCGGATTACCTACTTCCAGGTCGCGCCTGCCCCGGCGCCCGCCCCGGTCCCGACACCAGTCGAGAGGCCGCCGGAGCCACCGAAGCCGAAGCCCCCCGAGGTGCCCCCGCCGGCGCCGGCGACGGCACCCGCCGAGCCGGCGCCGGTCCGCGCTCCGGTCCAGGGGACGGGGGGTGGGACCGGGGCAGATCGGTCCGGAGGGAGCGGTCCCGGGAGTGGCGGCGGCGTGGGGTCCGGCGTCGGGACGGGGCGGGGCACCGCCACGGGGCCGGGAACGGGTGGGGGCGGCGAGGAGATCTACCCGCCGGAGGTGACCACGATGGTGATGCTGCCTCAGCCGGTCCCCCGGAAGATCCGCCCATACACGATGGTGGCGTGGTTCGACGTAGACGAGCGGGGGCGGGCGACGCTCCTCGCGTTCAATCCCTCCAAGGACGGCGCATATAACCGTCGCCTGCGAGAGGTGCTCGCCGAGTGGCGATTCCGCCCGGCGGTGCGTGCGGACGGGACGCCCGTCCGCGACACCATCTCGGTGACCGCTGCGGTCCCCTGAACGGCGGGTTGAGGCTGGTCCCTCCCTCGGCTCGGCCGTAGCTTCCCGGCCATGCCCTCCCCCCTCTGGGCGCGCAAGCCGATCGCGTCCCTCGACAGTACCGGCAGCGGCCTCGCCCGCACCCTCGGCACGCGCGACCTCGTCGCCCTTTCCATCGGTGCCGTCATCGGCGCCGGGATCTTCTCGACCCTCGGCACCGCCGCGGCGGGGGAGATCGCGGCCAACGGCGAGGTGATCCGCTACGGTGCCGGCCCCGCGCTCGTCATCAGCTTCCTCCTCCTCGGTGCCGTCTGCGCCCTCGCGGCGCTCTGCTACGCGGAGCTGGCCTCGATGATCCCGCAGGCCGGTTCCGCCTACGCCTACAGCTATGCCTCGCTCGGCGAGCTCGTGGCGTGGATCATCGGCTGGGACCTCATCCTCGAGTACGCGGTCGGCAATGTCGCGGTGGCGATCGCGTGGGGGGGGTACTTCGAATCCCTCGTCTCTCCGTGGGTGCACATCCCGGGATGGCTGACGCATGGGTACTTCCAGGTGCAGGCGGGGGCGGCGGGGACTGGGGCGCACGCCGAGGCGATGCAGGCGCTGCTCGCGGACGCGCCGCGACTCGCGGGGATCCCCCTCCTCGTGAACCTCCCGGCGTTCCTGATCGTCGCGGCCATCACCTGGCTCCTCGTCCTCGGCGTCCGGGAGAGCACCCGGGTGAACAACGTGATGGTGCTGGTGAAGCTCGCCGTCCTCGCGCTCTTCGTGATCGTGGGTGTGCAGCACATCGACCCGGCGAACTACCGCCCCTTCGCCCCGAACGGCTTCACGGGGATCCACCAGGGCGCTGCGATCGCCTTCTTCGCGTACATCGGGTTCGACGCGATCTCGACGGCCGCCGAGGAAACGAAGGACCCACAGCGGACGATGCCACGTGGCATCCTGATCGGCCTCGCGGCGTGCACCCTCATCTACGTGATCGTCGGTGCCGTGGCGACGGGACTGGTGCCCTACCTGCAGCTCAAGAGCGCGGATCCGCTCGCGCACGCGTTCGAGGTGGCGGGGCTCACGCGCTACTCCTGGGTCATCGCCCTCGGCGCGGTGGTCTCGATGTCCGCGGTGCTGCTGGTGTTCCAGTACGGCCAGCCGCGCATCTTCTACGCGATGGCGCGCGACGGGCTCCTCCCGCCCTTCGCGGCCAAGCTGCACCCGAAGTACCGCACGCCGCACGTGACGACGCTGCTGACCGGGGCGTTCGTGGCGCTCGGGGCGCTCGTCGCCGACGATGCTGCGACGTACGACCTGACGAACATCGGGACCCTCTTCGCCTTCACCCTCGTCTGCGTGGGCGTGTTGGTGCTCCGGGTGATCGAGCCCGATCGGCCGCGCCCATTCAAGGTGCCGGCGGTCTGGCTCGTGGGCCTCGGCGGCGCGGCCGCCTGCCTCTTCGTGATGCGCGGCCTGCCGGCGATGGCCTGGCAGGGCTTCGGCGTCTGGCTCGTCATCGGGCTCGTGCTCTACTTCTCCTACGGCGCACGGCACTCGCGCCTCCGTCGCGGTCTCCCCCCGCTCGCCTCCGAGGTCTCGGACTCCCATGGCTGAATCGATCGGCAACAGCGGCACCGGCATGAAGCTCCACACGAAGATCCTCCTCGCGCTGCTGGTGGGCACGACGGCGGGGATCCTGGTGAACACGCAGCTCGGCAAGGATGACCCCACCGTCGGCTTCGTGAACACCTACGTCGCGGGGCCGATTGGTCAGATCTTCCTGCGGATGCTGTTCATGGTGGTGATGCCCCTCGTCTTCTCGTCGATCGCGCTCGGCGTCGCCGGCCTCGGGGACCTGCGGAAGGTCGGGCAGGTCGGTGGCAAGGCGATCGGCTACTTCCTCGGGACGACCTTCATCGCCGCGGCGTTCGGGCTGCTCGCCGTGAGCGTGGTGCGTCCCGGGGATGCCGTCCCCGATGCGGTCAAGACGGAGCTGATGGCGACCTACGCCGGCGACGCCGCGGCGAAGATCGAGGCGGGACAGCAGGGCGGCTTCGGTATCAACACCTTCGTGAACATCGTCACGCGCAACCCGGTGAAGTCCGCCGCCGACTTCGACATGCTCGGGGTGATCTTCTTCGGCCTGATGTTCGGCGCCGCGCTCACGCAGATGACGCGCGAGCGGGCCGAGCCGATGATCAAGGTGCTCGAGGCGATCAACGACGCCGTCACGGTGATCGTCGGGATGGCGATGAAGCTCGCCCCCTACGGCGTGGCGGGCCTCATCTTCGGCGTCACCTCCAAGTTTGGCTTCGCCCTCCTCAAGCCGCTCGGCGCGTTCGTGCTGGTGGTCCTCGGGGCGCTGCTCTTCCACATGTTCGTCAATCTCTCGCTGATCCTCCGCTTCGTCATCGGGCTCAGCCCGCGGCTCTTCTTCTCGCGCGTGCGTGGGACGCTGATCACCGCCTTCAGCACGAGCTCGAGTTCGGCGACGCTCCCGGCGGCGCTCAAGACCGCGGAGGAGGGGCTCGGTATCCCGAACCGGATCGCGGGCTTCGTGCTGCCGCTCGGCTCCACCATGTGCATGAATGGCACGGCGATCTTCGAGGGGATCACGGTGATCTTCCTCTGCCAGGCGTTCGGCGTTGAGCTCAGCCTCGGCAAGATGATCATCGTCGTCGTGATGTCGGTGATCACGGCGGTCGGTGCCGCCGGCGTCCCCGGTGGGTCAATCCCGCTCCTCGTCGGCATCATCGCGATGATGGGAGTGCCCGGCGAGGCGATCGCCATCGTCCTCGGCGTCGACCGCATTCTCGATATGACCCGGACGGTGGTGAACGTCTCGGGCGACCTCTCCGCGACGGCCTTCGTGGCGAAGTCGGAGGGGCTGTGGGATGCCTCCCGGGTGCCCGTGGAGCAGACGGCCTAGCGCGCCCGTCCCGGCGCGCCCGAATGCCACGCGGGGCCGCCGGGCGCAGTCGCCTGGCGGCCCCGCTCGGTGTTGACCGACCTATCGTGCGGCTTTCGCGCGACTGCGGGCCATCGTCGCCGCACCGCGCGCGGGCCGGACCAGCTCCCCCTTCAGGTGGCACCCCGGCACCGCGTGCTTCAGTCGGTGCTCCACCAGTCGGCGAAGGAAGGTGCCACGCCCGAGCATCCCGCCCGCGAGGGCCACCGGGATCGCCGCGCGCTCGTCGACGAAGAGCTGACGGGCCAGCGTCCGCACGTGCAGCACCAGCTCCTCCGCCGCGAGGGTGCAGATCGCATTCGCGCGGAGGTCCCCATCCGCGGCGACGGTGAGCACCGTGGGGGCGAACGCGGCGAGCGCCTTGGGCGAGGCGGCCGCGGCCCAGCCGATCAGCCCGTCGACCGACTCGAGTTCGAGTGCCGTGAGGAGGGCCCCGACGAGCTTCGTCTCCGGTTCGCGGCCGTCGTGCGAGGCGGTGACGACGCTCAGGGCCCGGCGACCGATCCACGCGCCGCTCCCCTCGTCACCACAGACCGGCCCCCAGCCGCCACAGCGGATCAGGGTGCCCGTCGGCCCGCGGCCATACGCGATCGAGCCAGTCCCGGAGATGAGGAGGATGCCCGGGCCCTCGCCGAACGCGTCGGTGAGGGCCACCTCGGCGTCCGTGGTCACGAACACGTCGTCCGCGAGGTCCGCCCGGTCGAGGATGCGCTGCAGCGCCTGCCGTTCGGGCTCCTGGCCGGCACCGGCGACACCGACGACGAGCCCGGCGGGGCGCTCCTGGCCCTCCTCGCCGGCGTCACCCTGCGCTTCGGCGAGGGCGTCCCGGATGAGGTCGGTGATCACCTCCGCCGTGTGCAGCGCCTCGCCGGGCCGGAGGGCGCTCGCGTCCCCGGTTCGGGTGGCGCGCTCCTTTCCCTTCCGGTCGACGACGACGACCTCGGTCTTGCTACCTCCGCCATCGACTCCCACGAAGAGCTGCGACATGACGCTGGAATCCTTGTGTCAGACGGTCCGCGCCACGGTGGGCGCCGGGTGAGTGAAGGAGGACAAGATACCCACGACAAGGGTGATCGTGGTGCCGATCAGCACGAACCAGGGCCAGGCGATCCCGATGAAGGGCGTCAGCACGCCGGCGAGGGCGGGAACGGCGGCGACGAGACGACCCGCGAAGACGATCAGGCTCATCGCGCCGATCCCGACCGCCATCCCGAGAATCGCATCCCGCTGGATGGCCCGCGGCCACCCGAGGGCGAGGAAGAATCCGCCCAGCAACCCGCCGTAGGTGAACGACGCCACCGACAGGGCGATCACCACCACCGGCGTGCCTTCGGCGCGGTACAGGAGCGCGCCGCCGATCAGCAGCGCGGCCCAGATCAGGGTGAAGCGCTTCGAGACGCGGAGGACGGCGTCCGCGGAGGCGCCGGCGCCACGCAGCGGCACCCAGAGATCGTGCGTGGAGGCCGCCGCGAGCGAGTTGATCGAGCCGGAGATGGTGCTCATCGCGGCGGCGAGGATCGCCGCGATGACGACGCCGGTCAGTCCCGGGGGCATCTCGGCCACGATGTAGGTCGGGAAGATCTTGTCCGGGGCGGGGAAGCTCGTCCCGCCGTAGAAGACCCAGAGGCCGAGGCCGATCGTCAGGAACAGGGCGAACTGCGCGATGACGAAGACGCCGCTCCCGATCAGTGCCCGGCGGGCGTCGGGGAGGGTGGCGGAGGCGAGGAGCCGCTGCACGATCATCTGGTCGGCACCGTGTGACGCCATCGCGAGGAATCCGCCGCCCAGCAGGCCGGCAAAGACGGTGTGCGGCTGGCGCAGGGTGAGGGACGCGTCGAACCAGGCCAGCTTGCCGGCCGCGCCCGCCTGCGCCCAGACGGCGCTCCAGCCGCCGTCGATGCCGCGGCCGAGGAGGACGACGGCGCCGGCGGCGCCACCGAGGTAGACGATGGTCTGGATCACATCGGTCCAGACGACGGCCCGCATCCCGCCATGATACGTGTACAGCACGGTGGCGCCGCCGAGTGCAAGAATCGAGATCGGCGTCAGCCAGGCGGCCGGGACGATCGGGCCGAGGATGAGCGCGATGGGGATCGCGGTGGCGAAGACGCGCACCGAGTCACCGAAGGCCCGTGTGAACATGAAGGTCACCGAGGCGAAGCGCCGCGTCGCGACGCCGAAGCGTCGCTCGAGCAGGGCGTAGGCGGTCACGAGCTCGCCATCCATGTAGCGCGGCAGCAGCGTGTAGGCGACCACGATGCGGCCGAGGAGATAGCCCACCGTCACCTGCAGGAAGCCGAGATTCCCGAGGTACGAGAGTCCGGGGATCGAGATGAAGGTGAGCGCGGAGGTCTCGGTGGCGACGATCGAGAAGCAGACGGCCCACCACGGGATCGTACCGCCGGCGACGAAATAGTCCTTGCTGTCCTTCTGGCCGCGGCCGAGGTAGACCCCGAGCCAGGTGGTGCCGGCGAGGTAGGCGATGAGGATCGCCCAGTCGAGGGATGTGAAGGTCGCGGTCATCGGGGGGACCCGGCGGCCCGGCGCGGCTCAGTCGACGACATAGGCTTCGATGGCGTTGTACTCGGCGAGGCCGAGGTGGTTGAGGAGTTCGGCGGTGCCGGTGTTGCGCGCCTCGACGCGCTGCCAGAACTCGCGGTCGTCCTGCCCCGGGAACGGCGCCGAATCCTTCTGCGATTGGTGCTTGAAGATCGCCTGGATCTTGAGGCGCAGTTCCTCACGCGAGAGCGGCACGAGCCAGGTGGCCTCGGAGATGGGCCATTCCTGCCAGGCGCCGCGATAGAGCCAGATCTCGGGTGTCCACGCCGTCCCGCTGGCCTCGGCCGCGTCGGGCGGCGGGGTTTGCGGGCCGTGGCGCCGACGGGGATGGAGCTCGGCGAGGGCACGATCGATCGCCTCCTTGCACATCCGGTGCGTCCCGTGCGGGTCGCTCAGATCGCCGGCGACGAAGCAGTAGTGTGGCCGCTCCCGCTCGAGCAGGTCCCGCACGATCGCGACGTCCGCAGGGCCGATGGGGCGCTTCTCGATCGTGCCGGTGTGGTAGAAGGGCAGGTCGAGAAAACGTGCGGCTGCAGCGGTCAATCCCACCGTCTCGAGGCCGCTGACCGCCTCGGATTCGCGGATGATCCGCTTGAGGTCTGCGACGGCGGGCGCATCGGGGGCGCCGGGCACCTTGGCGGCAAGGGCCTCCCGAACCGCCGCGACGTGCGCCGTCACGCCGTCGCCGAGCCCGCGTTCCGCCGCGATCCGCTCCAGGAGGTCGAGGTGCCGGCGCACATCGTGGTCGAAGACGGCGATGTTGCCGCTCGTCATATAGGCGACGACCACGTCGTTGCCGTTCAGTACGAGCTTGCGAAGGATGCCGCCCATCGAGATGACGTCGTCGTCCGGATGGGGGGAGAAGACGACCACCCGCGCGCCACGCGGGAGCTTGGAGCGGCCGCGGATGCGCTCGTTCAGCGACCAGAAGACCTTGCCGTTCACCTCGCCCGCCTCGCCGTGCCGCGCGAGCAGGGCCCCGAGGTGATGCTCCGTGTAGTCCGCCTCGGAGAGCTTGAGGATGGCGGTGCCGGTCCTCTCGGCGAGCCAGAGGACGGCGCGCACCTCGAGCGCCGGCGTCCACGCGACCTCGTCGACGAGCCACGGTGTCGCTTGGCGCGTCAGCTCCGCGGCCGCCGCGTCGTCGCAGAAGCAGGTCGCGTTCGGGTGGTGCTGCAGGAAGGTCGCGGGGACCCGGTGGTCGATCTCCCCCTCCACGGCGCGTCGGATGATCGCGGCCTTGTGCTCGCCCGTGGCGAGGATCGCGATCTCCCGGGCCTCCAGGATCGTCGCGACGCCCATCGTGATGGCCTCGCGCGGCACGGCGCCTTCGCTGAAGAAGCCGCTCGCCGCATCGCGCCGTGTGACTCGGTCGAGCAGGATGCGCCGGGTGCGGCTCTCGAGCCCGGAGCCCGGCTCGTTGAATCCGATGTGGCCCGTCTTGCCGATGCCGAGGAGCTGGAAGTCAATCCCGCCGAGGGCGGTGATCGCGGCCTCGTACGCGGCGCAGAGCTCGGCGACGGCGTCGGCCGGCACCGTGCCGTCGAGGAGATGGACCTGGGCGGCGGGGATGTCGATGTGCGAGAACAGATGCGTCCACATGAAGCGGTGGTACGCGTGCGGGCTGTCCGGGGCCATCGGCAGGTATTCGTCGAGATTGAAGGTCTCGACGCGCGCGAAGCTGAGGCCCTCCTCGCGGTGCATCCGGACCAGCTCGCGGTAGACGCCGATCGGGGTCGATCCAGTGGCGAGCCCAAGGACCGCGTGGCGTCCGGCGGCGTTCGCGGTCCGGATCGTCTCGGCGATGCGCAGCGCGACGGCACGGGCGAGGGCACCGTGGTCGTCGAAGATCCGCGTGGGAATCCGTTCCCGCTGCTCGAGGGGGGGAACGAGGCGAGGCCGGCGTCCCGTCACGGGAGGCCGGCCTCGCCCAGCGCGGACCGGCACGGGTGTGTCGGTCGGAGCATCGTCACCTCAGGCGGAGAAGCTGCTCCCGCAGCCGCATCCGCCGGTGGCATTCGGGTTCTTGAAGGTGAAGCCGGACCCCTGCATCGACGTCACGTAGTCGATGATCACGCCGTTCAGGTACTGCATCGAGAACGGGTCCACGAAGACGTTGAAGCCGCCCTGCGGCAGGACGGTGTCGTCGTCCGCGGGCTTGTCCTCGATCAGGAGCGAATACTTGAAGCCGGAGCAGCCGCCGGGCTGCACGCTCACGCGCAGGCCGCCGACCTCGGGGGCCACGCTCTCCGCGGCCATGAACTTCTGCACCTCGGTCGTCGCGGCCGGGGTGATCGTGACCATCACGTCGGGGGCGTTCATCGTGCTCATCGTGGACCTCCACGAGCGGGGTGAGGGTCACCGGACGGCGACCCGGGTACTGATCGGAATATAGGGCCGCGTCCGCGGACCCGGCTACCGTGCCGGTCGTGGCCGCCGCAGCCAGCCGCCGCCTTCAGGGGCTCCCGCGCCCGGTCGACACCGGCGCCATCGTGGCGGCCGTCTCGGCCACCGTCGTCCGGACCCGGGCGATCCCCGTCCGCTCCCGGGTGGGGTTCACGCGGTTCGTCAGCAGGACCACGAACCGGTCGTTCGCCGGGTCGATCCAGAGCGAGGTGCCGGTGAAGCCGGTGTGTCCGAACGCTGGTGCGCGCATCAGGCGACCGGCGGAGTTACCCCCGGTCGGGACCTCCCAGCCGAGCGCGCGGTTCGAGAAACCGGGTCGCTGGACGGTCGTGAAGCGTCGGATGGTCTCGGACTGGAAGATCCGGACCCCCTCGAGCTCCCCGCCGTTCAGGTAGAGCCGCGCGAAGCGCACGACGTCGGCGCCGGTGCTGAAGAGTCCGGCGTGGCCCGACACGCCGCCGAGGAGGTGCGCGTTCTCGTCGTGGACCTCGCCGCGGAGGAGTCGGCCGCGCCACGGGTCGCGCTCCGTGGGAGCGATGCGGTCGCGCAGGGCGGCGGGCGGCAGGAACCGGGTGTCCCGCATCCCGGCGGCGGTGAACACGTGGGCGGCGAGATACCGGTCGAGGGGCTCACCGCTCACCCGCTCGACGACCCAGCCAAGGAGCATCGCGCCCAGGTCGGAGTAGACCATCCGCGCGCCGGGCAGGGTATCGAGCGGCGCTTCGAGCACGATCCGTCGCGCCTCGGCGGCGCTCGAGGTGCGCTTCCAGAGCTGGATGAACGGGGCGAGGCCGCCGGAGTGGGTGAGCAGATGCCGGATCGTGACGGCGTCCTTGCCGCGACCCTGCCACTCCGGGAGGTAGCGCTGGACGGGTGCGTCAAGCGCGACGCGGCCCTGCTCGACGAGCTGCATCATCGCACTCGTGAGGCCGACGACCTTCGTGAGCGAGGCCATATCCCATAGGGTCTCGGGCGTCGGGGTCGGCGCGTCGACGGCCCAGTCGATGCGACCGGCGCTGACCTGCGTGAGGATGCCCGCGCGGTTGCCGATGATCGCGATGCCCCCGGGGAAGATCGAGTCGCGCACGGCGGCCTCGAGGACGCGGCGGAGCGAATCCTCCAGTGGTCGGACGTCGCTCGGGCGATCGGCCCCGTCGCCGGCCCGGAAGTAGCCAGGGAGGGTGATCGGTGCGCGCCCGGCGAACGGGATTACGCCGGCGATCGCCCGCGCGGCGGCGCGCTCGACGGCATCGCCGCGTCCGAAGGTCGCGACGTAGGCGGGGACGCGGTTGAATTCGCGGAGCACGTACGGGTTGGAGAACGCCACGACCGCGACCGGGCGCGTCCAGGCGACGGAGTCGATCCACTGGGCGACGTGCGCGCCCACGGCGAACCGGCCCTCCCCTTCGATGGTACGCACGAAGGTCGCGAGGACCATCCGCTCCCCGGGGCGCAGCAACGAGTCGAGGCGCGCGCGCGAGGTGGCCGGGGAGATGCGCAGGAGGCGGCCTTCGCCGATCCGCGCGCGGAGCTCGGCGGCGAAGGTGCGGCCAGCATTCACGTCCGCCTCGCCGGCGAAGGTGATGATCGCCGTGGAGGCACCGGGCGCGAGGGGGAGGAGCGCGCCGGTGTTGCGCAGGAGCGTGATGGCGCCGTCGGCGATCGTCTGCGCCGTCGCGCGGTGGGCGGACGAGCCGACGACTTCGCGCAGCGCGTCGAGGTCGACGACGGGGCGCTGGATGGCGCCGGTGCGCACCTTCATCTCGAGGATCCGGCGGACGGAGGCATCGATGCGCGCCGTCGAGATGGCGCCGCGCTCGATGGCGGCGAGCACGGCACGGATCGCCCCGCCGACGTCGGCGGGCATCAACAGGATGTCGGCGCCCGCCTGCACGGCCCGGACCGAGCTGACCTCGTTCGGATAGCCCGCGCCGACGCCGCGCATATCCATCGCGTCGGTCACGGCGAGCCCGCGGAAGCCGAGGGTGTCGCGGAGGAGCCCGTCGAAGATGGCGGGGACGAGGGTGGCGGGGGTCGAGTCGCCGGCGACCGCGGGGAGCGCGATGTGCGCGCTCATCACCGCGGCGACCCCGGCGTCGATCGTCGCGCGGAAGGGACGGAGCTCCATCGAATCGAGGCGAGCGCGGCTCGCCGTCACGATTGGGAGGGCGAGGTGCGAATCGGTGTCGGTGTCGCCGTGGCCCGGGAAGTGCTTCACGGTGGCGGCGACGCCGGTCTCCTGCACGCCGGCGACGAAGGCCGCGCTCATCGCCGAGACCTGCGCGGCGTCCTCGCCGAAGGAGCGGACGTTGATGACGGGGTTGGCGGGATTGTTGTTGACGTCGACGGTCGGCGCGAAGGCGAGGTGGATCCCGATTGCGCGCGACTCGCGGCCGGTGATCCGACCCGCCTCGCGCGCGAGGTCGGTGCGACCGGTGGCGCCGATCGCCATGTTGTTCGGCAGCACCGTGGCGTCGCCGCCGCGGAGGAGGCCGGGGGTGAAGGTGCCGCCTTCGAGGCGACCGAGTCCCGGCTCCACGTCGGAGGCGACGAGGAGGGGGAGCGCGGCGCGCCGCTGCAGGGCATTGACCTTCGCGGCGACCTCGATCGGCGAGCCGAGGGACATCACCACGCCGCCGACCTTGTCCTCGGTGATGCGGGCCGTCGCCCACGCGAACGCCGAGTCCGTCGTGCTCGTATAATCCCCCAACACCCAGATCATGATCATCTGGGCGACCTTGTCCCGCAGGGGCATCGCGGCGAGCGTGGAATCGATCCAGCGGGTCGCGGCGCGAGGGAGCGGCGCCGTAAGGGAGACGGGGACGTCGTGCAGGGCACCGGGCTGCGGGGTCGGCGTCGGTCCACCGGATCCCATCGGCGTGCAGGCGAGGGCAAGACAGGCGCCGGCGAGGCCGGCCACACGAATGGAGGCGGGATGCATCGTCACGGACGGGTTCGGGAAGGGAAGAGGCGGTTGAGGCTGCGTGGCTGGGTCGGGTGCGCGTCACTGCTCGCTGCGACGTTCGTGCCGGCCTGCGCGCCGGCGCCGCGGGCCCAGGCACGCCCGGCGCGGGACGCGACGCCCGCCTTCGCGCCGGGGATGACGGTGCTGTTGGAGGATTCGCTGCAGGTGCTCGCCGGTCGGCGCGTGGCGGTCATCACGAACCACACCGGGATCGACGTCGAGGGGCGCTCGATCGTCGACCTGTTGCGCGAGGATCCGCGCGCGCGGCGGGCCAACATCGCCGTGGTGCGGCTCTTCTCCCCGGAGCACGGGATCCGCGGCGACGTCGACCACACCGATGTCCCCGACGCCGTCGACCCGCGGTCGGGGCTGATGGTGCACTCGCTGTACACCCGCGAGACGATCCCGCCGCCGGATGCGCTGCTCCGCGACGTCGACGCGCTCGTCTTCGACCTGCAGGACATCGGCACGCGCACCTGGACCTATGTCGGGGTGATGGTCTACGCGATGCGCGCGGCCGCGCGCGTGGGGATCCCGTTCGTGGTGCTCGACCGACCGAACCCGATCACCGGTCGGATGGAGGCGCCGCTCCTCGACTCGGCCCTCGCGAATCCCGAGGACCCGACGCCGACGCGGCGCGGCGCCGCCTTCGCATTATATCCCGCGCCGCTCCGCCATGGGATGACGATGGGGGAGCTGGCCCGGTGGTTCGCCGCCGAGCTCCGGATCCCGGCGCAGCTGACGGTGGTCGCGATGCGCGGCTATCGACGGGGGATGTGGTGGGAGGAGACCGGTCTCCGGTGGGTGGTGCCGTCGCCGGCGATGGTGTCGCCGCTGAGTGCGTTGGTGTATCCCGCGCTCGTCGCGCTCGAGGGGACGAATGTCTCGGTGGGGCGGGGGACGCGCGAGCCCTTTCAGCGCTTCGGTGCCCCGTGGCTCGACGCCACGGGCGTCGCGTCGGCGATGAACGAGCTGGGGCTCTCGGGGGTCCGCTTCGACGCCGAGCGCTTCACCCCCGTCAACAGCCCCGACAACAAGTTCAGCGGGCGGGAGATCCCGGGGGTCCGCATCGTCGTCGAGGATCGCGACCGCTTCCAGGCCGGGCGCGTCGGTGCGGCGGTGCTGTGGGCGCTGCGGCGGGCGCACGCCGATTCGCTGCGCGTGAACCCCCGGACGGTGGATCTGCGCTTCGGCTCGACGGCGGCGCGTGTCGCGCTCGAGACCGCCGCCGACCCGAACGAGGTGATCGATCGCCTGCAGCCGGAGGTCGTCGCCTTCCAGCGCCGCGTCCGGCCCTACCTGCTGTACTGACGGCGTGACGATGCGGGCCACCCTCCTGCGACCGTGGTGGGCGATCGTCCGCGGCTACCTGCGGCTGATCGAGCCGGTGGTCGGGTGGTGCGTGCGGCGCGGCGTGGCGCCGAACACCATCACCGTCCTCGGCACCCTCGTGGCGGCGGCGGTCGGTGTGCTCTTCGCGACGGGACGAGTCGCCGTCGGGGGGTGGACCCTCGGTCTCCTCGCCTTCTTCGATGTCATCGATGGCGAGGTGGCGCGCCGCACCGATCGCGCCACGGCGTACGGGGCCTTTCTCGATGCGACCCTCGATCGCGTGGCCGATGCCTGCCTCCTCGGCGGCCTCGTCGTCCTGTATGCGACGCACCCCGTCCATCGCTCGGGGACGATGGTGGTGGTTGCGCTCGTCGCGCTCGTCGCGACGCAGCTCACTTCCTACACCCGCGCTCGTGCCGACCTCGCGGGGATCGACCTCAAGGGGGTGGGGTGGCTCGAGCGACCCGAACGGATCACCCTGCTCGCCGCCCCGCAGGCGTTCTTCGGCCTCCGGTTCGAGGGGCGGGTGTTGGCGGCGGTGGTCGCCCTGCTCGCCGTCGCGGGGGTCGTGACCGTCTGGCAGCGGATGCGCCGCGTGGCGCAGGGTTGATATCTTTCACCGTCCGCCACCGGAGGCTCGCGATGTCCCGAATCCGCCCCCTCGCCCTCGTCGCCGCGTTCGCCGTGGTGGCGGGACTGGCCTGCGCCTCGGAGCCCCGGCCGCATCGGATCCGGCTCGCCACCGATGACTTCGCCTTCGAGGTCACGGCCGACGTGATGCCCCCGCGCGCCGTCGACCTCACGACCTACACGATCCGCGTCAAGCATCGCGAGACGAAGGCGCCCGTCGTCGACGGCGAGGGGCGCCTCTTCGCCACCAACCGGTCCCGCACGACGGTGTGGGATGGCTTCGCCCCGGGTACGGAGCCCGGCACCTACACGGCGCGCGTCCGCTTCCTCACCGCCGGCCAATGGCAGCTGGGCATCCAGTTCCGGGCCGGCCACGACACCACCGTCGCGCTCCAGCGCACCCACGACTGGGGGCAGCTGGTCCGCAACGAATCCCCCCCCGAGCCATGAAGCATTTCCATCGCACCCATCTCCACCCCGACGCCGTCCTCGCGACCGCGGACGCCTTCTTTCCCACCATCGGGATGCGGCCCGTCGGCAAGCCGGGCGCGCGGAGCCGTCACTACCAGGGGACCGTCGGGACGCCGGAGGTCCCGATGACGCTGACGGTCGCGGTCCGCATGGAGGGTGGCCACTACACCTTCGTCGAGGCGCAGACCGACCAGATGGGGGAGAGCCGTCTCGATCGCGGCGTGAAGACCTTCTTCGTTCGCCTGCACACGCAGGACGATCCCGCGCACACCTTCGCGCCGTCCTACTGATGGCCGCCCGCCGTCGGTCGCCGGGCCCCGGGGGCACCGCCACGCATCTCGGTGAGGCCCTCCCGCTCGAGCGGAAGCTCGCGCTCTACCGCTGGATGCGGCTCACTCGCACGCTCGAGGAACGGCTGGTCGCGCTGTATCGGCAGACCAAGGTCGTCGGTGGGCTCTTCCGCTCCCTCGGGCAGGAGGCCGACGCGGTGGGTTCCTGCTTCGCCCTCGAGTCCCGTGACGTCATGTCGCCGCTCATCCGGAACATGGGGGCGATGCTCGTGAAGGGGGCGACGCCGGTCGAGATCCTCAAGCAGTACATGGCGAAGGCCGACTCGCCGACGCGCGGGCGTGAGCTCAACATCCATTTCGGCGACATCGGGCCGGCGGGCACCACGCGCGGCTTCCTCGGACAGATCTCCCCACTCGGCGACATGGTGCCGGTGATGGCGGGCGTCGCGATGAGCTTCAAGGCGCGCGGTGAGGACCGGGTCGGGCTCGTCTACGTGGGCGACGGCGCCACGAGCACCGGGGCGTTCCACGAGGGCATCAATTTCGCCGCGGTGCAGCGCCTCCCGCTCGTGGTGATCATCGAGAACAACGGGTACGCCTACTCCACGCCGACGAGCAAACAGACGGCGGCGGCGCAGTTCGTCGACAAGGCGATCGGCTACGGGGTGCCGGGGGAGCAGGCGGATGGGAACGACGTGCTCGCCGTCTATGATGTGACGAAGCGCGCGGTCGACCGCGCCCGCGCGGGGGAGGGGGTCACGCTCATTGAATTGATGACCTACCGTCGCAAGGGGCACGCCGAGCACGACAACCAGTCGTACGTCCCGGCGGGCGAGATCGAGCGCTGGGCGGCGGAAAACGATCCGATCGACCGCTACGTGCGTGTGCTAACCGAGCGGGAGAAGGTGCCGGTGGCGACCCTCGCCGAGATCGACGCCGGCGTGGCGGCGGAGGTGGACGAGGCGACGGAGATCGCGGAGCGGTCGGGCACGCCCGCACCGCTCGACGCGCTCGAGGGGGTGTACGCCGATCCGCCCCGCGAGCGCCCCCTCTGGTTCCGCGAGGGCGCCGACGTCTCCGGTCTCGGGCAGGAGCGGCCGGAGGGGTGGGGCACCTGGGACGCCGGCAAGGGAGGGGCGCGCTGATGGCGGGCACTGAGATCACATACCTCGAGGCGATTCGCGAGGCGATCGACGAGGAGATGGCACGCGACCCCGAGGTCTTCCTGCTCGGGGAGGACATCGGCGCGTATGGCGGCGCGTTCAAGGTCACCGATGGGATGCTGGCGAAGTACGGCGAGGCGCGCGTCATCGACTCGCCGATCTCCGAGATCGCGATCGTGGGGGCGGCCGCGGGCGCGGCGCATATGGGGATGCGGCCGGTGGTTGAGATGCAGTTCATCGATTTCATCGCGAACGCGTACGACATGCTCACCAACTACGTCGCGACGGCCCGCTACCGCGCCTTCTTGCCCTGCCCGATGGTGGTGCGCGGGCCGAGCGGTGGGTACGTGCGCGGCGGCCCGTTCCATTCGCAGAACCCTGAGGCGGGGTTCATCCATACGCCGGGGCTCAAGGTCGTCTATCCGTCGACCGCCGAGGACGCGAAGGGATTGATGAAGGCCGCAATCCGCGACGACGACTGCGTGCTCTTCTTCGAGCACAAGTATCTGTACCGCCGCATCAAGGGCGTGATGCCCGCGGGCGATCACGTCGTGCCGATCGGGAAAGCGCGGACCGCCCGCGTTGGCACCGATGTCTCGATCATCACCTACGCCGCCACGGTGCATAAGGCGCTGGAAGCGGCGGAGAAGTTGCAGGCGGAGGACGGGCTCTCCGTCGAGGTGATCGACCTGCGCTCGCTCGCGCCGCTCGACGACGAGGCGATCGTCGCGACAGTGCGCAAGACGAACCGCGTGTTGATCGTCCACGAGGACACCCGCACCGGCGGCATCGCGGGCGAGCTCACGGCGCGGATCAATGAGACCTGCTTCGCGCACCTCGACGCCCCCGTGCTGCGCGTCACGGCGCACGACATTCCACTCCCCTACGCGCCGGCGCTCGAGGACTTCGTCCTCCCGCAGGTGGACGACATCGTGCTGGCCGTGCGCCGGCTGGCGGCCTGGTAGATGGCGACCCCGACGAAAGGCGGCCGCGCGCCGCTCTCACGCATCATCCCGATCGGCTGTTTCATGACCGTCATCGGCGCCTTCTCGGGCGGGATGGTCGCCGTCCTCATCTCGATGGGCGTCGCGAAAGTGACCGCGGCGCCGGCCTGCGACGGCATCCCGACCTGCAACTGGCACTATTATTGGGGCGTGGGGGCGCTGCTCGGCGCGCTCTCGCTGCCGTGGCTCGTGGTGTCGGCCCTGCGGGCCGCACCGCCGGCCGACGCGGCGTCCCCGGACTCTCCGCAACAGACGAGGTAGCTGTCGTGGCCCGCATTGACGTCATCATGCCCCAGATGGGCGAGTCGATCGCTGAGGGGACCCTCTCGCGCTGGTTGAAGAAGATCGGCGACGAGGTGAAGCGCGACGAACCGATCTTCGAGATCTCGACCGACAAGGTCGACGCGGAGATCCCCGCGCCCGCCGCGGGGGTGCTGGCCGAGATCATCGTGACGGAGGGGACCACGGTTCCCGTGAACACGGTCGTGGCGCGGCTCGAGACGGAGAAGGGGGCGACGATTGCTCCGGCGGCGAGCCCGGCACCGGCGGCGGCTGCACCGGCGCCCGCCCCGTCGGCGCCCGCGCCGATCCCAGTGGCGGCGTCGCCCGCCGTCGCCCCCGCGACCCCTGCGCGCCCCGCCCCCACCGCCGGCTCCCTCGAGGAGCGGCTCCGGACCAAGTCCTCCCCGCTCGTGCGCCGGATGGCGGCCGATGCGGGCGTGGATCTCACCGCGCTCTCCGGCTCCGGCATCGCGGGACGCGTGACCAAGAAGGACCTCGAGGCGCACCTCGCGTCCGGCGGGAGCCGCCCCGCTGCACCGGCGGTGGCGCCTGCGGCGATGCCGGCGGGCCTGCCCGGTGCGATCACCGTCCCGTCCGTGCCGATGGGCGGCCACGGCGATCCGACCTTCCATCCGTGGCCCGGGGATGTGGTCGAGCCGATGTCGAAGATCCGTCGGCTCACCGCGGACCATATGCGGCAGGCCAAGCAGGTCGCCGCGCACGTCACGAGCTTCTTCGAGATTGACCTCACCCGCGTCGCGCGTCAGCGCGCGCAGATGAAGGCGGCGTTCGAGGCGGAGACGGGGCAGAAGCTGACCTTCCTGCCGTTCATCCTGAAGGCGGTGGTGGAGAACCTGCGCCGCCACCCGGTGATGAACGCGACCGTCTCGGGCACCGACGTCATCCTCCGCAAGCGCTACAACATCGGCATCGCCGTGGCGCTCGAGCCGGTCGGCTTGATCGTGCCGGTCGTCAAGGACGCCGACGGCCTGAACCTCACCGGTCTCACACGGGGCGTGAACGATCTCGCCGCGCGCGCCCGCTCCAAGAAGCTGAGTCCGGTCGACGTGCAGGACGCGACCTTCACCATCACCAACCCCGGTGTGTTCGGCTCCCTGATGGGTACGCCGATCATCCCCGTCGGGACGACCGCGATCCTCGGCCTCGGCGCGATCGAGAAGCGGGCCAAGGTGATCACGGGCGCGGACGGCGAGGACACGATCGCCATCCGCACCTGCGCGTACTTCTCCTGCAGCTTCGATCACCGCGTGGTGGACGGCGCGGACGCCGACCGCTTCATGGCGGACCTGAAGAAGACCCTCGAGACCGCCTGAGTGATGTCGAAGGCCCTGACGATGCACCGCACCGTGGTCACGCCCGGTGATCGGGCCCGCTTCCTCGAGGCGGCCCGGGCGAAGGCGCGGCACTACGAGGCCGCCGCCTGCCACTACTGGCTGTTCGAGGAGGCCGCCCTCGCCGGGGCCTTCATCGAGTTCTGCGAGGCGCCCGACGCTGCCACCCTGACCGCCGCGCACGCGGCCGCGCCCGGACGCATCCTCGATCCGTCGCGCGTCTACACCTCCGTGGAACTCGCCTGATGCCCACCCGACAGCTTGAGATCGACGGCCGTACCTGGGCCATTTACCCCAGCGGCTACATCACGCAGTACGACGCCGACGAGTTCGGTCTCCTCTTCGTCCACGGCACCGGCGAGGACCGCGAAGTGCGCGTGACACGCTATTCGCCGGGCCGGACCCGGTCGCGCGAGCAGGCGCTCGCCGAGATGTCGGACGCCGACGTGCGTCGGCTCTTCGGGCTCTCGCAGCCCAGCGTCCGTTCCCCCGAGGCCGGTTACGCCCCGTGACGGGTGACGCGGCCCCCGCGCCGCGTCACGTTGACCTGCACGCGCACTCGACGGCCTCGGATGGCACTGCGACGCCGACCGCCGCCGTCGAAGCGGCCCATCGCGCCGGCGTCGTCGCTCTCGCGCTCACCGATCACGACACGCTCGCCGGCGTCCCCGAGGCACAAGCCGCGGCGGATCGCCTCGGGCTCCGCCTCGTGCCCGGGGTCGAGCTCAGCGTCCATCAGGACGGGGTCGAGGTCCATCTCCTCGGGCTGCACATCCGCGAGGTCGCCACGCTCCAGCGCGAGCTCGAGGCGATCCGTGACCAGCGGCGGTTGCGCGCGATCGCGATGGTCGAACGGCTCGCGGCGGCGGGGGCACCGATCGCGTTTGAGGCCGTGCTCGCCGCGGCGGACGGTGGTGCCATCGGCCGGCCGCACGTCGCGCGGGCCCTGGTCGCCGCGGGGCACGTGAAGGACCACCGCGAGGCCTTCGATCGCTACTTGGCCGCAGGGCGCCCGGCCTACGTCGAGAAGACGCGGCTCGAGATCGCCGATGGCATCGCGATGATCCATCGCACCGGGGGGCTCGCGGTGATCGCACATCCGGGCGCCGAGGGGCGCCGCGAGCGCATCGAGCCCTTGGTGCCGCTCGGACTCGATGGGCTCGAGGTGCGCCACCCGAGCCACACGGCCGAGGACGTGAAGCGCCTCGATGCGCTGGCCCGGCACTTCGGACTCGTCGTCAGCGGCGGCTCCGATTGGCACGGGGCGATGCAGGGGCCGCGCGTGCTCGGGGCCCTGCGCGTCCCAGAGGCGTGGCTGGAGGCGCAGGACGCGCGCCTCGCGTCGCGCGTGGCCTGACGGGACGTCGCGGCCGATGGCTGGAGCATCCCGTCCGATCACACAGGGGATGACGCCCGCGGGCGGCCGCGTGGTGCTTGTGACCGGTGCGGGCCGCCGCGTCGGTGCGGCGATCGCCGCGGACCTCGGTGCGCACGGGTGGACCGTCGCGGTGCACCATCACGCGAGCGCCGAGGGGGCGACGGACGTCGTGCGAGGCATCACGTCCGCCGGCGGCGTCGCCGCCGCGTTTGCGGCGGATCTCGCCGACGCCGAGGCGTGCGCGGCGCTGCCGTCGACGGTGGTCGCGCGCTTCGGACGCCTGGATGCGGTGGTGCACGCCGCTGCCTCGTTGCAGCGCACGCCGCTCGGCGCGACCTCGGCCGCGACGATCGATGCCATCCTCGCGCTCAACCTCCGTGCCCCGTTTCTCCTCGCGCAGGCGAGCGCGTCGCGCCTCGCGGAGGGTGGCGCCCTCGTGTACATCGGCGATCATCTCGCGGAGGAGGCCACCCCCGGGTTCGCGATGCACGGGGCCGCGAAAGCGGGTGTGCACGCGCTCGTGCGGCAGCTCGCCGGCGCGCTGGCCCCTCGGGTGCGGGTGAACGCCGTCGCACCGGGCGTGGTCCTCCTTCCCGACGACGCGCCGCCGGGGCTCGAGGCGCGGTTGGCCGCCGAGTCGGCGCTCGGTCGCATCGGCACACCATCCGATGTCGCGGGGGCGGTCCGCTTTCTGCTTGACGCGCCGTTCGTCACCGGGCAGGTGCTCCGCGTCGATGGTGGCCGCGGGCTCGGTGCGTGAGTGGGGGAGGGGCGGGTCGCGGGCGGTGCACCGGAGGCGTTGACCGCCGCCCGCGCGTCGCCGGTCAGAGCTGCCGCAGCCAACTCCACTTCACGATTAGCTGACGGCCGCGCGGGGTCAGGCCGCCGAGGATCGGCTGGCGATCGTTGTAGACGACGTAGAGGAACGACAGCGGGGAGAACTCCCAGCTGAAACGGGCGTTCAGCGTCCCGCGCTCGATCACGGAGTTGTACTGGTAGAACGCGCTCCACTGCAGCCGCGGGCTGACGAACAGCCGCAGCTCGGGTCCCGCGAGGTAGGTCACGAGCGAGGTATCGGCGGGGCCGAGCGAGCTGAGGAAGTTCACCTCGTACGTGGCGCGCACGCTGAGGTACGGGCTCGGGGACCAGCGGCCGGAGAGCGCGAGCTGTTCCTGACGGCCATCGAAGAACCCACCCATCGAGGCGCTCACGGCACCGGCCAGCGGCGCGCTCTGGTCGGTGGAGAGGTCGATGCCGGTGCGCACGTAATCGTATGCGCCCGGAGCGATGGTGACGCCGGGGAGGATCGGGAGCGCACTCGTCGGCCGCTGGTAGTTCTGTTGCACATACGGCGTGAGCGTTCCGCCGGTGCGACGCAACACCTCGCCGCGGAGGGCGATGCTCCCCTCCTGCAGGCGCTTCGACTGTGGATCGTGGAAGAAGAGGGAGAAGACTTCCGGGCGGAACCAGACCACGCCCGCCGGACGCCACGCGGGCTGGAAGGTGCGACTTGCGAACGGCCCGGTCATGATGACGTCGGGGCGCGAGACGAACCCCGTCCGCGGCCGGAATTCGGCGGAGACGTAGGCGCCGGAGAGCCCGAGGTTCGACGAGGGCGTGTTGCG
This sequence comes from Gemmatimonadota bacterium, assembly GCA_031127075.1. Classification (GTDB taxonomy): domain Bacteria; phylum Gemmatimonadota; class Gemmatimonadetes; order Gemmatimonadales; family Gemmatimonadaceae; genus Pseudogemmatithrix. The sequence continues at coordinate 2,144 of JARIFA010000026.1, read as the reverse complement.
GCTGATTGCGTAGGTCGCGGCGACGCCGGTGCGGCCGGTGTCCGCCGAGGTGGTGAGCATCGCGCTGAGCTGGGTCGCCTCGCCGAAGCGCGTGAGCGCATCGACCGCGGTGACCACGTTGCGCCGGTCGCCGCGGTCGTCCCGATACGCCACGAGGCCGCCGATGCGCGTGGAGCGTCCGACGAACTGCGTGAGGCGCCCCACGGCGAAGTCGGCGGCGTCGGCGTCCGTCGCGCCGGCCCCCGCCTGCCGCATCAGGAGCGCGCCCGCGGCGGTCCGGCCGGTGCGATACCCGTAGCGGAGCCCGCCGACGATGGGGCGGGGGGTGCCGTCCGCGCCGAGTCCGATGCTCCGCGAGAAGAAGGGCTGCACGACGAACGGGTTGATCGTCCCGCCGGCGAAGGCCGCGCCGTTCGCGCCCCCGCCGGCGGTGAGGAGGTCGGCGTTCTCGAGGAAGAACTGACGCTGCTCCGGGAAGAAGACGCTGAAGCGCGTGAGATTGACGACCTGCCGGTCGACCTCCGCCTGCGCGAAGTCGGTGTTGACCGTCGCCTCGACCAGCGAGTTGGCCGTCGGCGCCCAGATGACCTCGCCGCCGACGTCGCCCGTGGTCCCGTCGCGCGCGCCGGCCGTCGCGTCCTTCGACGCGCTTGAGAGCCCATAGAGCCGCGTGCGGATGTTCGTGCGCGGCGGGGGCGGCTGGATGGAGTCGAGCACGCCGGCGTAGGCGAGCCGCCACGAGGAGAACTGGCGCGGATAGGGCGCCCACGCGGTCCACTGCGCGACGCGGCGGCTGTTCCGCACGAAGTTGATGTCCCAGGTGGTGAGCCCCGGCGCGTATCGGAGCGAGGTCCACGGCACGGCGATCTCCGCCACCCACCCGGAGTCCGACTGTGTGGTCCGTACCCGCCACATCGCGTCCCAGCTGAAGCTGAACGTCGCCCCGCCGTCGAAGGCCTGCACGTCACCCTGCGACCCGAGCGGCGTCACCTGGATCTGGTAGACGGTCCGGTGGTCGCCGAGCGAGCCGATGGTGATGCCGAAGACGTCGCTCTCGGGCGGGGTGAAGTCGCGGCGGAGATCTGGCATCCGAAGCCCACGTGGCCCCGCGGTGTCGTAATGAAAGGCGCCGATGTAGAGATGCTCGTCGTCGAACAGGACGCGCACGACGCTGGGGAAGTCGGTCGTCCGGATGAAGTCCGGCCGGACGCGCACGAAATCGCCGATAGGGAAGGCGGCGGCCCAGGCCGCGTCGTCGAGTCGACCATCCAACGCGATCGGACCCGTGGCACGCCGCGCGATGGCGTGGCGGCGCGTCTCGTCGGTGGGAACGGTGACGGAATCGACCGTCTGCGCCGTGAGGCGGAGCCCGCCGAGGAGCAGGGCGGTAGCGACGAGGAGCGGGGAGCGAAGCACGAGGAGTGGGGCGGGAAGGATCGGGGTGCGGTCTGGCGCACGATGACCTGCGGAGCGTACATAAGGCGTCCGTCGTCCGCCACCTCTCCTGCCCACCGTCCGCCATGTCACAGACGATTCGTCCGACCGCGATGCTGGCTGCCCTCCTCGCTTCCTCCGTCCTCGTGGCGCAGGGGCCGCCGACCGCCGCGCCCCGCCCCGCCGCCCCGCGCTCCCCGGCGGCGACCGCCCCCGATATGGCCGCGCAGGAGCGCCTCCGGGGCGAGCGCGCTGAGGACCCCAACCCGGCGCCGGCGCGCCGCGAAGGGGAGGGGCCGTTCCAACGCCTCATCATCCGCGGCGTGAATCTCATCGACGGCTACGGCTCGGCGCCGCGTGGCCCGGTCGATGTCGTCGTCGAGGGGAACCGCATCGCGCAGGTGGTCGGGGTCGGGAATCCCGGCGTCCCGATTGACGAGTCGAAGCGCCCGCGCGGGGCCACGCGCGAGATCGACGCCACCGGGATGTATCTGATGCCGGGGCTCATCGACCTGCACGTGCACCAGGGGACGCAGCAGAAGGCCCCGGACTCCGAGTATTACAACAAGCTGTGGCTCGCGCACGGGATCACGTCGGTCCGCGGCGTCCCCTTCGCCAGCTTCGAGTACTCCGTCCGCGAGCGGGCGCGTAGCGCGTCGAACGAGATTGCGGCCCCCCGCTACGTCGTCTACCAGCGGCCCGGCACCGGG
>JARIFA010000025.1 GCA_031127075.1 Gemmatimonadota bacterium | reverse complement strand
TGAAGCAGGAGTGTCTGCAGGAGAAGGGGATTTCCTCCCGATAAGGCTGCTATAGCGGCAAGGTCTTCATTTGACCAAGTGAGACATTGTGCAACGCAAAAACCTTCCGCGAGGGCCCGGCTGGCCTCCGCGTTGAGCCGACCTATCCGCATTGCCAGTTGTGCCGACACACCATTCCGCATCTGTAATGAATCGTCTGGTCTGCTCGTTACCACCCAGAAGACGCGTGAACCTTTGGTGCGTGCGAGTAGCTGATTTAGCAGCCGAATGTCTGGCGCGATGAGATTGTGAGCGTCTTCTACAATTACGCAGACCGCAGTCTCGTCGGCAGCTGCAGCGAGGACGCTGGCGAGCGCATGTGAGCTATGTGTGGAGTCGCTGTCTTGTAGGGTCTGCAGTGGAGACGGCGGGGTTGCATCACCGTGTTGCATCTGGCGGACTGTGCTCATTGCCAGAGGATCGGCTGCTGCCGCTCCGGGCAAGCCTTCTGCTAGGCGGCTGAGTGCTAGCCCGAGTGCTGAAATGCTGGGCGCGGTTGAGGCGGCGCTGAGTGGCGCAACGGGTATGACCGAATAGCCTCCTAAGGCTGCGATTTGCGCCGCCTCCTCCGCGAGGCGGCTCTTTCCCACTCCCGCTGGTCCGTGTATCAGAAGGGAACGTGGTGAAGCGGCTAGCCCGCTTCCCAGAAAGCCAGTCAGCGTTCGAACTGCGTCCTCGCGACCGACGAGAGGGTTCGCCCGTTGCACATTCGTTCGTCCTTCTCCAGTCCCCACAATCCGCTTCCGTAACACCCGCGCCGGCAACCCGATCCGGTCCGCTTTTTCTCCCAGCTCCCGCAGATACCCGTCCAGCAGCTCGAGCGCCCGGGCCTTCGACCCCTGCATCACCATGCTCTCCGCCACCCCGAGCGTCGCTTCCTCGTTCAGCGCATCATGGCGGAGCACGTGCAGCGCCCACTCCTCGAGGTCCCGCCAACGCCCCTCGCGACGCGCCGCCGAGAGGTGACGGAGTGCGGCGCGCCGCAGCTGCGACCGCACCCGCGCTTCCATCGCGTCATACCACTCGCGGTAGGCTTCCGAATGGTCCATCGCGCCGCCGGCGATGCGCTCTCCGCCGGCCCGGACCATCGCCGCGGGCGCATCAAGCTCCCACCCGTCCCGCAGCACCTCCCGCACGTCGCAGTGCACCGCCGCCTCGGGGAGATGCACCGCATCCCCGGCGTCGAACAGCGGGAGTCCCATCTGCCTCAGACGATACAGCATCTGGCGTAGCGAATGGCGCCCCTTGGTCGGGGCGGCATCGCCCCAAAAGAGGGCGATCAGCTCGTCGCGCGGGATGTACTCCCCGGCGCGGAGGCAGAGCTGGAACGCCAGCGCGAAGAGCCGGTCGCTCGCCGGCGTGATGACGGCGTCGCCCACTCGGATCTCGGCGTGACCGAGTCCGATGGCGTGGACTTGCGGGGTGATCGGGGGGGACGTCACGGCTCCATCCTCCATCATCCACGTCACTCGGGCGTCATCCTTCGGGTCCCTGCCCGCCGGGACCGCCCGGGGCTCAGGCCGTCCGGCCGCGACCCCCGAGCGCGAGGATCGACTCGATCCCCACCCCCTCCGCCTCCGCCTGGAAGTTCAGCACCACACGGTGCCGCAGCACACTGAACGCGACGGCATCCACATCCTCCAGATCCGGCACCGAGCGGCCGTCCATCGCCGCCCGCGCCTTCGCGGCGAGCACGAGGTTCTGTCCGGCCCGGGGCCCCGCCCCGAACGCGACGTACTTCCGCACCGCCGGCGACGCCTCGGGCTCCTTCGGCCGCGTCGCCCGCGCCAACCCCACCGCGTACCGCACCAGCGAGGGCGGCGCGGGGAGCCGGCGCACCAACGCCATCATCTCCCGCAGCTGGTCCGCGCTCATCACTGGCGTGATCTCCCCACCGGCGACGCCGGTGGTGCTCGACACGATCGCCTCCTCCTCCTCCATCGTCGGGTAGCCGATCCGCAACTCGAACATGAACCGGTCGAGCTGCGCCTCGGGGAGATGGTACGTCCCCTCCTGCTCGATGGGGTTCTGCGTGGCGAGCACGAAGAACGGGTTCGGGAGCGTGTACGTCTTCCCCGACACGGTGACGGTCCGCTCCTGCATCGCCTGCAGCAGCGCCGCCTGCGTCTTTGGCGGGGCGCGATTGATCTCGTCGGCCAGCACGATGTTCCCGAACACGGGGCCCTTCGCGAAGACGAAGGCGCGACGCCCCGTCCCGTGATCCTCCTCGAGCAGCTCGGTCCCCGTGATGTCGGCCGGCATCAGGTCGGGGGTGAACTGGATCCGGCTGAACTCCATGTCGAGCGCCTGGGCGATCGTCTGGATGAGCAGCGTCTTCGCGAGACCGGGCACGCCCACGAGGAGCACGTGGCCCCCAGCGAGGATCGCGGCGATCATGTTGTCGACGACGGCGTGCTGGCCGACGATGCGACGGCCGATCTGGGCGGCGATCTCCCCCCGCGCGCGGGCGAGCTGCGCGAGAAGGTCGAGATCGCGGGAGTCCGTGGTGGACACAGGCAGTTCCGGGACGAGGGTCGGTCGGACGACGGCGACCGAGAATATATCGCGCACGGCGCGCCGCACACCCTCCGCCGGCGCGCTGACCCCCCTCGAGCGGCGCGGCCGCGAGACGCGGCCCCCGCGACCGCTGCTAGCGCGCGGGCACGACGATCTGGCGCGACCGGGTCACCGGGAGCGTGGAGCTCCGAAGGGTGGCGACGACGGTGTACCGCCCCGGCTCGGCGGGCTCCCACCGCGCCTCGTACGTGAGCGACTTGCCGGCACGGAGCACCTTGGTCTGCACCCCCTGCGTGAAGAGCCGCCCCTCACTCCAGCGCCAGACGGTGCGCCCGCTCGCATCCTCGACGGCGAAGTCGTGCGTCTGCCCGTCGGGGAACTCGACGTCGACGGCGCGCTCGCCCGGATTCGGCACCTCGAGGGTGAGCCGCACGTCATCGGTGACCGAGATGGCGAGCCGGGGATCGGTGCCGGTGCCGGTATCGGCGGCGTGGGCCTCGCTCCGCCCGCGGGGACCGCAGGCGAAGCTCAGCAGCGCGGCGGAGAGGAGGCCGAGCGGGAGTCTGGGGATCATCGGGACCGTGGGGCGGGGAGGGCCAAGGGCACGAGCACCGGAAACCACAGGGTTGACGACCGGTCGGGAGAACGGTCACGGACGCCCCAAGTCCTTCCCTGACAGCGGGTTGGTGTTCGCTTGCGCTTTTTTTCACAAGCCCCTTACTTTTGAGGGCTGGCATGTCCAACAACCCTCGGCCGTCCTCCGATTCTGATCCGTCCTCGATCGGGGCGGCGGCGAAGTACGCGGGTCTCGGATTCCAGCTCGTCGGCTCCATCCTCCTCTTCCTGTACGCGGGGCGCTGGGTGGATCGACGGATCGGCACGGAACCCCTCTTCCTCCTCCTCGGCGTCTTCACCGGCCTGGCCGCCTCCATCTACTCCATGTACCGGAGCCTGATGGCCGACCAGCGACGCGAAGCCGAGCGACAGGGCGGGGGGACCCGATGAGACGTGGGGCCGCCTTCACGGCGCTCACCGCGCTCCTCGTCGGGGGGATCGCGTGGCTCGTCACGCGTCGTCTCACGGACCCTCGGGCCGTCGAGGCGCTCTGGACGAGTGCCGGGATCGCCGTCGTCGTGCAGGCGCTCACCTTCGCCGTGGCTCGGCCGTTCGTCACGTCGAATCCCATCGCGGGCTGGGGGCTCGGCTCCCTGATCCGCTTCGCGGTGGTCGTCGGGTACGCCTTCCTCGGCATCCCGGTGCTGGGACTCCCGTCGGGGACGGCGCTGGTCAGCCTGGTCGGTTTCTTCTTCGTCACGATGCTGTTCGAGCCTCTCTTCCTGAGACAATGACGCTCCGCTCGCTGGTCGCCACGCTCGCCCTCCTCGTCCTCGCTGCCAGCCCCGCCCACGCGGCGGGCACCGGCAGCGCCTGCCACGTCCCCGAGGCGGGGCACGAGGGGAAGGTCGACATCATCACGCCGCACATCACCAACGGCGACCACGTCGAGATCCCGTACTGGAAGTTCCCGTTCTTCCTGGAGTGCACGCTCCCCAAGTGGCAGCCGATCCACGTGGGGCCGTTGGAGATCGACCTCTCCCCGACCAAGCACGTCGTGATGCTCTGGATCGGGGCGGCGCTCCTCTTCCTCGTGATGCTCCTCGTGCGCCGCGCGCACGCCCGCGCGGTGACGCGCGGGGGGGTCCCGACCGGGGGCGCCAACGCGATCGAGGCGATGATCCTCTACATCCGGAACGAGGTCATCCTCCCGAATGTCGGGCACCACGGCGAGGGGTTCGTCCCCTATCTGCTCACCGCGTTCTTCATGATCCTCACGCTGAACCTGCTCGGCCTGGTGCCGTTCGGGTCGACGGCGACGGGGAACATCTCGGTCACGGCGACGCTCGCGATCCTGACCTTCCTCACGGTGGAGATCGCGGGGATCCGGGCCAATGGCGTGGGCTATCTCAACACGATCTTCTACTGGAACAACGAGCTGCCGGCGCCGATGCGGCCGCTGATGTTCCTGATCATGAGCCCGGTCGAGATGATCGGGAAGCTGACGAAGCCGTTCGCGCTGGCGATCCGTCTCTTCGCGAACATGACGGCGGGGCACATCGTCGTGCTCGCGCTGATGGGGCTCATCTTCGAGTTCGGCAATCTGATCTCCGGCGCGCCGCTCGTGATGGCGACGCTGATCATGGTGCTCGAGCTCTTCGTCGCGTTCCTCCAGGCCTTCATCTTCACGCTCCTGTCTTCGGTCTTCATCGGACAGATTCGTGAGGCGCACCACTAGCAGCACCCCGTACCCCGGCGAGTGCCCGGGGGAAGTCCGTTGAGCCTCGCGGCTCAGTGACGGACGGCGCCGACCGGCGCGCAGGACCACGCAGGACCGAACTCCATCCGAGGTTTCACCGATGTTCGTCGCATTCATGCAGGAAGCGGCCGCCGTTGCGGCCACCGCCGCCCCCGCCGCCCCCGCCGCCGCTGAGGCGGCCGCCGGGATCTCCGGCCAGGCCGGTCTCGCCCTCATCGGCGCCGGGCTCGGCGCCGGCCTCGCCGTGATCGGCGCGGGCATGGGCATCGGCCGCATCGGCGGCCAGGCCGTCGAGGGGATGGCCCGTCAGCCCGAGGCCGCCGGCAAGATCCAGACCGCCGCGCTGATCCTCGCGGCGCTCATCGAAGGCGCCGCGCTCTTCGGCGTCGTCGTGGCCTTCCAGATCCAGGGCAAGTTCTAAGCAGACCCCGCGCGGGGTCGCGGCGGCGGATGCCGTCGCGGCCCCACGCGGTCCCGCTCCCGCCTCGTCGTCCCGGCCCCGGCCGACCTCTTCCTCTCCCGACCATGCGCGCTCCGCTCTCCGCCCTCGTCCTTCTCGCCGCCGCGGCCACCCCCGCCCTCGCCTCGTCCGAGGCGGAGGCCGCCGCGAAGCCGGGTCTCCTCGACCCGCACCTCGGCCTGATGACGTGGACGATCATCGTCTTCGTCCTGTTGATGATCGGGCTCAAGACCTTCGCGTTCGGGCCGATCCTCGAGGCCGTCTCGGGCCGCGAGCAGGCGATCCGCGATGCGATCGCCGCCGCCGAGCGCGACCGCGCCGAGGCCGCGAAGCTCATCGCCGAGCAGAAGGCCGCGATCGAGGCGGCGCGCGGCGAGGCACAGCGGTACATCGCCGAGGGGCGCGCCACGGCGGAGCAGATGCGCAACGAGCTCCTCGAGCAGGCGCGGAAGCAGCAGGCCGAGATGATCGACAACGCGCACAAGAGCATCGAGGCCGAGAAGGCCAAGGCGATCGCCGAGCTCCGCCGCGAGGCGGTCGACCTCGCGCTCGCGGGCGCCGGCAAGCTGATCGGGCAGAAGCTCGACGCGGCCGCCGACCGCCAGCTCGTCGAGCAGTACCTCACCTCGCTCGGGGGCAAGTGATGCGCGAGGTCTCGATCGCGCGGAATTACGCCGAAGCGCTGCTCGTCCTCGCCCGCAAGGCAGGGGACCCGACCGCGTGGGGCGCCGCGATCGGCGCGCTCGGCGATGCCGTCGCGGGGGACGAGACGCTGCGTCGCTTCCTCGAAGCGCCGCAGATCGGCGCCGCGGAGAAGAACGCCGTGCTCGCTAAGGCGCTCGGCCCGGTGGCGCCCGCGCCGACCTTCGTGCGCTTCGTGCAGAAGCTCGTCTCCAACCGGCGGCAGATGCTCCTGCCCGCGGTCGCGACCGAGTACCACTCGCTGCTCGACGAGGCCGAAGGGCGCGTGCACGCGCGCGTGACGGTGGCGCGCGAGATGGATGCGGCCGCGCAGTCCTCGATCGCCGCGGCGCTCTCGGCGGCCCTCCAGAAGACCGTCGTGCCGCACGTCGCGGTGGATCCGCGGATCCTCGGTGGCATCGTCGTGCGCGTCGGCGACACCGTGATGGACGGCTCGGTGCGTCGTCGCCTCGGGCGCCTGCGCGACCGCCTCGTCGCGGCCCGTTGAGGTCTCGCGCGCGATGAAGGTCGTCATCCCGCTCGCCGGCAAGGGGACGCGGCTGCGGCCCCATACCCACACGGTGCCGAAGCCGATGCTGAAGGTGGCCGGCAAGCCCGTGATGGACTACGTGATGGATGACGTGGCGCGGCTGGGCGGGGTGGAGCAGGTGGTGTACATCACCGGACACTTGAAGGAGACGGTCGAGCGCCACGCCTCGTCGGCGTACGGGATCCCCGGCGTCTTCGTCGAGCAGCGCGTCCAGGACGGCACCGCGGGGGCGCTCGCGCTCGCGCAGGCGCACGTCGACCAGCCGGTGCTGATCATCTTCGTCGACACGATCTTCGACGCCGACCTGTCGGTGATCCGTGACTGCGAGGACGACGGGATCATCTGGGTGAAGGAGGTCGAGGACTATCAGCGCTTCGGCGTGGTGGTGACCGACGCGGCCGGCCATATGACGCGGATCGTCGAGAAGCCCGACACGCCGATCTCGAAGCGCGCGAACATCGGCCTCTACTACATCCGGAACTGGCGGCTCCTGTACGAGGGAATCGCGTACGTGCTCGCGCAGCCCGCCAACAAGGGGGAGTTCTACCTCACCGACGCCTTCCAGTACATGATCGACCACGGGGCGAAGCTCCGCGTGATCGACGTGGAAGGGTGGTACGACGCGGGGAAGCTCGACACGCTCCTCGAGACGAACCGGGTGATGCTGGAGAAGGGGCGGGCCCATGCGCCCGCGCTGCCGGGCGTGACGGTGATCCCGCCGGTGCGGATCGAGGCGGGAGCGACGGTGACCGACTCGACGATCGGGCCGAACGTGGTGATCCCGGCGGGGACGACGGTCGCCGGCTCGACGCTGCGCGACACGATCCTGGGGAGCGGGACGCGGGTGTCGGGGTGCACGCTGCACGACTCGATGATCGGTGACGCGTGCGTGGTCGAGGGGGTTACGGGGGCGGTCGTGTTGGGCGACCATTCCGAGGTCCGTCAGCCCGCCTGATTCACCCCCGTCCCGAGGCCCCCCGCCCGTGACCGAGCTCCATCGTCGTGACCTCCTGAAGCAGGCCCTCGCCACCGGCGCCGGCCTCGCCGCCGCCGGGGCGCTGACGCCCCTCCCCGCCATCGCCGAGTCGATCTCCGCCGTCCGGACCCCGGACGCCGCGCCGCCGCGTCCGGCGGGCGCGCGCTCGATGAAGGGCGTCCCCTTCGCCCGCCACCAGACGGTGCGGATCGGGATCGTGGGGACGGGGCTCCGCGGGCGCAGCGTGCTCTCCGAGCTCCTCGCGATCGACGGCGTGCGGATCGTCGCCGTGGCCGACACGGTGCCCGAGAAGATGGCCCGCGCGGTGAAGATGTGCACCGACGCCGGGATGGCCGCCCCCACGACATACGACGGCGAGCGCGGCTTCGAGCGGCTCGCCGCGCGCGACGACATCGACTTCGTCTACACGGCCACGCCGTGGGAGTGGCACGTGCCGGTGCTCCTCGCCGCACTCCGCGCCGGGAAGCACTGCGGCTCCGAGTGCCCGGTGGGGGCGACGTTGCAGGATCTCTGGGCGCTCGTCGACGCGAGCGAGGCGGCACAGCGGCACTGCCTGCAACTCGAGAACTGCAACTACGGCTACAACGAGATGCTCGTGAACCGCCTCGTGCACGACGGCGTGCTCGGGGAGGTGCTCTATGCCTCGGCGGCCTACCTGCACGACCTGCGCGAGATCCTCTTCGAGAACCGGGATGAAGGGCTCTGGCGCCGCGGCTGGCACACGCGGATGAACGGCAACCTCTACCCGACGCACGGGCTCGGCCCGGTGGCGTGGTATCTCGACCTGCACGCCGGCGATCGGATGACGTATCTCGTCTCGATGAGCACGCCGGAGCGGGGGCTGACGCTCCACCGTGAGGCGACGGTCGCTGACCGGTCGAACCCGAAGTGGACCGAGCGGTTCGTGACGGGGGATCTGAACTCGTCGCTCATCATGACGGCGAAGGGGCGGAACATCCTCCTGCAGCACGACGTCTCGAACCCGCGCCCCTACTCGCGCCTCAACGGCGTGCAGGGGACGAAGGGCGTCTTCGAGGACTACCCGGCGCGCATCTACATCGATGGGCAGGAGGGCGGGGAGCGCTTCGGCTCGATCGACAAGTGGAAGGCGACGCACGAGCATCCGCTCTGGACTCGCATTGGCGAGCTCGCCCGGAAGAAGGGCGGCCACGGCGGGATGGACTTCATCATGGCGTACCGCCTCGTGGAGTGCATGCGCGAGGGGATCGTCCCCGACTTCGACGTCTATGACGCGGCGAGCTGGAGCGCGCCGATGCCGTTGAGCCAGATGTCAGTGGCGCAGGGGAGCGCGCCGATGGCGTTCCCCGACTTCACCCGCGGGAACTGGGGAGGGACGCGCTGATGCGGCTCACGACGCTCGATTGGGTCATCGTCGTCGTCTCGCTGGCGGCGGCGTTCATCCCCGCGATCTTCCTCGCGCGCCGTGCGGGGGAGAGCACGGCGGAGTTCTTCACCTCCGGGCGCGCGGCGCCGTGGTGGCTCATCGGCATCTCGATGGTCGCCACGACCTTTTCCACCGACACTCCGAACCTGGTGACCGACCTCGTCCGCCAGGGCGGCGTGGCGGGGAACTGGGTCTGGTGGGCCTTCCTCCTCACGGGGATGGCAACGGTGATGTTCTACGCCCGGATGTGGCGGCGCTCGGGGGTGCTCACCGACCTCGAGTTCTACGAGATCCGCTACTCCGGACGCGCGGCGAGCCTCGTACGCGGGTTCCGCGCCGTCTACCTCGGGCTCGTCTTCAACGTCGTCATCATGGCGACGGTGAACCTCGCCGCCGTGAAGATCGCGTCGATCCTCCTCGGCTGGGAGATGGAGCGCACCCTCCTCTGGTGTGCGGTGCTCAACGTCGGCTTCGCGGTGATCTCGGGCCTCTGGGGGGTGCTCGTCGCGGACCTCATCCAGTTTGGGATCGCGATGACCGGGGCGGTCGCGGCGGCCTGGTTCTCTCTGCAGCGCCCCGAGGTGGGTGGGCTCGCCGGGCTCTTCGCCAAGCTACCGGCCGAGTCGTATGCTTTCCTCCCCGACACCGCGGATTGGAAGACCTTCGTCGCGGTCTTCCTCCTCCCGCTTACGGTGCAGTGGTGGTCGGTCTGGTATCCCGGCGCCGAGCCGGGGGGCGGGAGCTACATCGCGCAGCGGATGCTCGCCTCGAAGAGCGAGAAGGACGCCCTCGCGGGGACGCTCTTCTTCAACGTGGCGCACTACGGGATGCGCACCTGGCCCTGGATCCTCGTCGCGCTGAGTTCGATCCTCGTCTTCCCGACGCTCGACGACCTCGCGCGCGCCTTCCCCGACGTCCCGCGGAACCTCATCGGCCACGACATCGCCTACCCGGCGATGCTGACCTTCCTTCCGGTCGGGTGGCTCGGCCTGATGATCGCGGGGCTCCTCGCGGCGTACGTCTCGACGATCGTCACGCATCTGAACTGGGGCACGTCGTACCTGGTGCACGACCTTTACCGGCGCTTCCTCCGCCCGGACGCGACGGAGCGGCATTACGTACAGGTGGGGCGGCTGGTGACGGCGGGTCTGATGCTCATCGCCGCGCTGGTGACCCGCTATCTCGACACGGCGTCGACGGGGTTCACGCTGCTCCTCTCGATCGGCGCGGGAACGGGGCTCCTCTACCTGCTCCGCTGGTACTGGTGGCGCGTGAACGCGGCGGCGGAGATTGCGGCGATGGCGGCGTCGTTCGTGACGGCGATCGGGCTGCATCTCGCGAAGGGGCAGGGCGTCGCGCTCGACGCGACGACGACGCTCCTCGTGACGGTCCTGGTGACGACGCTCGCGTGGCTCGCGGCCGCGTTCCTCGGCCCGCAGACCGACGCGGCCGTGTTGGAGCGCTTCTATCGGCTCGTCCGGCCCGCCGGGCCGGGGTGGGCCGCCGTGCGGGCCCGCACGGGCCTCGGTGCCTCGCCCGACTCGCTCCCGCAGGCGATGCTCGGTTGGGTGCTCGGCATCTTCTTCGTGTATGCGGCGCTCTTCGGCGTCGGCGCGGCGCTCGCGGGGCGCAGCACCCTCGCGCTCACCTGGGCGGTGATCTTCGTCGGCAGCGGCCTCGGCGTGCGGTCGGTGCTGCAGGGCTTCTGGCGCGCCGCCGACGCGGCGTGAGTCGCGCGGCGCGGGGGATGCGATGACGCTGGCCGCCCCCCGCGCCACCACGGCGGTCATCCTCGCGCGCGGCCTCGGTACGCGGATGCAGGCGGAAGACGGCGCCGCGCTCTCCGAGGCGCAGGCGGCGGCCGCCGCGGCCGGTGCGAAGGGGCTCATCCCGGTCGCAGGGCATCCGCTCCTCGACCACGTGCTCGATGCGCTCGCCGAGGGGGGGGTGACCGACGTCGTCTTCGTCGTCGCGCCGGGAGAAGGGGCGATCCGCCGACGGTACACGGTGGAGGCGCCACCAGCTCGGGTGCGCGTGCACTTCGCCGAGCAGGCGGAGCCGCGGGGCACTGCAGACGCACTCCGCGCCGCCGAAGCAGCGGTGACCGCCGTGGCGCCGCGGGATGCGCAGGGGCGCGCGCACTTCCTGATGTGCAACGCCGACAACCTGTACCCCGCGGCGTCGGTGCGCGCCCTCGTCGCGCTCGACGGTCCCGGGCTCATTGCCTATGAGGCCGCGGCACTCACCGCGCAGGGGAACATCCCCGAGGACCGTGTCCGCGCCTTCGCCCTTCTCGATGTGTCGTCGGAGGGGGTGCTCCGCGAGATCGCGGAGAAGCCGCCGGCGGGGCATCCCCTGCTGCGCGCCGCGGAGAAGCTCGTCTCGATGAACCTCTGGCGCTTCACCTCCGAGATCTTCGCCGAGTGCGCGGCCGTGCGGCCCTCGGTGCGCGGCGAGCTCGAGCTGGTGGACGCGGTCCGGCGCGCGATGAAGCGTGGCGTCCGCTTCACGGCTGTGCGGCAGCGGCTCGGGGTCCTCGACCTCTCACGCCGAGGCGACGTCGCCGCCGTGGAGCGCGTCCTCGCGGGCCGCGTCCCGCGCCCCTGACATGCCGCCGGACCGCTCGGATGGTGCGCCGCCGATGACTACACGCACGCTCTTCGTCCCCGGGCGTGTCGAGCTCTTCGGGAAGCACGTCGACTACGGCGGCGGGCCCTCGCTCACCTGCGCCGTCGCGCTCGGCATCACCGCGACGATCGAACCGATCGACCGGCCGATCCTCGAAGTCGTCGACGAGGTCACGCACCGACGGACGCGGGCCCCGCTACGCCGCGACGCGAGCGCCAGTGCCGCGCAGGGTGCCACCTACGTCGCCGCCGTCGCCCGCCGGATGGCCCGCGACTTCGCCCCGCTGCGGCACGGGGTGCGCGTCACGACGCACAGCGACCTCCCGCGCTCCTCGGGGCTCTCGAGCTCGAGCGCACTGGTGGTGCTTCTCACCATCGCGGTCGCCGAGGCCAACCGGCTCCGCGAGCGCCGCGTCTGGCGCGACTATCTTTTCGCGCCGCTCGCGCTCGCCGAGTACGCGGCGGCGATCGAGATGGGCGGGCCGTGGGGGCCCTTCCCCGGCGATGACGGCGTGGGGACGCGCGGCGGGGCGCAGGACCATATCGCGATCTGCTGCAACCTCGCGGACCAGGTGGGGATGTTCGCGTATCTCCCGGCCGCGACGCTGGGGCGCGCGCCCTTCCCGGTCGCGTGGAGTCTGGTGATCGCGGTGAGCGGGGTGAAGGCGACGAAGACCGCCGGGGCGATGGCGGATTACAATCGCGCCGCCGACGAGCTGCGCGGACTCGTCGCGGCGTGGAATGCGGCGACGGGGCGCGCTGATCTCTCGCTCCGCAGTGCGCTGGCGTCGGGGCCGGATGCGCTCGAGCGGCTGACCCGCGTGGCGCGCGGCGGCGCGGACCCTGACGGCCTCCTCGCGCGGCTGGGGCAGTTCCGCGCGGAGACCGGGCGGATCGTCCCCGCGGCGCTGGAGGCGTTCCGCGCGGCCGACGCCCGCGGGCTCGGCGCGCTCGCGGTGGAGTCGCAGCAGCTCGCCGAGCTCGTGCTGCGCAACCAGGTGCCGGAGACGATGCTCCTCACGCGCACCGCGATGGACGCGGGCGCGCACGCGGCGAGTGCGTTCGGCGCGGGATTCGGCGGCGCGGTCTGGGCGGTGGTCGACACCGCGGACGCCGAGGCGGTGACCGCCGGGTGGCGCGCGCGCTACCTGCGCGCCTTCCCGGCGCGGGAGTCGCAAGCCCGGTGGGTGACCGTGCGACCCGGTTCCGGGGTACGATGGCCGTGATGGCCGACCGAGCACCGCTCGCACCCACCGTGCGCGTGCTCGCCACCGTGAGTTTCCTGACTGACGTGGCGAGCGAGATGATCTATCCGCTCCTTCCGCTCTTCCTCTCGACCGTGCTCGGCACGACGGCGGCGGGGCTCGGCGTGATCGAGGGGGTGGCGGAGAGCGTGTCGGCGCTCCTCCGCCTCCCGTCCGGGTGGTGGTCCGACCGCATCGGTCGGCGAAAGCCGCTCGTGGTGCTGGGATACGGTCTGGCGGCCGTGGCGCGGCCGTTGATCGGGCTCGCGCAGAGCACGGGGCAGGTGCTCGCGATCCGCGTGACGGATCGCTTCGGAAAGGGGGTGCGGTCCGCGCCGCGTGACGCGCTGATCGCGGATGCGGTCGGGCCCGAACATCGCGGGCTCGCGTACGGCCTGCACCGGGCGGCGGACTCGGCGGGCGCGGTGGTCGGGCCGCTGCTCGCGTGGGCGCTCCTGCACTTCGGCTGGGTCGAGCTGCGCTCGCTCTTCCTCTGGGCCGCGGTGCCCGGACTGCTCGCGCTGGTGATGGTCGTCTGGTGGGTGCGGGAGATCCCGACGGCCGGGCGGGTGCGGGGCGAGACGGCGCTGAACGGGGCGGCGCTGAACGGGGCGGCGCTGAACGGGGCGGCGCTGAACGGGGCGGCGCTGAATGGCGCGCCGCTGAATGGCACTCCGCCGGTCGCGGCCATGGCATCCGGCGAGCCGAACGGCTCGCTCCTCGCTCGCGTCGACGGCACGCTCGGCCCCGACTTCTGGCGCTTCCTCGGCGTCCTCTTCCTCTTCACCCTCGCCGCCTCGAGCGACGCCTTCCTGCTGCTGCGCGCGTCGTCGCTCGGCGTGCCCGTCTCGCAGATCCCGATCCTCTGGGCGCTGCTCCACGTAGTGAAGTCGGGGACGAACATCGTCGGGGGGCGTCTCTCCGACCGGATCGGTCGGCGCCCGGTCATCCTGTGGGGATGGGCCGTCTACGCGCTCACCTATCTCGGCTTCGGGCTCGCGACGGCGACGTGGCAGATCTGGGCGCTCTTTTTGGTCTACGGGCTCTATTTCGGCGCGACGGAAGGGGTGGAGAAGGCGCTCGTCGCCGATCTCGTCCCCGAGGATCGACGTGGCGTCGCCTTCGGCTGGTTCAATGCCGCCCTCGGTGTGGGGGCGCTCCCGGCGTCGATCGTCTTCGGGATCGCCTGGGAGCGCCTCGGGCCGGCGACGGCGTTCTGCGTCGCGTCAGCGGTGGCCGGGGCGGCGACGCTACTGCTCGCGGTCGCCGTCCCCGCGGGCCGTCAGCAGCAGCGCGAGCCCGGCCGTTCGTAGCGCGCCGCCAGTCGCTCGGCGATGAACTCGCGCTCGCCGAGCGGGGCGCGCTCGGGGTGGCACGCCTGATGGTGCGCCAGATAGGCCGCGTAGTCGGGCGCCCCGAGGATGCGCCGCAGTGTCGCCGCGGCGCGCGCGAACCAGGCGCTCATCGGCGCCCCTTCGACCCGTTCGGGCCGATCGTGCGGTCGAACAGTTCGAGGATCCGGCGGTACTCGTCCGTCCAGGAGCTTGGGCGCACGAAGCCGTGGTCCTCCACCGGGTAGACCGCCATCTCCCAGTCGACCTTGCCGAGCTCGATGAGCCGCTGTGCGAGGTGCACCACGTCCTGGAACTGCACGTTGGTGTCCACCATCCCGTGTGCGATGAGCAGCGGGTCGACGAGCCCCTCGGCGAAGAACATCGGCGAGGAGCGGCGATACGCGAGCGTGTCGGTCTGCGGGAGGTTGAGGATCCGCCCCGTGTAGCCGTGGTTGTAGCTCGCCCAGTCGGTGACCGAGCGGAGCGCCGCGCCGGCGCCGAAGTACTCGGCCTTGGTGAAGAGCGACATCAAGGTGGTGAAGCCGCCGTAGGAACCGCCGTAGATCCCGATGCGCTCGGGGTCGATCCCGTGCGCCGCGGTGAGGTACTTGGAGCCGGCGACCTGATCGTCGATGTCCGCGCCCCCCATCCACCGGTAGATCGCCGTACGCCAGTCGCGGCCGTAGCCCGCGGAGCCGCGATAGTCGATGTCGAGGACGGTGTAGCCGCGCTCGGCGAGGAGGTGGTGGAACATGAACTCGCGCGAATACGTGGACCACCAGTTGTGGACGTTGTGCAGGTAGCCCGCGCCGTGCACGAAGATCACCGCGGCGCCGTTCGACGGCTTCCCGAACGCCGTCGGCGCGTAGAGCCGCGCGGGGACCTTCACGCCGTCGAGCCCGTCGACCATCACGATCGGCGGGACCTTCCACGCGTACGAGCGGAACTCGGCGGTGGTGCTCGTGGTGAGGCGCGCCATCGCGGCGGTCGCCTCGCCCGCGCGCGTGAGGAAGAGCTCGGGCGGGGTGTTCGGCGTGGAATAGACGGTCGCGAGGCGCTGGCGATCGATCGGATGGATCACCGGTGCGTGCCCACCGTCGCCGGTGGTGAGGCGCGTGCGGGGGCCGCCGCGCATCGGCATCCGGTACGCCTGCCGGGTGAACGGCGAGGGCTCCGAGGTGACGAGCTCGAAGGAGACGCCGTCGGGGCTCCGTTCGACGGCGAGCACTTCCCACGCGCCGCTGGTGAGCGCGGTCTTTCCCGTCCCGTCGGCGCGCACGGTATAGAGGTGGCTGTGGCCGCTTTCTTCTGAGACGAACCACGCGGCGCCATCCGGCGTCCACCCGATGCAGCCGTAGCAGGGGCCGTTCACCCAGGCCTCGTCGCGGAGCTGGTCGAGGAGGGTCGTCGCACCACCGCCCGCGGTCACGGCCCAGAGCCACCGATGCTTGAAGTCCGCCGAGGTGACGAAGACCAGCGCGCGCGCGCCGTCGTCGGACCACTCGCCGACGCGGACGTCGCCCGCCGTGCCGCCCTCGGGGGCAAGGCGGAGCCAGGTGACCACGCCGGTGGTGAGGTCGAGATGCCCGACCTTCGTCACGCCCTGCGCGTCACCGACCTTGGTGCGCCCCGGGATCATCCGCGGGTAGCCGTCGGGGGTGATGTAATCAGGGACGTCGGAGCCGCGGGCGTTCTGCGGCGGCGTGTACGTCGTGATGAGCGCCGCATTCGCGGCGGGGGACACGGTGACGCTGCTGATGCGCTCGGCGGTCGGGATCCAGACGGTCGGGAGGCGGCGGGACTCGGCGGCGGTGCGCGCCGCCTTGGCGATCGAGTCGGCCTTCAGTTCATCGCGGACGACCTCGAGGAGCGCGCGCTGCTGCGCCGCGAGCGCGGCGCGCTGCGCCGTCGGGGCCTCCGGCTCCTTCGGGGCGGCGCCGCTGCGGATGTCGGTGAGCTGGCGGGTGAGCCCGCTGGTGACGTCGAGCGCGTAGACGTTGTTGTCGCGCACGAAGAGCAGGGTGCGGCCGTCGAGCGCGGGTTGCGGCTCTCCCTCGCTCGCGTTGGTCTGCGTGAGGCGGCGGAGGGTGACCGCGGCGCCGACGCGGGTGCGGAGCCAGAGGTCGCCGTTCGCGACGACCGCCTCGACGCGCCCCCCACGGGGCGCGATCGCGGCGCCGGCCCAGGCACGACCCTCGGCGAGCATCGGTGCGACGGAGTCCATCTGCGCGTCCGTCACACGCTCAGGCGTGGCGCCGGCGCGGGCGGCGACGCGATAGGGCTGGAGCTCCTCGTTCCACGCCGCGCCTGGGGCGAGCCAGCGGAAGTAGAGCCACGCGCCGTCCGCGGTGAAGCGCACGCCCTGTGGCTCGCGCCCGTAGAGCTCCGGGCCGCGCATGATGTTGCGCACGGAGAGGTCGAACGGGGTGGGGGCCTGAGCGGCGGCGACGGCGGGCGTCGTCAGCGTGAGCGCGCTGAGCGCCACTGCGAGCGACCGCGTGACGCGCCGTGTGAGGTGTCGCGCGGTGCGGCCCATAGGCGTCGCGGTCAGGGAAGGCGTGGTGTCGTGGTGACGTGGCATCGGGGATCTCAGAAGGGCGGGGCGTTGAGTTCGACGCGCATCTCGGCGGTGACGGTGCCGCGCGGGATGGCGGGGAATTCGGTCGTCTGCATCGGCTTGCGGCCGCCGAGCACGTGGAACCACTCGCGGGCGGAGTCGATCAGGATGATGAGGACCGCGAGGAGGAAGATCCCCGCGACGGCGGCGTCGAGCCGGTCGTTGAAGAGGAGGCGCGCGGCGCCGGCGGCGTCCTTCACGCCGGGCGGCAGCGTGCCGGCGGCGAGCGCGGCCTGCACGGCGTCGGCGTGCGCGAGGAAGCCGATCCGCGGATCGGGGGAGAAGAGCTTCATCCAGCCTGCGGTCATCGTCACGACGACCAGCCAGCACATCGGGAGGAGCGTCATCCAGGCATAGCGCGCCTTCCCCATCTTGATGATGACGGTGGTGCCGAGGCAGAGGGCGACGGTCGCGAGGAGCTGGTTCGCGATGCCGAAGAGCGGCCAGAGCGAATTGATGCCGCCGAGCGGATCGGTCACGCCCTGATAGAGGAAGTAGCCCCAGGCGGAGACGAAGAGGGCCGAGGCGAGGAGGACGGCGGGATACCACGAGACGCGGCCGAACGGCGCCCAGAGGTGCTTGCCGAGGTCCTGCAGCATGAAACGGCCCACACGGGTGCCGGCGTCGAGGGTGGTGAGGATGAAGAGCGCCTCGAACATCACGGCGAAGTGGTACCAGAGCGCCATCGCCCCGTCGCCGCCGAGGACGTCGGCGAAGATCTTCGCCATCCCCACGGCGAGGGACGGGGCACCGCCGGTGCGCGAGAGGAGGGACGTCTCCTCGACCTGCGCGGCGAGGGCGGTGAGCTCACCCGGGCTGAGGGTGAAGCCCCACCCCGCGATGACCTGCGCCGCGCCCTCGGCCGTCGTGCCGATGATCCCGGCCGGCGAATTGATCGCGAAGTAGATGCCGGGGGTGAGGACGCAGGCCGCGATGAGGGCCATCGTCGCGACCATCGATTCGGTGAGCATCGCGCCGTAGCCGACCATCCGCGCATCGGTCTCGTTCGAGAGGAGCTTCGGCGTGGTGCCGGAGGCGATGAGTGCGTGGAAGCCGCTGATGGCGCCGCAGGCGATGGTGATGAAGACGAAGGGGAAGACCTTGCCGGCGAAGACGGGGCCGGTGCCGTCGATGAAGCGCGTGACGGCGGGCATCTGGATCGGCGGGAGCACGAGGAGGATGCCGGCGCCGAGGGCGACGACGACGCCGATCTTCACGAAGGCGGAGAGGTAATCGCGCGGCGCGAGGAGGAGCCAGACGGGCATCACGGCGGCGGCGAAGCTGTACGCCATCAGCGCGAACGCGATCGTCGTGCCCGAGAGGGTGAAGGTCGTCGCCCAGGTGGGGTGCTGCGCGACCCACTGGCCCGCGTAGAGCGCGACCACGAGGAGGAAGATCCCGATCGCGCTCACCTCGAGGACGCGGCCGGGGCGCAGGTACTTCAGGTAGATGCCCATCAGCATCGCGATCGGGATGGTCAGCCCGACGGTGACGACACCCCACGGGCTCTCCGCGAGCGCCTTCACGACGATGAGGGCGAGGACGGAGATGAGGATGATCATGATGCCGAGGACCGCGACGAGCGCGGTGAAGCCGGCGACGGGGCCGATCTCATCCTTCACCATCTGACCGAGCGACTTCCCGTCGCGGCGGACGGAGGAGCAGAGGATGACCATATCCTGCACCGCGCCCCCGAGGACGACGCCGACGATGATCCAGAGCGCGCCGGGGAGGTAGCCGAACTGCGCGGCGAGGGTCGGGCCGACGAGGGGCCCGGGGCCGGCGATGGCGGCGAAGTGGTGGCCGAAGACGATCCACTTGTTCGTCGGGACGAAGTCGCGGCCGTCGGCGCGGAGCTCGGCCGTCGTCGCGCGCTCCCAGTCCAGGGCGAAGACCTTGGTCGCGAGGATCTTCGAGTAGAAGCGGTAGCCGACGGCGTAGGTGCAGACGGCGGCGGTGAGGAGCCAGGCGGCGCTGATGGTCTCGCCGCGGCGGAGCGCGAGGACGCCGAAGGCGCCGGCGCCGACGAGGGAGACGAGGGCCCACACGAGGGCCTGCAGCCAACGGGTCATTTGGGGGGATCCGGGGTCGGGGTGCGGGGGGAATCGTAGCCCCCGCGGCGGGGGCCGGGGAGGGGCGTCTCGCATCGCGCCGCTTCCCTTCAGTGGCGGGCGGTGCGCGTGGAGGTGTGTGTGGCGCTCCGTTAGCTTCCGCTGCGTGACGACACGCCACCTCGTGACCCTGATCCCCGGCGACGGCATCGGCCCCGCCATCACCGACGCCACCCTGCGCCTCCTCGAGGCGGCCGGGGCGCCCCTCGACTTCGAGCGACATCTCGCCGGGATGGCCGCGGTCGAGGCGCACGGCGACCCGCTCCCGGAGGCGACCCTCGCCTCCGTG
Organism: Gemmatimonadota bacterium; assembly: GCA_031127075.1. GTDB lineage: Bacteria > Gemmatimonadota > Gemmatimonadetes > Gemmatimonadales > Gemmatimonadaceae > Pseudogemmatithrix. The sequence continues at coordinate 7,831 of JARIFA010000025.1, read as the reverse complement.
CGCCGCACGCGCCTCGCGCTGAAGGGCCCGCTCGAGACGCCGGTGGGGAAGGGGTTCCGCTCGATCAATGTGGCCCTGCGGAAGGAGTTCGACCTCTACGCCAACGTGCGGCCGGCGCGGACGGTGCTGCCGGCGTCCCGCTTCAAAGACGTCGACCTCGTCCTCGTGCGTGAGAACACCGAGGGGCTCTACATCGGCATCGAGAACTACGTGAAGGTCGGCGATGACCCGCACGCGCTCGCGCAGTCGGTCGCGGTCGTCACGCGGGCCGGCGCGGAGCGCGTGATCCGCTACGCCTTCGAGTACGCGCTGCGGCATGGCCGGCAACGCGTGACGATCGTCCACAAGGCGAACATCCTGAAGTGCTCGCAGGGGCTCTTCCTCGAGACGGGGCGGAAGGTGGCGGCGGAGTACGCGGGGCGCGTGGAGAGCGACGACCGCATCGTCGACGCCTGCGCGATGGAGCTCGTGATGCGGCCCGAGCGCTACGACGTCATCGTGACGACGAACCTTTTCGGCGACATCCTCTCCGACCTCACGTCGGGACTCGTCGGCGGGCTCGGTCTCACGCCGGGCGCGAACATCGGCATCGACTGCGGGATCTTCGAGGCGGTGCACGGGACGGCGCCCGACATCGCGGGGCGTGGGGTGGCGAACCCCACGGCGGTGATGCTCGCCGCCTGTCAGCTCCTCGATCACATCGGCGACGATGCGCGTGCCACGCGCATCCGCACCGCGATCGAGACGACGCTGCAGGAGGGCCGCACCGTCACGCGCGACGTCGGCGGCGATGCCGGGACCGACGCCTACACCGACGCGGTCATCGCGCGGCTGGCGTGAGACTCCTCCAGGTCTCGGACGTCCACTTCGGGCGGCACGCCGTCGCCGCGCACGTCACCGCCGTCACCCGGCGCGTGGTGGAGGGGCGGTACGATGCCGCGGTGGTCTGCGGGGACCTGACGCAGCGCAATTTCCAGAATCAGTTCCGGACCGCGCGCGCCTGGCTCGATGCGCTGCGGCTCCGGATCCCGGTGCTCGTCGTCCCCGGCAACCACGACGTCGCCTGGTGGTGGCAGCCCGTCGGACTCGGGCTGCGCTGGCCGCTGCTGCGTGGGTACCGCCGCTGGATCGAGGTCGACGAGGAACCGACGCTCCGGTTGCCGGGCGTGACGATCGTCGGGCTCAACTCCTGCCACGGCGTGCAGCCCTATACCCTCACGCGGCGCGCGCGCGACCTGAGCGTGGTGGGGGCGCTGCGGCCCGCCCAGTGGGCGAAGGCGCGGGCCGCGTTCGCCGCGGCGCCGGCCGGGGACCTCAAGGTTCTCGTCTTCCATCACAACCTGCTCCGCGGTGACCTCTCGCAGCGCTGGGGGCTGGTGGATCGCGCGGACGGGATCGCACACGCGCTCGAGACCGGCGCGGACCTCGTGCTCAACGGCCACGACCACCAGACGCGCATCGAGGCGGTCGACGCGCCCGCCGGGCGTCGGATGGTCGTCTCGCAGGTCACGACGCTCTGTGACCGGCGCCGCGGCGATCTGCCCGCGGCGATCCAGGAGATCGAGGTCGAGGCCGCCGCGATGACGGTGCGCGCCTGCACGTGGGATGCGCCGACCGGCGACTTCGTGCCGCGCGGCGACCGAGTCTTCCCGAGATGAGCGATCCGTTGGAGCTGCAATTCGGGTTCGGATTCGCCGAGTCCGCGCCGGCGCCCGAGTCGCTCGACGCGGAGGAGGCGGCGTGGGAGGCGGAGGAGACGGCGCGGGCGGCCGACACCTTCCTCGCGAAGCTGCAATCCCTCGGCCTGCAGCACGTGCGACGGCTGGTCCTCACGCGGAATCGGTCCGTCCTCATCACGATCAAGGGGTTCGACCTCCGTGTGCACGAGGGCTATGCGTCGGCACCGACGGAGATCCATCTGCAGATCGTCCGCTTCGTGATGGCCAGGCGCGACTGGGAGCGGCAGGCGGCGCGCGAGGCGATCGTCGCTCACCCGCTCCCGCGGCACACGACCCCGCCCCGCGCGCCGGAGCGCACGCACCCGGAGGACGAGTCGATTGCGGAGCAGCTCGCCGAATGGCACACGCGATTCAACGGCGAGCGCTTCGACGCGCGGCTCCGGGTGGTGCCGATCCGCGTCTCGCGGCGGATGGTCCGTCGGCTCGGGCACTACGCGCCCGGGGTGGAGGGGGGCGGGGCCGAGATCGCGATCTCGGCGCGCCACCTCCGGCGCGACGGGCTCGCCTCCGCGCTGGAGACGTTGCTGCACGAGATGGTGCATCAGTGGCAGCACGAGACCGGGCTGCCGATCGACCACGGGGCGGAGTTCCGGCGGAAGTGCCGTGAGGTGGGGGCGGTCCCGAGCGCGAAGCGCGCGGTCTGCTGAGGAGCGCGCGCTCCTGGCTGAAGGCCGGAGGCCGCGGCACCTGTCCTCCTCCCCTCGGTCCGATTGGCGTCCAGCTGAAGTCACATCCCGCGCGGTTAGATTTGGAGGGTCTTTTTCGACAGGATCCGCCGATGACCGCCAGCACCGAGACCCCGACCTTCCTCGCCTCCCCCGAGCTCCGGCCGCGGGAGGGTGACCTCTTCAACATCGACGCGGCGCTGACCGAGGAGGAGCGTGCGGTCCGCGACTCCGTCCGCGCCTTCGTCGATGAGAAGGTCCTCCCGATCATCGGCCAGTGCTACGTGGACGGCCGCTTCCCCAAGGAGCTGATCGCCGAGATGGGGGCGAACGGCTACTTCGGCGCGAACCTCCCCGAGGAATACGGCTGCGCCGGCCTCAGCAACGTGATGTACGGGCTCATCATGCAGGAGCTCGAGCGCGGCGATTCCGGCATCCGCTCCTTCGCCTCGGTGCAGGGCGCCCTCGTGATGTATCCCATCTACGCGTTCGGCTCCGAGGCGCAGAAGCGCCACTGGCTCCCGAAGATGGCGACGGGCGAGGCGATTGGCTGCTTCGGCCTCACCGAGCCCGATTACGGCTCCAACCCGGCGGGGATGATCACCCGCGCGCGCCAGCAGGCGGACGGCACCTGGATCCTGAACGGTGCGAAGATGTGGATCACGAACGGCTCCACCGCGCAGGTCGCGGTGGTCTGGGCCAAGACCGAGGATGGCGACGAGAGCGGCCAATCCATCCGCGGCTTCCTCGTCCCGACCGACGCCAAGGGATTCGCGGCCAAGGGGCAGAAGGGGAAGCTCTCCCTCCGCGCCTCGGACACGAGCGAGCTTGTCTTCGACAACGTCCATCTCCCCGCCGACGCGATCCTGCCGAACTCCGGCGGCCTGAAGAGCCCGCTCATGTGCCTCACGCAGGCGCGCTACGGCATCTCGTGGGGCGCCCTCGGCGCCGCGATCGCCTGCTACGAGGAGGCGCTCTCCTACAGCAAGGAGCGCGTGATGTTCGGGCGGCCCATCGGCGGCTTCCAGATCCAGCAGGTGCGCCTCGCCGATATGCTCACCGAACTCGTGAAGGGGCAGCTCGTCTCGCTGCACCTCGGGCGGATGAAGGACGCGGGCACCTTCACGCCGCAGCAGGTCTCGTTCGCCAAGCGGAACAACGTGAACATCGCGACCGACATCGCGCGTGAGGCGCGCCGCCTCCTCGGCGGGAACGGCGTTATGGCCGAGTATGCGTCGATGCGGCACATGGCGAACCTCGAAAGCGTGTACACCTACGAGGGGACGCACGACATCCACAGCCTCATCCTCGGTCAGGCCGTCACCGGGATGAACGCCTTCGGCGGCTGACCCTCGCGACGTTCGGCGCCCGCGCTGTCGGGCGTCTGCGGGACACTGTGGCGCGGGAAAGGCGCCCCCAAGACCGGGTGAATCCCGGATTGGGGGCGTCGATCATTCTGGCGATTCTGCGGGGCAGCCTCACCCCTGACCGGAACACACGATGCCCGTTCTCTCCGTCCGCTTCCTCGCCGCCCTCGGCGCCGTCATCGCCCTCGTCTCCGTCGCCGCCTGCGATGATGACGGGGACACGCCGCTCGCACCGCAGCGTGGCGCCCTGACCCTCCTGCTCACCGACGCCCCGGGCGACATCCGGAAGGCCGTGGTGACGATCGAGAAGATCTACCTGCAGCCCGACTCGAACTACGACGCGACGGCGGACCGGGTGATCCTGATGGATGACCCGATCACGGTGGACCTCCTCACCCTCGCCGACACCACGCAGGCGATCGTCGACTCGCTCTCCATCCCGGCGGCCAACTATGCGCAGCTGCGGTTCGTGATCAGCGGCGCGTACATCGCGGTCGAGGGGGCGGACACCGCCTCGCGGCTGATCTACGCCACCTCCACGACGTATGCCGGCCTCCCGAGCGGGACGACGCCCGACGGCCAGCTGATCACGCCGAGCTGGGGGTCGTCGGGGCTCAAGGTGCAGCTCCCCGGGAACGCGCTGACGATCGTCGACGACAGCACCACGACGCTGCTGATCGACTTCGACGTCTCGCAGAGCTTCGGGAAGGCGGCCGGTCAGTCGGGCAACTGGATCATGAGCCCGATCATCCAGGCCATGCGTCCGCCGACGACCTGAGCGGGGCTACGTGCGCGCCTTGCCGTAGCGCTGCTGCAGGGCGCGCCGGACCCACTGCGGCATATACCGCAACGCGAGGACGATCGCTTGATAGCGTTTGCCGGGGATGACGACGACGGGGCCGCCCGCGTGGGCGGCGTCGAGCGACTCGCGGACCACGCGGTCGGCGTCCATCCACGCCCAGGCGGGGATCCCCACCGTCTTGTCGATGTTGGCCCGGCCGTGGAACTCGGTATGCGTGAACCCCGGGCAGAGCGCCTGCACGGTGACGCCGGTCCCCGCGAGCTCCATCGCCAGCGCCTCGCACATCACGCGCTCGTACGCCTTGGTGGCGCAGTAGTTGACGTTGCCGGGGCTCGCGGTGAATGAGGCCACCGACGCGACGTTGATGATCACGCCACGCTTCTGGGCGACCATCCCCGGGAGGACGGCGTGCGCGAGGCGCATCGGGGCCATGACGTGGAGCTCGAGCATCGCGCGCTGCTCGGCCTCGGGGCGCGTGACGAGGCGTCCCTTGGTGCCGAACCCGGCGTTGTTGACCAGCATCGCCACGCGGGGCTCGTCGGCGAGACGGGTGGCGAGCGGGGTCACGCCGGCTTCGCTGGCGAGGTCGGCGGCCCAGGGCTCCGCGGCGATCCCGTGGCGCGCGGCGAGTTCGTCGGCGAGGGTCCGCAGACGGGCGCCATCGCGGGCGACGAGGAGGAGGTCGTAACCACGGGCGGCGAGCTGGGCGGCGAATTCGCGGCCCAGCCCGGCGGAGGCGCCGGTGACGACGGCGAGGGGGCGGGTGGCGGGGGTCTGGGGCATTCCGGAAGCTAATCCGGGCGGCATCACCGCATTATCATTTCGGTGTGCACGTCATCCAGGCCGCCATCCCGCTCTTCTTCCTCTGCATCGTGCTCGAGCTCCTCTGGAGCCAGCGCACGGGGCGGCGCATCTCGCGGCTCAATGACGCCCTCTCCGACCTGAGCTGTGGCGTGCTGAGCCAGATGGTCGGGATCTTCGATAAGGCGCTCACCCTCGGAGCCTTCATCTGGGTGGCGGAGCACCTGCGCGTGCAGCGGACCGTCGCCTTCGTCGCGGAGTGGCCGAATCGGCCCATCTTCGGCGGTGGGGAGGCGGCCGCCCCTTGGGCCGTCGACGGCGCGGCCTTGGCGGCCTGGGCGGCCGCGTTCGTCCTCGTCGATTTCTGCTACTACTGGTCGCATCGGATGTCCCACGAGGTGAATGTCCTCTGGGCGGGCCACGTGGTGCACCACCAGAGCGAGGAGTACAACCTCTCCGTCGCGCTCCGGCAGGCCTCGATCGGCAAAGCGATGACCTGGGTGTTCTACCTCCCGCTCGCGCTGATCGGGATGCCGTGGCAGCTCTTCGTGGTCAGCCACGGGCTCAACCTCATCTATCAGTTCCTCATCCACACGCGGGCGGTGGGGCAGATGGGGCGGCTCACGGAGTGGGTGCTGAACACCCCGAGCCATCACCGGGTGCATCACGGCGTGAACCCGAAGTATCAGGACACGAACTACGGCGGTGTCTTCATCGTCTTCGACCGTTGGTTCGGCACCTTCCAGGGCGAGGAGGAGGAGCCGGTCTACGGGATCACGAAGCCATTGCGGAGCTGGAACCCCCTGTGGGCGAATCTGCACGTCTTCGTGCAGATGGCGCGCGACGTCCGCCGGACGCCGGCGTGGGGCGACCGCCTGCGGATCGTCTTCGGCCGCCCGGGGTGGCGGCCGGCGGCGCTCGGCGGGCCGGAGCGTCCCGCCGAGGTGTCGGCGGAGACCTTCGAGAAGTTCGATCCCCCGGTGCCGGCCCCGCTCGCGGTGTACGGGTTCGTTCAGTTCGCCGTGGCGCTCATCGCGTCGTTCCTCGTCCTCCGCTCGGCGGCTCAGGGGCTCGACGCCGGCCTCGCGGCCGCGGCCTTCTTCGTGGTCGTGGCGCTGGCCGGGGTGGCCGGCGTCTTCGAGCGGGCCCAGTGGGCGCGCCCCCTCGAGACGGCGCGCCTCGTGGCGCTCGGGGTCGCCTCCGCGGTCTTGGCCGTGACGGGCGGGGCGCCAGCCCTCATCACCTGGGGTGGGGTGGTGTTCGCGGGGGTCTCCCTGCTGGTCCTCTGGCGGTATCGCGGGGCGCTGACCGAGGTCGAGCTGGCGCCGATCATGTGACGGCTCGGCCGTCACTCCCGTCGCCTCGGACCGCTCGGTAACTTCCGCGGGTCACTCACCCGGATTCCCGTCGTGAAGATCGCCGTCTGCCTCAAGCGCGTCCCCGATATGGACGTCCGCTTCAAGATCGCCCCCTCCGGCACCGCCGTGGACGAGGCGGGCCTCAAGTTCGACATCTCCGACTTCGACGGGTACGCCGTCGAGGCCGCGCTCCAGATCAAGGAGAAGCTCAACGCCGGGGAGGTCGTGGTGATCTCCCTCGGCGGCGACGTCGTGCAGGAGACCCTGCGCAAGGCGATGTCGATGGGTGCCGACCGCGCGGTGCAGCTCAAGCACGATGCCGCGGTCGTCGACTCGTTCGCCGTCGCGTCCGCGCTCGCGGCGGAACTGAAGGACGGCGGCTACGACCTGATCATGTTCGGCCGGATGTCGATCGACACCGCGCACGGCGCCACCGGCGCGATCGTCGCCGAGCAGCTCGGCCTTCCCTGCGTCAACGCGATCTCCAAGCTTGAGTTCGACGGCCGCACGGCGAAGATGCGTCGCGAGCTCGAGGGGGCGTACGAGCTCGTGGAGTGCGCCCTCCCGGCGGTCGTCACCATCGACGAGGGGATCGCGCGGCCGCGGTATCCCTCGCTGAAGGGGATCATGGCCGCCAAGAAGAAGCCGCTCGAGACGAAGCCCGCGCAGCTCCCGGCCGCGCGGCTCTCGCTCGACGCCCTCGCCCTCCCGCCGGAGCGCGCCGCCGGCCGCATCATCGGCGAAGGCACCGCCGCCGTCCCCGAACTCGTCCGTCTCCTCAAGGAAGAGGCGAAGGTCCTCTGATGTCCACCAACGTCCTCGCATTCGCCGAGACGCGCGGCGGTGATCTCCGCCGCGCCGCCCTCGAGGCTGTCACCGCCGCCCGCGCCATCGCGGACGCCCGTGGCGGGCAGGTCCACGCCGTCCTCTTCGGCGCGCCGGGCATCGGGGCGCACGCCGCCGCCCTCGGGGCGCACGGTGCCGACGCGGTGCTCGTGGTGGAGCACGCCGCCTTCGCGCAGAACAACCCCGAGGCGGTGAGCGCGACGCTCGCCGCGCGGATGGGGGGCGGTTACGGCGCCTTCGTCTGCACGGCCTC
>JARIFA010000093.1 GCA_031127075.1 Gemmatimonadota bacterium | reverse complement strand
GACGGGTGGCCGGCCTGCCACGGACGCATTTGCAAGTGCAACAACCACAAAAGGTTGACAGAATATGACATAGTCATATAATTCATCGACTATGAAAGATTCCCTCCTCTCCGTTCGCATCCCGGCAGACCTCGCCGATGCCCTCGATCGCCGTGCGGCGGATCGGGGGGTGGGGCGCTCGGTGATGGTCCGGGAGGCGGTCGCGGCGTACCTGACCACACGCCCGACGCCCGCCCCGGTGATGCCGATGCCGCTCGAGGCGTTTCTCGAGGCGTGGAAGACGGCGCCGCGACTCTCCGCGGATGAGGCGGCGGCATACGAGGCGGACCTTCGCGACGCGCGCGCCGAACTCCCGCCGCTCGACGATCCGTGGACCTGATCCTCGACACCTCTGTGCTGATCGCCGCGGAGCGAGGGGTCCTCGATCTGCGCACGCTCTTGCACAGTCGCCCCGGCACGGGGATTGCCATCGCCGCGATCACGCTCGGGGAACTCCTCTTCGGCGTGGAGCGCGCGCCGACGCCCGCCCTCGGGATGCGACGGGCCGCGTTCGCCGATTGGGTCGCCGAGACCATCCCGGTCCTCCCATTCGGCGTCGCCGAAGCGCGACGCTATGCGGCGCTGCGCGCCCATCTCACGAGAAATGGCGGGATGATCGGTGCGCACGACCTCGAGATCGCGGCGACGGCGATCGCGCGCGGGTACGCGGTCGTGACGCGCGACGTCCGCGACTTTCAAAAGGTCCCGGGGCTCGAGGTCATCGCGCCGTAACCATCGGCGCGCAGTAGCCATCGGCGCGCGGTGTCACCGCGTCTTCCCTGAGTGGCGGCGCGCCGCCCGCGCCCTAAGTTCTCGGGCATCCCTCACCGGAGCCCGCTCGTGCCCCTCCACCGCTACTCGCCTGCCGGCCGCGCACTCGCCGCGCTGGGCCTCCTCGCGACCCTCGCCCTCCCCGCCGCGCTCAGCGCCCAACCCCGCGCGACGATCACTCTGCCAAACGGCCGCGTGACGGCGCCGGTGCACGGTCGGCTCCTCCTCTACGTCTCGACCGACACCACCGGTACGCCGCGCACCCAGGTCTCCGACAACGTCGCATCGGCGCAGGTCTACGGCGTCGATGTGACCGACTGGGCGCCAGGCACGACGCGTGGCGTGGACGCCGAGGCGTTCGGGTATCCGATGGTCTCGCTCCGCGAGCTGAAGCCGGGGCGGTATCGCGTACAGGTGCTCCTCAATCGCTACGAGCGCTTCACGCGCAGCGACGGCCATACGGTGCTCCTCCCGCCCGACCGCGGCGAGGGCCAGCAGATGAACGCGAAGCCGGGGAACCTCTTCTCCGCGCCGATGACGGTCACCATCACGGGGTCGAGCCGACTGCAGTTCGCGCTCACGGAGGAGATCGCGACGCTCCCCGAACCGACGCGCCTCGAGACGACGTACATCAAGTACGTGAAGATCCGCTCCGAGCGGTTGAGCCGATTCTGGGGCACCGACATGTATCTCGCGGCCTGGGTGACGCTGCCGGAGGGGTACGAGACGCATCCGCAGGCGCGCTACCCGCTCGTGATCAACCACGGCCACTTTCCGAGCGCACCGAGCGGGTGGCGCGAGACGCCGCCCGACGCGAACCTCGCCCCCGATTATTCATCCCGCTTCAACCTCAGTGGCTACAACCGCATCCAACAGGAACTCGGCTACGACCTCTATAAGACGTGGACGGGGCCCGGCTTCCCGCGGATGCTGCTCGTCGAGATCCAGCACCCGACGCCCTACTACGACGACTCGTACGCGGTGAACTCCGCGAACAACGGCCCGTACGGCGACGCGATCATGTATGAGCTGATCCCGGAGATCGAGAAGCGCTTCCGCGGGCTGGGCGCCGGTTGGGCGCGCTTCGCGTACGGCGGCTCGACGGGGGGCTGGGAGTCGCTCGCGGTGCAGATGTTCTATCCGGAGGAGTTCAACGGCGCCTGGGTGGCCTGCCCCGATCCGATCGATTTCCGGCACTACACCGTCGTCGACATCTACAAGGACCGCAACGCGTATTACACGGAGGGACCGTTCAAGCGGACGCCGCGCCCTGGCACGCGCAATTACCTCGGGCACGTGGCGACGACGCTCGAGCAGATGAATCACCGCGAGCTCGCGCTCGGCACGAAGTCACGCTCGGGGGACCAGTACGATGTCTGGGAGAGCGTCTACTCACCGGTCGGGGCGGACGGGTATCCGCAACCGATATGGAACCGGCGCACCGGCGTGATCGACACGACGGTCGCGGCGTACTGGCGTGACCACTACGACCTCTCCTACATCCTCAAGCGCGACTGGGCGACGCTCGGCCCGAAGCTGCGCGGCAAGCTGCGCCTCTACGTGGGCGATATGGACAACTACTACCTCAACAACGCGGTCTACGAGGTGGAGAAGTTCCTGCGTGCGGCGACCCCGCCGAGCGATGCGGTGGTGGATTACGGGGATCGTGACGAGCACTGCTGGAACGGGGATCACACGCGCTCGAACGCCTACTCGCGGCTGCGGTATCCGCAGATGGTCTTCCCGTGGGCGGTGGAGCGGATCCTGCTGACGGCGCCGCCGGGGGCGGATGTCCGGAGCTGGCGGTACTGATCCCGCGGCCGTGGGGCCGGGCCGGGCGGTCGGCCCGGCTCAGGCCCTGATGCGGGCGTTGGTGGGGTCGTAGAGGGGCGCGAGCGAGCAGCGGGCCGGATGGCGGGCGCCGGCGATCTCGACGTCCCACCGGCCGGCGTCGAGCCAACGCTGGTCGATCGGCTCGTCGGCCCGTTCGATCATGGCGAGTCCGACGGCGCCGCCGAGCGTGTGGCCATACGAGGCGGCGCGGAGGTATCCCATCGGCACGTCGTCGCGCCGGACGACCTCGGCGTGGTGCAGGAGCGGCGTCGAATCGGTGAGGAGGACCTGCACGAGCCGTCGCCGCGCGCCCGCCGCGCGGGCGGTGAGCACGGCGTCGCGGCCGATGAAGCCGCCGGGCTTTCGCAGGTCGACGGCGAAGTCGAGCCCGACCTCGTGTGGGGCGTCGGTGTTGTCGATGTCGTGCCCGTAGTCGCGGTAGCCCTTCTCCATCCGCAGGCTGGCGAGGGCCTTGAGGCCCGCGTGCCGCAGGCCGACGTCGGCGCCCGCCGCGACGAGGAGGTCGTAGACGTGCACCGCCTGCTCGGTCGGGATGTAGAGCTCGTAGCCGAGTTCCCCGAGGTAGGTGAGGCGCACGAGCAGCACGCGCGCATAGCCGATCTCGATCTCGCGGGCCGCGCGGAAGGGGAAGGCCGTGTTCGAGAGGTCGGTGGTGGTCAGGCGCTGCAGGAGTTCGCGCGAGCGCGGCCCTTGGATGTTGAGCTGGGCGTAGGCGCCGGTGACGTCGGTGGTGGTCGCGTGCGCGTCGTCGGGCGTCTGCCGTCGCAACCAGGTGCGCACATGGCGGTGCGCGGTGTCGGAGGCGACGACGAGATACGCCTGATCGCCGGCGGTCCCGGTGAAGCCGAGCTCGAGCTTGGTGACCGTGAGATCGGCCTCGATGGTGCCACCCTCGTTGAGCCACTGGGTGTAGGTCACGCGACCGGCGGCGCCGTCGACGTGATTGGCCGAGAGGCGGTCGAGGAGCGTGCCGGCGTCGCGGCCCTGCACGAGGAACTTCGCCATAAACGACATGTCCATCAGGATCACGCCGGTGCGGCAGGCCTCATGCTCCGCCTTCCAGGCGTCCCAGGAATCGGGGCGTCCCCAGGTGAGGGGTTCCGCTCCCGGGATGCTCCCGTCGGGGGTGTACCACCCCGGGCTCTCCCAGCCGCTCACGTCGCGGAAGTAGGCGCCGCGCGCGGCGAGCCGGTCGTGCAGTGGTCCGCGGCGGGCGCCGCGGGCGGTGGTCATCGCGCGATTCGGATAGTGCGCCTGGTAGACGAGGCCCAGGGATTCGACCGTCCGTGTGCGTCGGTACTCGGGGGTGGCCTGATAGGGATGGAGGCGATCGACATGGAAGCCGGTCATGTCGCAGTCGGGCCGGCCATGCAGCATCCAGTGCGCCATCGCGCGGCCCACGCCGCCGCCCGTGAGGATCCCGATGGAGTTGAGGCCGGCGGCGACGAAGCAGCCGCGGAGCTCTGGGGACTCGCCGAGGCAGGGCCGGAGGTCGGGGGTGAAGGACTCGGGACCGCAGAAGAGTTTGCGCACGCCGGTGGTCATCGAGACGGGGACGCGACGCATCGCGGTCTCGAGGTAGGGGCCGACGCGGTCCCAGTCGGGGGGGATCTCCCCGAAGGCGAAGTCCGCGGGCATCGCGTCGACGTGCCAGGGGGCGCAGACGGGCTCGAAGAGCCCGATCATCAGGCCGCCCCCCTCCTCGCGGAAGTAGCCGTACGACGCCGGGTCCTCGAGGACGGGCCACGCCTTCGAGATGCCGGGGATCTCCTCGGTGAGGAGGTAATAGTGTTCGGCGGCCTGCAGGGGGACGGTGACGCCGGCGAGGCGGCCGAGCTCGCGGCCCCACGCCCCGCCGCAGTTGATGACCATCTCACAGGTGATGTCTCCGGCGGTGGTGCGCACGCCGGTGACGGCGTTCCGCGCCTGGAGGATGTCGGTGACGGCGACGCCCTCGTGGATCGCCACCCCGCCGAGCCGCGCGCCCGCAGCGAGCGCCATCGTCACGTCGACGGGGTTCACGCGGCCGTCGTCCTTGACGTAGAAGCCGGCGAGGACGTCATCGGTGCGCGCGATGGGAAAGAGGTCGCGCACCTCAGCGGCGGAGATCTCCTGCACGTCGACGCCGCAGTAGCGGTTGAATGTCGACACGCGGCGGTACTCCTCGAGGCGCCCCGCGTCGCTGGCGAGCTCGATGAAGCCGACGGGCCGGAAGCCGGTGGAGACGCCCGTCTCCGCCTCGAGGCGCGCGTAGAGGTCTCGTGTATATCGCCGGAAGGCGGTGGAAGTCTCGGAGGTGGAGCCGAACGTCACCATCAGCCCCGCTGAGTGCCAGGTGGTGCCGGCGGTCAGTTGATGGCGCTCGAGCAGGATGACGTCGCGACACCCCATCTGGGCGAGGTGATAGGCGACGGAGCAACCGATGACTCCGCCGCCGATGACGACGATGCGGGCGTGCGAGGGGAGCGCGGGGTGGGACACGCGAGATCCACTGGAGGGGAGGGGGAACGCGAACGGGGGCGAATGTATGGGGCGTACCGGACCCCCGCCATCGCGCGGTACGGCGCGCGGTGCGCTCAGCCGGGTGCGTCGACCCGCGCGCGGATCGTCGCGAGGAGTCGCGCATCGGCGGCCGCCTCGCGCGTTGGATCCCAGCGCTCACCCGTGGTGGCGCCGGCGGAGATGATCGCGAAGCGCGCCGGCCAGTCGGGTGCTGGGCTCTCGCAGCGGAAGCGGGTCTCGAAGTACGCGGGGTGGAGCGGCATCGGGATCGAATCTACGATGGCGCCAGGCGGGCAGCGGCCCGGTCGGCCTGCACGTGCGGCCGTCTCCGATAGCTTTCGACAATGGCCTTCCCGTTCGCCCGCTACGTCGCCCTCGGTGATTCGTCGACCGAGGGACTCGACGATCCCCTCGCGGGATCGCCGCATCGCTACCGCGGATGGGCTGATCGCTTCGCGACGCACGTGGCGGCATCGCAGGCGGCGCAGCATCCCGACGCCCCGCGGCTCGCCTACGCGAACCTCGCGATCCGCGGGCGTCGCACGCGGCAGGTGCTCGAGACGCAACTCGCCCCCGCACTCGCGATGCGCCCCGATCTTGCGACGGTCTTCGCGGGGACGAACGACATCATCCAGTCGGGCTTCGCTCTCGACGCGGTGCTCGC
>JARIFA010000024.1 GCA_031127075.1 Gemmatimonadota bacterium | reverse complement strand
GGTGCAGGAGGACGACAGGGACGCCGTTCGCCTCGGAGGTCATGAAGACGGCGGTGCCGGGGACGCGGACCGGCGCCCGGCGCTGGATGTCCTCGAGGAAGGTCTCGAGCGGGAGCGCCATCTCGGTGACGCGTTCCTTGAGGATCTGACGCCCACGTTTCCAGCTGGTCATCAGGACGAAGAGGACCACGCCGAGCGCGAGGGGCACCCAGCCGCCGTGCGCGATCTTGACGGTATTCGCGCCGAGGAAGGCGAGGTCGATGGTCAGGAACACCGTGGCGATGAGTCCGGCACGCCAGAGGGGGATCTGCCACTGGGACCGGCAGACCGCGAAGTACAGGATGGAGGTGATCGCCATCGTCCCCGTCACCGCGATGCCGTACGCGGCGCCGAGGGCGGCCGTCGACTGGAAGCCGAGGACGACGAGGAAGGTCCCGACGCCGAGGGCGACGTTGATCTCGGGGACGTAGATCTGGCCGAACTCCTTGGCCGAGGTGTGGCGCACGGTCATCCGCGGGCTATAGCCAAGCTGAATGCACTGCTGCGTCAGCGAGAAGGCGCCGGAGATGAGCGCCTGCGAGGCGATGATGGCCGCCGCCGTCGCCACGACGAGCATCGGATAGAGGAGCTCGCGCGGCACCAGGAGATAGAACGGGTTCGTGGCCGCCGACGGGTCGCGGAGGAGGAGCGACCCCTGCCCGAAGTAGTTCAAGACGAGGGCGGGGAAGACGAGCCAGAACCAGGCGGTGCGAATCGGCCGCTTCCCGAAGTGGCCCATATCCGCGTAGAGCGCCTCGGCGCCCGTGACGGCGAGGACGACGGCACCGAGCGCGAGAAATCCCTTGTAGCCGAGGACCTGGAAGAAGCGAAGGCCCCACGCCGGGTTGAGCGCCACGAGGACGTCCGGGTGACGGATCACCTCGATCAGCCCGATGCCGCCGATGGCGAGGAACCAGACCAGCATCATCGGACCGAAGAAGACGCCGACGCGGTGCGTCCCCGACCGCTGCACCGCGAAGACGCCGACGATGATGCCCAGCGTGAGGGGGACGACGAGCGCGCTCGAGCGCGGGGAGATGACCTCGAGCCCCTCCATCGCCCCGAGGACGGACATCGCCGGGGTGATGATGCCATCGCCGTAGAGCAGGGCGGCGCCGAAGAGCGCGAGCGTGACGAGGACGCCGCGCTCCGCCCGCGGGGTGGCTTTGTCGCGGATGAGCAGGGCGAGCATCGCGAGGATCCCGCCCTCCCCTCGGTTGTCGGCACGGAGGATGAAGACGATGTACTTCACGCTGACCACGAGGATCAGCGACCAGAGCACGAGGGAGAGGACGCCGTAGACAGTGGCCGGATCGGCGGTGAGGCCGTACTCCGGCTTGCTGAACGCCTCCTTCATCGCGTAGAGCGGGCTCGTCCCGATGTCCCCGTAGACGACGCCGAGGGCGGTGAGCGTCAGGATCGCGAGTCGCTTCCCCTTGGGGTCGCTCTCGACGTGGTGCCGCTCGGGCGGGTGATACTCCGACGTCATCGCCAGCGACGGCCTCGGGGCCGGCGCGGATGACTCAGGAGACGGTAGGTCCGGCATCGCGCGGGGGAATCTAGGCTCCCCGCGGGACCTGGGCCACTACGCCCAGGTCCCGCGCGCGGGTGCTGCTACTCGTACCGCAGGGCGACGATCGGGTCGAGCCCCGCCGCCCGCCGGGCGGGGTAGACGCCGAAGAGGATCCCGACGAGCGCCGAGAAGCCGAAGGCGAGCCCCACCGAGGAGGCCCCGATCTGGGTCTTCCAGCCGAGGAGCGAGGTGAAGGCCGTGGCCCCCCCGGCGCCCAAGGCGATGCCGATGCCGCCCCCGAGGAGGCAGAGCACCACCGCCTCGATGAGGAACTGGAAGAGGATGTTCGCCTTGGTGGCGCCCAGCGCCTTCCGGATCCCGATCTCGCGGGTCCGCTCGGTCACCGACACCAGCATGATGTTCATGATGCCGATCCCACCCACGAGGAGCGAGACGGCGGCGATGCCGGCGAGGAGCATCGAGAAGACCTGCGTGGTCTCGCCGAGGGTGCTGAGGAAGTCGGCCTGGTTCCGGATCTGGAAGTCGTCCGGCTTGTCGGCACGGAGCTTGTGCTCGCGCCGGAGCACCTTCTGCACGTCGGCCATCGCGTCCGGAATCTGCTGCTCGTTCGGCGCGAGGACGGAGATCGACCGGAGCCGGTTGGAGCCCATCACGCGGAATCGCGCGGTCTGGATCGGGATCAGGACCTGGTCGTCGGGGTTGCTGAACGGATTCGCCTGCCCCTTCGACTTGTAGACGCCGATGACGGTGAACTGGATGCCACGGATGCGGATATCCTCACCGACCAGCGCCTCGGGGGTCTGGAGCCCGAGGTTCTCGAGGACGGTCGGCCCGACGACGGCGAGGCGCTGCCGGCTCAGGTCCTCGGCTTCCGTGAAGAAGCGGCCCGCGGCGAGCTCGTACTTCCGGACCTCGGGGAAGTTGGCGGTGGTCCCGACGACCTGGGTGCCCGCGTTCTTGTTGAGGAACTGCACCTGCAGGTTGCTCGACATCTCCGGCTGCACGGCGGTGACCACCGTGGCGCGCTCCTCGAGGGCCATCGCGTCCTCGAGGAGGAGTCGCGAACGGACGTCGAACGACATCACGCCCCCCGCCCGTGCCTGACCCGGGGAGACGGTGAGGAGGGTCGTCCCGAGCGAGGAGATGCGGTCGTTCACGGCCTGCTGGGCGCCCTTGCCGAGCGCGACCACCGCGATGACCGCCGAGACCCCGATCACGATGCCGAGCATCGTGAGAAGGGAACGGAGCTTATTCGCGCGGAGCGCCCCGAGGGCGACGCGGATCGTCTCGGCGAAGTCCATGGGTCAGCGCGCCCCGCCGCCGCCGCCGCCACCGCCGGCGCCACCGGGCCGCCCGCCGCCCGCCGCACCGGCACCCGAACCACCACCACCGCCGAGCGGGCTCCCGCCGCCGGTCATCGCGCGGAAGCGATCGTTGCTCTGCTCGCGCTGGGCCTGCAGGACGGCGGCGCTGAGCAGGGCGACCTTCTCGCCGGGCTGCAGGCCGCTGACGACCTCGGTGTAGTCGTAGTCGGAGACGCCGAGTCGGACGACGCGGGGCTCCCAGGTGGAGTCGGCCTTCTGGACGAAGACGAGACCGCTGCGGGTCGCGGCGCGGCGGGGACTCGAGGCGCCCATCGCACCGGCGCTCCCGCCGTTGCCGGTCGGGCGACCCGGCTGAGCGCCGCCATTGCCTCCCTGTTGGCGGCACCCGCGGGCGGTCTGCGCGTCCACGCCGAGCTCTTCATAGGCGGCGCGCATCTCACCCATCAAGGCGCGGCGATCCGCGTCTGGGGCACGCATCTTCGCCGTGAGATCATCGAGTTTCTTGGCTGCCGCCGGCTTCGCGCGGCGCGCCGCCTCGAGCGTGGTGCACTCGGGGGGGGTGGTGGTTGCCGTCGCGGCGGCGGGGCCGCCAGCCGCTGCGGGACGTCCCTGCGGAGCGCCACCAGCGGTGGGCTGCGGGGCCGCGCCACCACCGTTCGCGCCGCGACCGCCGCCGAAGCCGCCGCCCATCGCGGCGCGGAGCTGCGCCTGCACGCTGTCGGGGTTCAATCCGAGCGCGCTCGCGGCCTGCGCGGCCTCACGCACCGACCGCACCGCGTCGTTGGACACGGCGATCACTTCCTCCCGGCGCTCCGAGACGATCGACACCTCGCCGTTCATCCCGGGCATCAGGAGCCCTTCCTGATTGTCCAGCGTCACCAGGACGGGGAACATCGTGACGTTCTGCTGTACGATCGCCTGCGGCTCGATCTTCTCGACGGTGCCGCGGAACGGGCGGTCGGGGAAGGCGTCGACGATGACCGTCGCCTCGAGGCCGGCGCGCACCGAGCCGATGTCGGTCTCGTTGACGAGCGCCCGCGCCCGGACGCGCGTCAGGTCGGCCATCTTCACGATCGTCGTGCCGCCGCCCACGGCGCTGGTCCCCGACTGGATGACCTGCCCGAGGGCGACCGGCTTCTCGATGATCGTCCCCGTCACCGGCGCGGTCACGCGCGCGTCGTCGAGGCGCTGCTGCGCGAGGTCGAGCGACGCGCGCGCACGCACGATCGCCGACTGCGCGTTCGCGTAATCGAGCTGCGCGGCCTCGTTCTCCTGCGCCGTGATGATGCGTCCACCGAGGAGCTCATCGGAGCGCTTCTTCTGGATGGCGGAGACCTCGAGCTTCTTCTCCGCCGCCTCGAGGTCTGCCTTGGCCTGATTGAACTGGTTCTGCACGTCGCGCGTGTCGAGCTGCACGATCAGGTCGCCGGGGCGCACCAGGGTGCCGGTCTCGACCGGCATCTGCGTCACCTGGCCCGAGGCGCGCGACTTCACCTCGACGACGTTGATCGGCTCGATCACACCGGTGGCCTCGGCCTGCACCACGATGGTGCGGCGCGCCACGTCGGCGGTGCGGATGGTGAGCGGTGCGGTCTCATCCTTCCCGCAGCCGGCGAGGACGAGGAGGGCGAACAGGGCGACGGTGGAACGACGGATCACGGCGACGGCTCCGAAGGAAGCGGATGAGGCGGACATGGCGGTCAGAGGGCGCGGCCGAGGAGCGCTTCGATCTGCGCCTTGGCGACCCGGGCGTCGAGGCGGGCCTGGATTAGGGCCTGACGTGCGGTGATGAGTGTGGACTGCGAGGCGATGAGCTCGAGGAGCGTGCCGGCGCCCAGGTTGTAGCGCTCCTGCTGCACCCGGAGGTCCTCCTCGCCCGCGAGGACCGACTGCCGCTGGATCTCGACGCGCGCCTCGGCGGTGCGGAGGGTCCCGAGCTGTTGGACCATCAACTGCCGGGCGTTCAGGCGCGCATCACGCAGGTTCGCCGCGGCGTTCTGCTCGGCGATGCTCGCCTGCACCACCTGCTGCTCGCGCTGGAGTCCGTTGAACAGGGTGTAGTTCACCCGGAGGCTCGTCGCGAGGTTCTTGTTGCGGTTATCGCCGAGGAGGGCGAACCCCGCCTCGGAGGCGGCGTAGCTCTGGGAGAGGCCGACCGAGAGGGTGGGGAGGTACGGGGTCTTCGCGGAGCGGGACTGCTGACGCGCGGCGGCGACGGCCGCCTCGGCCTGCCGCACCACCGGTCCCTGCTCGGCGATTGTGATGAGCTCGGCGTCGGCGAGAGCGACGCGCGCGGCGTCGCCGGTGTCGCTCGGCATCGCCGTGACGATCGCGACCGACCCGACGAGCCGGGAGAGCGAGGCGTTGGCGGTCGCGAGCGCGTTGTCCGCGGCGAGGACCGCGAGCTTCGCGTTCCCCACCGCGATGATCGATCGGAGGGAATCGGACCGTGTGGCGGCGCCCGCGGCGACGCGGGCGTTCGCGGCCTTCAGCTGCTCCGTCGTCTGCTCAAGCTGCTTCTGCGCGGCACCCTGCTGTTCGCGTGCCGCGAGGACGGCGAAGTACTGCTGCTTCACGCCGAGGGCGATGGTGAAGCGCTGGGCGACCTCACTCGCCTCGGCCGCATCGACGTTGGCGCGGGCCGCCATCACGTCGAAGTAGCGCCGGCCGCCGTCGAAGAGCTCGATGTTCGAGCTCAGGCTATGGCTCGCGCGCCACGGCACGTCGTTCGGGAGGATCGTGTCGAGGTCGAGCAGGTAGCGCGTGCCGTTCTGTCGGTTGGCACCCGCGCCGAGCGAGAGGGTCGGGAGGTACGCGGCGTAGCGGGTCCGCGTGACCGCGGCCTGGCTGCGGACGGCGTTGCGCGCCTGGACCGCAGCCGGTGCGTTGCGCTGCGCGAGGCGCACGGCCTCATCGAGCGTGATCGGTCGCGCTGCGTCCTGCGCGCCGAGCACCATCGGGACCGCCGCCACCATCCAAATCCACTGCCGCATCACTCGCGCTCCTGGCGTCGTCCGGCCTCGCGCTCGCGACGCCACTGTTCGTACTTGGTCCGCTGCTCGGGGGTGAGCAGGCGGTCGAAGGCCTCACGCGCCTCGAGACTCACCGAGTCGATGCCGGGGCGCACCGGGGCCATCAGGGAATCCATCCGTCGGTTCCGCGTGTCGAGGATCGAGTCGAGCCCGGCGCGCTGCGTCGAGTCGAAGGCCAGGGCCTCTGCGATCCGGGCGCGCATCGCACGCGGATCGCGCATCTCGCGGGTCCAGCCCTCGCGGAGGACCCAGCGGTCCCCCGTCACGCCGATGGCGGCCCCGACGAGGACCGCCGTGAGGTAGAACGCGGCTGCGAGGCCTTTGGTTCGGGTCATCGACCGGCCTCCGGTGTCACGGCCGGGGAGGCCCGGAGCGGATCGGGGCGCTCGCCGTCGAAGAGGCCGCGTCGGGCGAACACGGGCGCGTCGTCGGCGCTGTCGAGGATCGTCTCGTAGGCCATCCGGGTCTCGAGCGCGCGGTGCCGGAGATACACCGAGCCGGCGACGATGAGCGTGAGGCCGGCGGCGAGCAGCCCGATCCGATAGATCCGCTCCGGGAGCGCCCACCAGGCGGCGCCCTCGCGTCCCTGACGGACCCGGGCGAGGATGCGGGACTCGAGGCCGGTCCAATAGGCCGGGTCGGTCGGCGGGGCGACGAGCGTGCGCAGGCGCGCGGTGAGCTCGTCGTCGCGATGGAGAGTGGGGCGGTCGTGGTCGGTCATGGGTCGCTCCGGAGGTCGCGCAGCAGGTCGCGCAGCTGGGCGCGTGCGTAATGGAGATCGGATCGGGCGGTTCCCTCGGGGATGCCGAGCATCCCGCCGATCTCCGCGTGTTTGAAGCCTTCGACGTCGTGCAGGGTGATGACGGCGCGCTGGCGCGCCGGCAGGCTCGCGAGCGCCGCGGCGAGGCGGCGCTGCAGCTCGTCCGTGACCGCGGGGTCGCGGAAGGGGGAGGCGACGGTCTCGGGGAGATCGTCGGCGTCGCGCACCTTCCGGCGCCGGGTGAGGTCGAGCGCGGCGTTCGCGACGATGCGGTGCAGCCACGCCCCGAACGCCTGGTCGGGGAGGAACCGGTCGAGCGCGCGGAAGGCGTGCAGGAAGGCGTCCTGCACGGCGTCTTCCGCGTCCTCGTGGTTGAGCACGATCGCGCGCGCCACGATGTACGCCCGCCGCTGGTGCCGGCGCACGAGCTCGCCGAACGCGGGCTCGTCGCCGCGCTGGGCGGCGAGGATCAGGTCGCGCTCGTCGGCTGGACGGTCACTCACCACGGGGCGCGTGGAGGCGACGGTCCAGGGTAGAGCGAAGGTGTTCACGACGGGCCACCGATCATATCTCCAGTACGCGGGCCGCTGGGGAGGCGTTGGGCCGACCGTCCCCGCCACGGCCGGCGGTCAGGCGCCGGCCAGCCCCAGCGCCTCGGCGTTCCCGCGGAGCGCCTCGATGACGAAGGCGATGTGGGCGTCGAGTTCGACGCCGAGGTCGGCGGCCCCGTTAATGACATCTTCCCGTGATACCCCACGGGCGAACGCTTTGTCCTTCATCTTCTTCCGGACCGAGCTCGCCTCAAGGTCGAGGACGCTCCGTGACGGCCGCACGAGGGCCGCGGCCGTGATCAGTCCGCAGAGCTCGTCGACGGCGAAGAGGGTCTTCGCCATCCGGGTCGTCCGCGGCACGCCGGTGAAGAGGGCGTGGCCGAGAATCGCCTCGCAGAGGTCCTCGGGATAGCCGAGGGTGCGCAGGTGGCGCACCCCCTCACTCGGGTGCTCCGTGTCCGCGGCCTGCGCGGCGTTCGGGAACCGCTCGTAGTCGAAGTCGTGCAGGAGCCCCGCGAGGGCCCACCGGGTTTCGTCCTCCCCGAAGTGCCGGGCGTAGGCGCGCATCGCGGTCTCGACGGCGCGCATATGCGTGCGGAGCGAGGCGCTGGTGGTCCACGACTCCATCAGGGCGACGGCGTCGGCGTAGGCGGGGAGGGCGGCGTCGGTCATGGGGGAAAAGATAGCCCGACCGGCGTCAGGGCTTCTCTTACGCGCTGCCCGGAGGTGGCGCCGCCGCCCGCAGCGCGTTCAGGATCACCGCCACGTCGATCCCCTCCTGCAGGAGCGCCCCTGCCGTCGGCGGGATGAAGCCGAGCGCCGCGACGACCATCGCGGTGCCGGAGAGGACGAGTCCCGCGACGATGCTCTGGCGGGCGATTGCGACCGCGCGCCGCCCGATCCGCACCGCATCCTCGACGCGCGTGACATCGTCGGCGAGGAGGACGACGCCCGCCGCCTCGGCCGAGATGCCGCCGCCGTGCGCGGCGAGCGCGACGCCGACCGTCGCCGCCGAGAGGGCGGGGGCATCGTTGGTCCCGTCGCCGACCATCAGCACGCGATATCCGGACGCCTCGAGCGCGCGAACGGCGGCGACCTTCTCGTCCGGGAGGAGGTCGCCGCGGGCATCGGTGATGCCGAGGTGCGCGGCGATTGGTGCGACGTTCTCCGCGTGGTCACCCGAGAGGAGGACCGTGCGCGTGAGCCCGAGGCCCCGGAGGCGCGCGAAGAAGGCGGGGAGGTCGGCGCGCATCCGGTCACCGAAGGTGATGACCCCGGCAGCGGTCGCGTCAGCGCCGTCGAGCGCGACATAGGCGCGCAGTCCCCCGTTCGTGGGGACGATGTGCGCGTCGAGCGTCGCATGCGCCGCCGGATGGAGGTCGGCGACGAGCGCACGGTTCCCGATGCTCACGCGTCGCCCCTCGATGCGCCCGGTGACGCCGCGCCCGGCGTGCTCGACGATGTCCGTCGCGGCGGGGATCACGAGGCCGCGGCGCGTCGTCTCCTCCACCACCGAGCGGGCGAGGAGATGCCCGCTCCCCATCTCGATGGCGGCGGCCGCGCGGAGCAGCGGCTCCGTCGCCGTCCCGTCGAGCGTCTCGACCGCCGTCACCTCCGGCCGACCATGTGTGAGCGTCCCCGTCTTGTCGAACACCGCGGTGTCCACCCGCGCGAGGAGCTCGAGCGCGGTGCCGTTCCGGACGATGACCTGCCGGCGTGCCGCGCGATTGATGCCGCCGATGACCGCGACCGGGGTGGCGAGCAGAAGCGGGCAGGGGGTCGCCACCACGAGCACGGCGAGCACGCGCTGCGGATCGTCAGAGATCGCCCAGGCGATCGCGCACGCCACGAGGGTGACGGGGGTGAACCAGATCGCCCACCGATCGGCCATCCGCTGGATCGGTGACTTCTGCGCCTGCGCCGTGCGCACCAGCTCGACGATCCGCGCGTAGAGTGAGTCGCGTGCGGGGGCCGTGACGCGCAGCGTGAGCGGCGACGAGATGTTCACGACGCCGGAGCGCACGGTCGCGCCGGGGCCGACGCGCTCCGGCAGCGGCTCGCCGGTGATGCGCGAGGTGTCGAGCGCGCTCGAGCCGGCCACGACCTCCGCATCGCAGGGGACCATCTCCCCCGGTCGCACGAGGATCCGGTCGCCGACCTGCACCTGCTCCGCCGCGACGTCCTCGATGTCGAACGTGTCGGCGTCCCCATCCGGCACGGCGGTCGCCGCCTCCGCGCGCGCCTCGCCAGTGCCCGCGCCGCGTAGGCGATGCGCGATGCGTGGCGCCGCCGCCTCGAGGGCACGCACCGCGTCGGAGGCCCGCCCCTCGGCGTAGCGCTCGAGGAGCTCGCCCCCGGTCTGCATCAGCACGATCACGAGCCCGGCGATGGGCTCACGCAGGACGATCGCCGTGACGATCGCGAGCATCGCGACGACGTCCGCGGCGAACTCTCCGCGGAGCATCCCGCGGATCGTGCGCCATGCGACGGGGGCGCCGAGGAGCACGAGGCCCGTGAGCAGCGTCGGCGCCGACCAGCGCGCGAGCGCGGGATGCAGCCGGAGCGCGAGCCCGAACACGAGCACGGCCAGCGTCTGGAGTGGGGGCATCGCCGCGGCGAGCGGCAAATGAAACGCCCTGCGCCCCGATGGGGACGCAGGGCGCTCGGTGGCCGGCGTGGCGGCCACGGTCATCTCAGTGCGACTCGGCGGCCGCGGGGGCGCCTTCGTGCGCGTCGAACTTGTCGTTCGTGAGCTTCACCGTGGCGAGGACGATCACAGCGAGGCAGATGAGCCCGATGATGAGGCCCTTGAAGGCGGCCGCGGTGTCACGGCCGGACATCGGTGTGCCGGAGGTCATAGGGGGGAGGATGAAGGGTGGAGGCTGAAAGCTGAAAGCTGAACGCTGAAAGCTCAGGCGACGCGGACGGTCACCATATGGTCCTTGTCGGTCAGTTGGTTCATCACGTCGAGGCCGGTGGTGATCTGGCCGAAGACGGTGTGCACCCCGTTCAGGTGCCGAGTGTTCGGCTCGGAGAGGACCATGAAGAACTGCGAGCCGCCGGTGTTCGGGCCGGCGTGCGCCATCGAGAGAGCGCCCACCTTGTGGGTCTGCGGGTTCCCCTTCGTCTCGCAGGGGATCTTGTACCCCGGGCCGCCGGTGCCCGGCGGGCCCTTCGGCGTGCCGCCGATCTTCGCGTTCGGGCAGCCGCCCTGCACGACGAACTCGGGGATCACGCGATGGAAGCGGATCTGATCGTAGAAGCCCTCGTTGGCGAGCTTCTCGAAGTTGGCGACTGTGCCGGGCGCGTCCTTCTCGTAGAGCTCGGCGGTGATGGTGCCCTTGTTGGTCTCGAAGGTGGCGGTCTTCATCAGGGAGGGATCAGGGGTCAGGTATCAGGGATCAGGGGTCAGGGGTCAGGTCTCAGGTGCCGGATGTCGGCGGCGGCGGCGCACCAGGCGTTTCACCTGACACCTCCCACCTGACCCCTCACCCCCTCTCTGCCAATCTAGCGCCTCGGACGCGCCGGCGACGTAGCGCTGAACAGGTAGAATCGCGGCACCTTGCACCCGTTCCGGAGCGCCGGCTCGAAGGTCCACTTCGCGATCGCGGCCTTCGCGCCGTTCGTGAACCAGACGTTCGATGACTCGAGCACCGTGAACGTCGTCATATCGGGCGTCCCGAGCGTGTCGACCATCACCTCGACGCGGATCACGGCGCTCCCGTCGCGCCGGAGCACGTTCCGCGGGACGGGACGGCGGATCGGGGGCGGCTCCATCTTCACCGGTGTCGGGACCCGCTCGACATCCAGCCGCGGGTCCGCGGCGGCATCCTCGCGCGCGGTCACGCAGGAATCGACGGGCGGGGCGATCGGTCGTGCGTTCACCGTGGCCGGGGTCGCAGCGGTCGATGGGGCACAGCCGGTCGTGAAGACGACGAGGCCCGCCAGCAGGGCGACCGCGCGACGCGATGCCGGCAGAGCCTGCGGGTGGATCTGCGCAGCGAATCGCATGCGCCGAGCGCCGGTGCCGCGTGAGGCGGACGGGTGGATCGCGGGGGTCGAATCGTGGTGCCGCATCGTGGATCTCAGGGTCAGAGGGTCGCCGACGGACAGATGTCGTTGAGGAGGCAGTCGCCGCAGCGGGGTCGGCGCGCGTCGCAGACGCGACGCCCGTGCCAGATGAGCAGATGGGAGAGCTGCGCCCACGTCTCGCGGGCGAAGAGCGGCATCAGCGCCCGCTCGATGCGCACGGCGTCGGTTTCGCGGGTGAGTCCGAAGCGCGCCGAGAGGCGCGCGACGTGCGTGTCGACGACGACCCCCTCGTTCATCCCGAAGGCGTTCCCGAGCACGACATTCGCGGTCTTCCGGCCGATCCCCGGGAGGACGACCAGCGCGTCCATCGCTGCCGGAACCTCGCCGCCGTGATCGGTGACGAGCGCGCGCGCGAGCCCTTGGATCGATTTCGCCTTGTTCCGATAGAACCCGGTGCTCCGGATCACGTCCTCGATCTCCTCGAGCGACGCCTCGGCGAGCGTGGCCGGCGTGGGCCAGCGGCGGAAGAGCTCCGGGGTGACCATGTTGACCCGCTTGTCGGTGCACTGCGCTGAGAGCACGGTCGCGACGGCGAGTTCGAAGGCGTTGCGGTGGTCGAGCTCGCAGTGCGCATCCGGATACGCCTCGGCGAGTCGGCGTTGGATCTCGGTGGCGAGGGCGAGGCGGGCCGCGGCCGAGCGCGGCCGCGGCGCGGGTTTCGGGGCGGCCGCATCCGGCGACGGACGGCGCGATGCGGGCGCGGGGTGACGGCTGACGGCCATCACCCTGCTACCCCGGTGCGTCGCCCGGCGACGAATCCCTGCAGCGCCGGGAGTTCGCGCGCGTTGAGCACATCGGTGGCGGCGAGCCAGCCCTTTCGCGCCATCCCGATCCCCAGCGCGATATTGTCGAGCCCATCGACCGAGTGCGCGTCGGGACCGATGGCGACGAGTGCCCCGTGTGCGCGCGCCGACCGGCAGAGGCGCCAGTCGAGGTCGAGCCGATGCGGGTCGGCATTGAGCTCGACGGCCACGCCGCGCGCCGCCGCGTGCGCGAGCACCGCGTCCATCTCGATGGCGTACGGCTCGCGCGTGAGGAGCAGGCGCCCCGTCGGATGCCCGAGGATGGTGACGTGCGGGTCGTCGAGCGCTTTGCAGACGCGGTCGGTCATCTGCGCGGCGTTCATCCCGAAGCGCGAGTGCACCGAGGCGATCACGTAGTCGCAGCGGTCGAGCACCGCCTCGGGGTAGTCCACCCGTCCGCAGGGGAGGATGTCGGCCTCGATCCCCTTCAACACCCGGAAGTCGGCGTAGGTCGCGTTGATCGCGTCGATCTCCTCATGCTGACGCGCGAGCGTCTCGACGGTCAGGCCGCCGGAGTAGAACGCGGACTGCGAATGATCGGAGATGCCAAGGTAGCGCCAGCCGCGTGCACGCGCCGCCGCCGCCAGCTCGGCGATCGTCGCGCCGCCATCCGAGTACTGCGAGTGGCAGTGCAGCGCGCCGCGCAGGTCGGCCTCGGTGACGAGCGCGGGGAGCGAGCCGTCGACGGCGGCCGCCGATTCGCCGAGCCCCTCGCGCAGTTCCGGCGGGAGCCACGGGACGCCGATCGCCGCGTAGAGCTGCGACTCGTCGGTCAGCTCGAGGGGGCGGCCATCGGGGCCACGGAGATGCGTCGCGTCGAGCGTGAGGCCGCGGTGCGCGGCGCGCGCCGCGAGCTCCGTCAGGTGCGCCTCACTCCCCGTCGCGCGCACCCATGCCACCACGAACCCGTCCGGCGCGACGCAGTGCAGGATGAGTCGCAGTCCATCGTCGAAGCGGATCGAGACCGTGCGGGTGCCGCCGCCGACGGAGTCGCGCACACCCGGCACACGCGTCATCGCCGTCGCGACGGCCTCGGGCGCCCCGCTGCACGCCGCGACGATTTCCACCTCGCGCACCGTCTCCGTGTGCCGCCGTACGGCGCCCGCGATCTCCGCGCGCCCCACCTGGGGGAGTCGCCGCACCACCGCGACGAGCCGCTCCGCCTCCGCGCGCCCGTGCGGGAGCAGCACCGGCGTCCCGCTCTCCTTGAGCCAGGCGATCCCGCGCTGGACCTGCTCCGCGGTCCGCGCGCCGAAACGCGGCAGCGCGGCGAGCCGACCGTCGCGCGCGGCGGCCTCGAGTGCCTGGAGGGTGTCGATCCCGAGCCCCTCGTGGATGCGCCGGATGCGCGACGGGCCGAGCCCGGGGACGCGCAGCATCTCGAACAGTCCCTCCGGGGTCGATTCCCGCAACCGGTCGAGCAACGTCGAATCGCCGGTCGCCCCCAGATCCTCGAGGACCTCGAGCACCTCGGGGGCGAAGCGGCGTCGGTCGCGGCCAAGGAGGTCGGCGAGCGGCCGCGCCTCGTCGGCCGCGAGGGCGCGCGCGGCATCGGCGAACGGGGCCGGGACGGCGGGGTCCTCACCCTGCAGCTCGAGGAGCGCGACGATCTCGTGCAGATGGTGGGCGGCGGCGCGCGAGTCGATCACGCCCGGAATATACCGGCGCCGCTCCAGCCGCCGGGGCGACGGGCGCCCGGTCGCGGACCGCCGGATGCCATGCCGCCCGTCGCCAGGACGCGCTCAGCCCCCGCTCACCCCGTGACGAGCCCTTCGGTCGTATCGAGGAAGCGCGTCACCGCGTCGCGCAGGGCCGTCGGCTGCTCCACATACGGCACGTGGCCGCAGTCGTCGAGCCAGCAGTGCTCGGCCCCGAGCGCGTCGGCGATCGCCACGGCCGATTCGAGTGGGATGGGATCCTGCCGTCCGTGCACGACGAGCGACGGCACGCGCAGCGTTCGCAGCGCGGGGAGCAGGTCGAAGTCGCCGAGCGACTCCCACGTGGACTGCTGCACGCGGCCCGTGACGCGGAACGGTGTGAGGTCGCGGGCGCGCGCGGGGTCGGCGAAGTAGCCGGCGACGCTGAGCTCGAAGGTCCGCTGGCGGTACGCCGCCGGGTCCTGCTCGCGCAGCCCGCTCGCGTCGAGTGCCGCGCGGAGTGCCTGCACCTCGGGGCCGGCCTGCCGACGGGCGAACTCCGCCTCGAACCGCGCCCGGAAGGCGCGCGAGGCGGGGGCTGGGTCGAGCAGGACCAGGCGGGCGGGGATCGGCCCTGCACGCCCCGCCGCGGCCTCCAGCGTGTAGAGGAGCGTGAGGAGCGCGCCCCACGAGTACCCCACCAGCGTGAGCGGGCCGGGCGCGCGCTCGGCGAGCACCGCCGTGAGGTCGTCGACGTGCGTGCGCCAGGTGATCGGCGTCCGGTCGTCTGTCTTGGACCGACCGCCGCCGCGCTGATCGTAGAGCAGGCAGTCACGCGTCTCTGCGAGGAAGAGCAGCTGCGGGAGCAGGTACTCGTGATGCGCGCCCGGCCCCCCGTGCAGCACCACCATCGCGCTCTGCGGCGTGGCGGGGGCATAGCGGCACCAGTACAACGGGATTGGGGTCGTCGTCGTGACGCCTTCGTGGGTCGGCGGTGGGATGGGAGGCATCGTCAGGTGAAGTCGCGCGCGAGCCGCGCGGTGTTCAGGTGGACCTGCACCGTGTCGCGGATGTCGCGACCATAGCCGCCGGCGATCGCGATGGCGACGGGGACGCCGACGGCGCGCGCGGCCTCGAGGACCATCGCGTCGCGACGGAGCAATCCATCGAGGGTGAGGCGGAGACGGCCGAGGGCGTCCCCCTCGTGCGGGTCGGCGCCGGCGAGGTAGAAGACGAGGTCGGGGCGGGCGTCCGCGAGGACGCTCGGCAGCGCCGCGGCGAGTCGCTCGAGGTAGGGCGCGTCCTCGGTGCCGTCCTCGAGTTCGATGTCGAGGGTGCCGGGCACCTTGCGGAACGGATAGTTCCGGCCGCCGTGCATCGAGAAGGTGTAGGTCTCCGGGTCGTCCGCGCAGAGCGCGTGCGTCCCGTTGCCCTGATGGACGTCGAGGTCGATGACGGCGACGCGCCCGATGCGCCCCTCCGCGCGGAGCGCGCGCAGTGCGATGACGACATCGTTCAGCACGCAGAACCCCTCGCCGTGGGTCGCGAAGGCGTGATGCGTGCCGCCGGCGAGGTTCATCGCGATGCCGTGGTCGAGGGCGTGTCGCGCGGCTTCCAAGGTCCCCGCGCTCGCGCGCAGCGAGCGCTCGACGAGCGCCGAGCTCCACGGGAAGCCGAGCGTGCGCTGTTCGGCGGCCGGCATCGTGCCGCCGAGCAGGCGCCCGAGGTACGGCGCGTCGTGCACCCGCGCCGCGTCGGCCGGCGCGAGCCGGGGCGGGTCGTGCAGCGTCGCTGGTGCAACAATCCCCGCCTCCAGCACCGCGTCGCGCAGCAGGGCGTACTTCGCGATGGGGAACCGGTGCCCCTCGGGCAGCGGGATCACGTAGTGCGCGCTCGACCAGACGTGCAGGGGCATCGCGTGGGGTACGGGTGGGGTCGCGCGCGTATCTTATCCGAGGTTCCTTCGCCGCGAGACCCCCACTGTCCGAGACCGACCTTCCAGCCCTCGTCAGCGCCCGGCGGTTCGCCGAGCTCGTGGACCGGCTCGTGCGCGAGCCGGCGGCGGTGCTCGCGCATCGGGCGGCGGCGACGGCGGTCGTGCAGCAGCTCGCCGTCGAGGGCACGACGTTCCGCGTGGACGCCGAGGGGATCGTCGTGGCGGAGACGCCGGTCGACCTCCCGCTCCTCGCGGCCCGTCTGCAGGCCTACGGGGTCGAGACGCTCTCGCTCACCCCCGACGCGGTGATGGCGGACCTCCTCGAGCTCGCGCGCCTCCTCGCGGCGGAGCCGACCGGCGACGATCCGGCACGGAGCTTCGCGGCGCGTGCGGCGGTGCTCGACCCGGTGACGATCCCGCGGACCTTCCGCGCGGCGGACGCCGACTTCGCACCCCTGACAACGGAACGGGATCGCCGCGCCTCCGGGGCGATCTTCAAGATCCCGACGCCGCAGGTCGTCGAGACGCCCCTCAGCGCTACCCGGCTCACCATCGGTGGGGCGCCGATGCTGACGCCGGCGCGGCCGAGCGAACAGTTGCAGCCCCTCGCCGCGGCCGCCGCCCGGGCCTCCACGGCGCTGCCGGCCCTCCCCGAGCCCACCGCCGCGGACGGGACCGTGGTGCCGATGCCGCGTCTCTCGCGGGCGATGCCACGCGCCTCCCGTGCCTCACGCGCGGTGGCCACCGTCGCGAAGGCGCGTCGCGCCCGATCCGAACCGCTCCGCTCGACGGGTGCGGTGGAGCGTCCTGTGCCGGCCGACACCGCGCTCGCCACGGCCCTTGGCGTGTACGCCGCCGCCATCGACGACGACGGATTCCGGGCTGCCGTGGATGCGGTGGCGTGGGCGACGGGGCGCGCTGGCCGCGAGGGACGTGCGGGCGATGCGCTCGACGGGCTCGTCGCGCTCGTGGTGCTGGAGAGCCGCTACGTGAGCGCGTCCGATGGTGGCGCGCGGCTGCGGCGGTTGGGTGAGGTGTTCGCGCAGGCGGCCACGGCGCCGCTGTTGCGACACATCGCGTGCCTGCGGCGCCTCCCCCTCGATGCGACGGAAGCGGAGCGGATCGATCTCGTCCTCGCGCGCGCGGGGGTCGATGGCGCGGCGGCGCTCGTCGCCTCGTGCCTCACCGCCGCCTCGCCGGCGTCGTGGGACGCCGCGCTTGCCGCGTTGCGCGCGCACGGGCGCGCACACGACGCGCTCGAAGAGATCGTGATGGATGGTCGCGACCTCACGGTGCGAGAGGCGGCGGCGCTCCTGGGGGCGATGGGTGACGCGACCGCCGAGGTGATTCTCACCGGTGCTCTCGGTCATCCCGACCTGCTCGCGCGCGCCGCGGCGGTCAGCGCGCTGGGGATGATCGAGACGCCCTCGGCCCTGAATACCGTCACCACCGCGCTCGTCGACGGCGCGCCCATCGTCCGCGCGCGGGCGCTCGCCGTGCTCGGGCGTCGCCGCCCGGAGGACCTCGTGCTCCGGGTGCGCGCGCTCGTCGATGGCGAGCCCGAGCCGACGCTCTGGGCGGCGGCCATCGAGCTGCTTGGCGCCACCGCCACCGCGGACGGGGTGGAGATGCTGATCGAGGCCGCGAAGGGCGTCGGGCGTCACCCGGAGGCGGCCAGCCCCGCGCATCGGATCGAGGCGTGTCGGGCGCTCGCCGTCGCGCGGGCCCCGGCGGGGATGACGACCCTCGAGGCACTCGGCAGCGACCCGGACGAGGCGGTGCGTGAGGCCGCCGCCGCGATTCTCGCCGGCGCACGCCGCCGGTCCACCGCGACGGGGATTCCCGTGATCACCGACTGACCGCGCGTGCCGGCGGGCGCGCGCGGCGGCGTCAGTGCGATTGGGTCAGCGCGATTGCGTCAGCGCGCCGTGAAGTCCGTGGCGGCCGTCACCGCTCGGCAGGCGCCCGCGATGAGCGTCGCCGCGTGGTCGAGGTCCACAAGGCTCACCATCTCGTTCGGGGAGTGCATGTAGCGGTTCGGCACGGAGACGAGTGCCGTCGCGACGCCGTGCCGCGCGAGGTGGATCGCATCGGCGTCGGTGCTCGTCGCCCGCCCCTGGCCGTGCAATGTGAACGGGACGTGAAGCGATTCCGCCGTGTCGCGCAGGATCCGGAATGCGACGGGGGAGATCACGGAGCCGCGCGTCAGCACCGGACCGCTCCCGAGCGGGGAGTGGCCGAGTTCCTTCTTCTCGATGCCGGGGTGATCGGTGGCGAAGGTGACATCGACGACGATCGCCATCGCCGGACCGACCGCTTCACCCGCGACCCGCGCGCCACCGCCCATGTACGCGATCTCCTCCTGCGTCGTCGCGACCGCGACGACCCGCGCCGCGCCCGGCGCCGCCGCGTAGCGGCGCAGCGCCTCGAGTACCACGAAGGCGCCGATGCGGTCGTCGATCGAGCGCGAGATGATTCGGTCGTTCGGGAGGTCGATCGTCCGCTGGTCGATCACGCCCGCATCCCCGATCGCGAGCACCGCCTCGGCCTCCGCGCGCGAGGTCGCGCCGATGTCGACCCAGAGATCGGTCATCTTCGAGGCCTTCTCGCGGTCATCGGGCTTCATCAGGTGGATCGGCTTCTTCCCCACCGCACCGATTACCTCGCCCCCACGCCCGAGAAAGCGGATGCGTTGGGCGACGAGCACCTGCGGATCCCATCCGCCGATAGGCCCGATGTGCACGTAGCCCTCGTCGTCGATGTACGTGACGATGACGCCGATCTCGTCGATGTGGCCGGCGAGCATGATCGTCGGCGAGCCGCCGGGGTTCACCACCGCCATCGAGTTGCCGTGGACGTCGGCGGTGACCTCGGCGGCGAAGGTCGAGGCTTCGTCGCGCCAGACCTTGGCGGCGGCGGCCTCGTAGCCGGAGGGGCCGGGGGTGTCGAGGAGGCGCTTGAGGAAGGCGACGGCGGAGGGGGTGAGCATCGGTCGGGTCAGGTAAGGAGGACGAGATGGTCGGTCGGTGGCGGCGGAAGGAGCGTCGGGGCCACCGCGTGCGCGATGGCCTCGATCCCGTCGATGAGGCGCGGGCCGGGCCGGCTGAGCAGGGCATTGGCGTCGAGCGCGGCCCAGCGGCGGTCGCGCGCCCACGCCCAGTCGGGATGGTCGCGTAGGCGGTGCGCCTCCGCGATGGCCCGCGGCAGGTCGTACCCGCAGGGCGCGACGAGGATCAGGTCGGGGTCGGCGACGTGGATGGCCTCGAGCGTCACCGGCACGGAGTGCGCGCCGGGGGTCGCGAGCACGTCGATCCCGCCGGCGCGGCGCACCATCTCCGGCGCCCAGTGGCCCGCCGCGTAGAGGGGAGCGCCCCACTCGATGACGGCGACGCGGGGGCGCGGCGCACGCGCCGCCTTGAGCGTCTCGTGGACGTGCCGCATCCGCGCAGTCGCCGCCTCCCGCCATGCCGCGGCCGCATCGGCCCGGCCGAGCGCCGCGCCCACGCGGTCGATGTCCTCGAGGACGCCGTCGAGCGTGGTCGCGTTCAGCGTGACGAGGTGTGGGATGGGATCACACCCCGCGGCGACGGCCCGGACGTCATCCTCCGAGACCGCGCAGACGTCGCAGAGCGCCTGCGTGAGGATCACATCGGCCCGCGCGGCCCGCAGCGCCGCCGTGTCGAGGGTGAAGAGCGGCGCCCCCGCGGCCGCCACGGCGCGCACCTGCGCGTCGACCGTTGCCGCGTCGGCGGCCACGTCGATTGCCGTCCCCGTCATCCGTGGGCGCGCGCGCGCCGCCTCGGGGTGATCGCACTCGTGCGTCACGCCGACGAGCGAGTCGAGCGCGCCCAACACGGCGACCATCTCCGTGGCCGCGGGAAGGAGCGAGACGACGCGCATCGAGGCGCTCACCGTCGCTCGTACACGCGCACGCCACCCACCCACGTGGAGAGGACCTGCGTCCGCGGGAGGAGCGCGTCGGGGACGCGCAGGATGTCCTGATCGAGGATGACAAAGTCCGCGCGCTTCCCGACGGTGAGGGAGCCGAGCTCCTGCTCCTGGAACGCCGCGTAGGCGGGCCAGAGCGTCATCGACTTCAGCGCCTCGTCGCGCGACATCCGCTGCTCGGGATACCAGCCGCCGGCGGGCCAGCCGCGCGCGTCCTGCCGCGAGACGCTCGCCTTGAAGGAGATGAGCGGATTCACGTATTCGACGGGGAAGTCGGAGCCGTTCGGGATGATGCTCCCCGCGTCGAGGAGTGACCGCCACGCGTACGCGCCGCGCAGTCGCGTGTCCCCGAGTCGTGTCCCGGCCCAGTACATATCGCTCGTCTGATGCGAGGCCTGCATGCTCGGGATCACGCCCAGCGCCGAGAAGCGCGGGATGTCATCGCTGTGAAGGATCTGCGCATGCTCGACGCGGAAGCGGTGATCCGCCGTCGGACGCGCCGCGAGTGCCGCCGCGTAGGCGTCGAGGACGAGGCGGTTGCCGCGGTCGCCGATGGCGTGCGTGTTCACCTGGAAGCCGGCGCGGAGCGCGCGGTCCGCGACCTCGCGGATATGCGCCGGCGCCGAGACGAGGAGCCCGCTCGTCGCGGCATCGTCGCTGTAGGGCTCCAGCAGCGCCGCGCCGCGCGAGCCGAGCGCGCCGTCCTGATAGAGCTTGAGCGACCGCACCCAGAGCGTCCCGTCGTACAGCCCGCTCTGCGGTCCCCGGCGGAACCAGGCCTCGAGCGTCGGTCCGTGGTCCGAGATCATCGCGTACAGGCGGATGCGGAGCGCCCCCTCACGGCCCAGCTCCTCGTACAGCTCGAGGGTCTGCGCGCTGGCGCCCGCGTCATGGATGCCGGTCAGCCCCCACCGATGCATCTCGGTGATCGCCGCTCGGATCGCTTCCTTCGACTGGGCACGCGTGATGGCGGGGATGCCCTGCTCGACGAGCCGCTGCGCGTTGTCGACGAAGACCCCGCCCGGGTTCCGCTGCGCGTCCCGCACGATCTGGCCCCCCTCGGGCTCCGCGGACGCGGCGGTCACCCCGGCGAGGCGCATCGCCATCGCATTCGCGAGCCCGGCGTGCCCATCCACGCGCTCGAGCCAGACGGGGTGATCCGGCACGGCGCGCGAGAGCGCCTCGTGCGCGGGCCAGCGCGTGTCGCCCCAATCGTTCTGGTCCCACCCGCGCCCGAGGATCCACTCGCCCTTCGGTGTGGTGCGCGCCCGCGCCACGACGCGCGCGATCACCTCGTCGTACGACGTGGTGCCGACGAGGTCGACATTCCGCAGTGCGAGGCCGAGGCCCAGGACGTGGCCGTGCGCGTCGGTCATCCCGGGGATGACGGTGCGGCCGCCGGCGTCGATCACCTGCGTCGATGGCCCCGTGAGTGCCTTCGCCCCGAGCACCGACCCGACGAAGCGCACACGCCCGTTCGAGACCGCGAGCGCTTCGGCGATCGGCACCACGCCATCCACGGTGTAGATGCGTGCGTTCGTGACGACGAGCTCCGCCGCCGGCGTCTGCGCCGCGAGTGGGACGGCGGCGAGCAGTAGCGTCGCGAGGTGGACCGTCGCGCGACGGAACGCCTCACGACCCACCAGCGGGTGGCGGATCGCCTGAGTCGAGGGAACGTGGCGGGAATCGAGGGACGACGGTGTCATAGTTGGGAGACGGGAAAGAGAGCGGGCGGGGTCAGCGGGCCTTGGCGTCGAGCCAGCTCGCGCGGAACGCGAGCTGCGCCGCGCTCGGCGTGCGCCCGGCATCCTCGTAGGCGACCACTTCGACGGCCGGGTGTGCGGCGAGCGTGACCGGGGCGCGACGCTCGCCGCCGCGCCCGATCCACGTGATGGTGACACGGTCGCCCGGCGCGCGCGCCGCGAGCGCGGTCGTCACGTCGGCGGGGGTCGCGACCGCCTGGTCGCCGATGCGAAGGATGCGGTCCCCCGCGGCGATGCCGACCTCGTACAGCGGGGTCCCGATGAGCGCGGTACCCACCGTCACGCCCCCGGCCTCGGCGGCGGTGAGCCGTCCCTCACCCATCCAGGCCCGTCCGGCGAACGGCGAGCGCACGAGGAAGCCCGCCCGGTCGAGGAGCGCGGGGAAGTCGGGGAGCGCGCCACCGACGACATACCGCTCGATGAAGTCGCGCGCGGCGGTGGAATCCATCGTGACGGTCGCGAGCGCGGCCTCGACGTCGGCGAGGGTGTACGGGCGCGCCGGTGCGAGCGCCGGCGTCTGCCCCTCGCCGTGCCGCGCCCAGAAGATCCGCATCAGGTCGTCGAGCGTCCGAGGCGACGGACGGCCGCGCAGCGTGAGGTCGAGCGCGAGCCCGAGCGCCTCACCGTACGTGTAGTACGAGAGGAAGGTGTTCGCGCGATTGCTCGGGTCGATCGCCGCCGCCGCGTCGACGAACGGGGCTTCCTGACTCATCGCCACCGCTCCGCCGAATCGGCGTGCCGGCGTCGTCGTCAGCGCGTTCACCGCCCCGGTGAGCCGGCGCGCATACTCGCGCGGCGTGACGATCCCTGCCCGCGCGAGCACCAGCGTGCCGTAGTAGTTCGTGAACCCCTCGGCGAGCCAGAGCTCCCCACTCATGTTCGCCTCGGTGAAGTCGAACGGCTCCAGCGAGGCCGGCCGCAGCCGTTCGACGTTCCAGGCGTGGAAGAACTCGTGGGAGAGCGTGCCGAGCAGTCCGAGCTGCGCCTGCGCGAGCGAGGCCGACGAGGTGAGCGACGTCGAGTTGCGATGCTCCATCCCGTCGCCGGCGCACGTGGCCCGGTAACAGGCGAGGAAGGTGTAGCTGCCGAAATCGAAGCGCGGCAGCCCGCCGAAGACGGCGCCCGCCTCGGTCACCACCCGCTGTGCGAGCGCGGTGTACGCGGTGACCTGCTCGGCGGTCCCCTCGTGGTTCACCGCGAGACGGATCGTCTGCGTGCGGCCTCCGCTCGCCACGGTCCACGAGCGCACGTCGAGCGGGCCGAGGTGCGTGGGCGAGTCCATGAAGTACGCGAGATTCGGCGCACGGAAGGTCTCGGGATCGGATGTCGGCTCGAGCTGCGTCGCGATCGACCAGGCGGGATCGGGGCGCCGGAACGTCACCTCGACCGGACGCGCCTCGAGCGTCGGCGCCCACGCGAAGGTCGCCGGGATGTTGAGGTGCGCCCGCGTCTGGTCGATGCCGGCATAGGTGCCGTCCGCCCGGTCGGCGAAGAGCGTGTAGTGGAAGGTCACCGCGCCGCGATGCCCGGTGACGCTCCACTCGTGCACGGAGCGTCGTGCGACGGCGAGCGGCGACCCATCGGGGGTCGTCGCGCGGACGGCGTAGACGTTCTTCGCGAACTCGTGCAGCGCATAGCGCCCGGGCGAGCTGCGCGACATCCGGACGACGAAGGGGCCGGGCGCGAGGTCCGCGAAGCGCACGGTGACCTCGGCCTCGTGGTGGGCGAGGTCGGGGAAGCGGATCTCGTACCGGACGGGCGTCGCGTCCTGCGCGTGCGCCGCGCGGGACGGAACGCCGACGAGGGCGAGCGCCATCAGAAGCCATCGCATCGGTTATACCCGCCGCTCGGCGACCGATCGGATCGCCCCGGTGTGCACCGCGACGTCGCCGAGGGTGACCCCGGCGGGGAGGACCGTGGTGGTGGCGAGACCGATGAAGCGGCCCGACTGCGCGAGGAGGTCGCTGAGGCGCTGGCCCGATGCGAGGGCGACGGTCCCCTGCAGCGTCTGTCCGCCGAGGAGCTTCACCTCCACCTGGCGCATCGTGCTCGTGCTGCCCGCGGTCGCGGTGATTGCCATGTTCGCGTCCGGCGCCGACGCGAGCGCGATGAGATCGGTCTGGAGGACCATGTGCGACTCGACGGCCCCCGTCTTCGGGTCGCGCGCATCCATCGCGTTCATCCATCCGCCCTTGCGGGAGGTCAGGAAGGCGACGAGCGGCATATCGTCGGTGATGACGATCGCGGCCTCGAGCGCCGTGCCATCCCGCATCACGAGGTGAAGGCGCTTCTTCTCGGTGGCGCGGAGGCGGGCGGTGGTCGACATGGGCGGCAGGGGCGGAGGGAGTCGGACGTCGTCAGGGGAAATCGATGGAGCCGGGTCCCCCCGGCGCAAGCACTGGCGTCGTCGGCCCGGTGCCTGCGCCGGGAGCTGGGCGGCGTCAGGGCGCCGTCGGGCGCCCCGTCTTGAGTCGGCGATACCGCGTGGTCACCTCGGCGTCCGGCAGGGCCCGCGGCGTCGCGAGCGCCCGTTCGACCGCGTCGAGCTCGCGCGGCACCCCCGCCGTCGACCGAACGATGCCGGTCGCGGTCACCAGATAGTCATCCTCGATCCGAACGCCGATGTCGGCGTAGCGCGCCACCACCGGGGCGATGCGGGCGATGAGCGTCGCGTTGCGCGCCGTCGCCGGGAGGATCGAGGGCAGTTGGCGTCGCACATAGAGGCCAGGCTCGAGCGTGAAGGCACTCCCCACCGCGATGCGCCCCGTCACGCTGTACTGCTCCGGATCGTGGACCATCAGGCCGATGCCGTGGCCGAGGCCGTGCATGTAGTAGAGCGAGAGCTGTGGGCACTTGCGCGGCTGCTCGGCGCTGCCGCAGTCGTACGTCGCGGTCGGCGACTCGATGAGGCCGAGCCGCGTGAGGCCCGCCGCGAGGACGGCTGCCGCCGAGTCCGACATCGCCCGTGAGGGGCCACCCACCCGCACCTGTCGCTCCGCGGCGAGCTGCGCCGCGAGTACGATCTCGTAGATCGCACGCTGTTCCGGCGAGAACCGCCCGCTCACCGGCACGGTCCGCGTCAGATCCGCGGCGTAGCCGTCGAAGTAGGTGGCGAGGTCCATCACGATCAGCTCGCCCGCCTGGGCGATCCGATCATCGCGGTTGTAGTGCAGTGTCGTCGCATTGGGGCCGGATCCGACGATCGAGCCATACGACGGACCGTCGCCTCCCTCGCGGCGCCATGCCCCCTCGGCCGCCGCCTGGAGCGCGAACTCCGGCACGCCCGGCGTCACGGATGCCCAGGCGGCGAGATGCCCGCGCGCCGAGATCTCCCCGGCGATCCGCAGCCGCTCGAGCTCGGCGGCGCTCTTCCGCCCCCGTAGGCGGTCCACGGTGGGGCGCGCGTCGGAGACCTCGAGCCCCGGCGTCGCGGCGCGCAGTGCGTCGACGAACTGGTCGTGCCCGGAGCGTTCCGTCATCTGCCGCCCGATGTTGCCGGTGACGTGCAGCCGCGGATGCCGGCGGAGGAGGGAATCGAGCACCGTCGAGAGGTTCGCGGCGTCCCGCCCCTCGAGACCGAGCGCGGGCGCGACCCCCGCGACGCCGAGGCGCTCGCCGGTCCAGACCTCGCGCGCCGGATCCTTCCCCTGGACGAAGAGCAGGGTGCGACGCTCCCGTCCCTGCTTCACGAGGAGGAGCGCCGCGCCGGGCTCGTCGAAGCCGGTGAGGTAGAAGAGGTAGGGATCCTGATGGAACGGGATGAAATCGGGCACGGGCGCCGGGGCCCCGAGGGCGAGGAAGACGCCATCGGGCATCGCCTCGGCGAGCGCGTCGCGTCGGGCCGCGAACTCGGCGACCGGGATCTGCGCGGCCAAGGGGAGGGTGAACGTGGCGAGGAGGAGGCGGAGCGCGCGCATAGGCTGGGCGGGGAGGTGGAGTGCCCGGAAGATCGCTCCCCGGGCGCCCCATCGCACCGGGCCAGCATCGACCGTGTCTGGAACGTAGAATTCACGCCGGAATCCACCCTCCTCCGTCACGGAGCCCTCCGATGGTCCCGATGCTTTTCCGACGCGCGTTCGCGCTGATCGCCCTGGTCGCCGCGCCGGCGCTGGCCCAGTCCCGCCTGACCTCGCCGCGCGAGTTCTTCGGCCACGAGATCGGCGCCGACTACCAGCTGCCGAACTACACGAAGTTCGTCGCCTACTGGCAGCAGCTCGCGACCGAGTCGGATCGGATGGACCTCGACACGATTGGGGTGACCGCGGAGGGGCGGCCGCAGCTGCTGGCGATCGTCTCCAGCCCGGAGAACCTCCGGAACCGCGAGCGCTACCGCCGCATCGCCGAGCAGCTCGCCCGCGCGGAGGGGATCACTGCGGCGCAGGCGCGTGACCTCGCGCGCGAGGGGAAGGGGATCGTCTGGATCGACGGCGGCCTCCACGCGACCGAGGTGCTGGGGGCGCAGCAGCTGATCGAGAGCAACTGGCAGCTCGTCTCGGGCGATGACGCCGAGACGCGCCGCTTCCGCGACGACCTGATCATCCTGATGGTGCACGCCAATCCGGACGGGATGGAGCTCGTCAGCGACTGGTATATGCGCGAGACCGACCCGCGGAAGCGCAACACGAACATCCCGCGGCTCTACCAGAAGTACATCGGGCACGACAACAACCGCGACTTCTACCTCGCGGCGCAGCCCGAGTCCGAGAACATGAACCGGGTGCTGTACACGGAGTGGTATCCGCAGGTGATGTACAACCATCACCAGACCGGCCCGGCGGGGACGGTGATGTTCGCGCCGCCGTTCCGTGACCCGATGAACTACAACATCCATCCGCTGATCAAGACGGGGCTCGATGTCGTCGGCGGCGCGATGCACAACCGCTTCGTCGCCGAGGAGAAGGGGGGCGTCGTGATGCGCTCCGGGGCCGGCTATTCCACGTGGTGGAACGGCGGGCTGCGCACGACGGTCTACTTCCACAACATGATCGGGCTGCTCACCGAGACCATCGGCAGCCCGACCCCGATCGAGATCCCCTTCATCGCCAACCGGCAGCTGCCGAGCGCGGATCTCCCGCTCCCGGTGCGGCCCGGGATCTGGAAGTTCCGCCAGTCGATCGACTACTCGGTGACCGCCAACCGCGCGGTGCTCGATGTCGTCTCGCGCAATCGTGAGCACTTCCTCTTCAACATCTGGAAGATGGGGAACGACCGGATCCTGCAGGGG
Source organism: Gemmatimonadota bacterium (assembly GCA_031127075.1). Classification (GTDB taxonomy): domain Bacteria; phylum Gemmatimonadota; class Gemmatimonadetes; order Gemmatimonadales; family Gemmatimonadaceae; genus Pseudogemmatithrix. Next base: position 1,304 of record JARIFA010000024.1, on the reverse strand, counting down.
CAGCGCGACAGCTGGACCGTCTGGCCGCGGCGCATCGAAGCGCTGCAGGCGCAGATCGCGCGGGAGAACCGGCAGCGCGCCGGCCAGGACGCGGCCGACGATCCGATGACCTTCCTCGGCGGTGGGGCCGGCGCCGGCCAGTCCCGCTCCGGCGCCGCGGCGCAGGCGTTGATGGCGGCGCTGAACGACCCCGCGCGCCGCGACCCGCGCGCCTATGTCCTCTCCGCCGACCAGCCCGACTTCCCGACGGCGGTGAAGTTCATCGTCGCCCTGCAGAAGAACGGCATCGACGTGCACCGCGCGACGGCGCCGCTTACCGTCGGGCGGACCACGTACCCGGCGGGCTCCTACGTCGTGAAGACCGCGCAGGCCTTCGGGGCGCACGTGCTCGATATGTTCGAGCCGCAGGACCATCCGAATGACTTCCGGGTCCCGGGCGGCGCGCCGACCCCGCCGTACGACAACGCCGGGTGGACCCTCGCGCTGCAGATGGGGGTGCGCTTCGACCGCGTCTTCGAGGACGTGTCGGGCGCACTCGAGCGGATCGGCCCCCTGCAGCGCGTGACGCCGCCGGCCGGTCGCGTGGCGTCCGGCGGGACCTGGACGCTCGCGCCGGCGACCAACGATGCGTTCATCGTCGTGAATCGCCTGCTGAAGGCGGGCGCCACCGTGGCGCGTCGCGCCGACGGCACCTGGCTCATCGCCAACGGCGGGGCGAGCCGGCCGATCGTCGAGCGTGCGGCGCGTGAACTCGGGCTCTCGTTCGGCGCAGGGACGATGGCCGGTGCGACGCCGGTGAAGGCGATGCGCATCGGGCTCTGGGACCGGTTCGGCGGCTCGATGCCGTCGGGGTGGACCCGCTGGCTCCTGGAGCAGTACGAGTTCTCTTTCGAGGTCGTCTATCCGCAGGACCTCGACGCGGGCGACCTCGACCGCCGCTTCGACGCGCTGATCTTCGTCGACGGGGCGATCCCGGCGAAGCGCACCGTCGGGGCCGCGCCGCGCGGGCTCGGCGCCTCCAACGGGAGCGCGCAGGCCGATGCGCTCCCGGCCGACCTGCGGCGGATGCTCGGCAGCGTCTCCGAAGAGAAGACGATCCCGCAGCTCAAGACCTTCGTCGAGCGCGGCGGGACGATCATCACCATCGGCAGCTCGACCAACCTCGCCGAGCACCTCGGCCTCCCGATCGCGAACCACCTGGTGGAACGGACGCCGGAGGGCGGCGAGCGCGAGCTCGGCAGCAGCAAGTTCTACGTCCCCGGGTCGCTGCTCGAGGTCGCCGTGGACAGCACCGCCGCCGGCGC
>JARIFA010000023.1 GCA_031127075.1 Gemmatimonadota bacterium | reverse complement strand
GCTCGATGTGGTCCCGAGGGCTAAGGCATTCAGCGAGGTCGGGCTTTTCGGAAACCAGAACTCCGTTTGCCGGCCAGCTACTCCAAAATGGCGTCATACTGTTGATCGTCTCAAGCAGCGCTTCAGTAACTGGCAGCAAGATAGTGAGACCTAACCGCACGCAGCAAAGAGTGCTTGGCCGTGCGTTTGTGTGGCTGTGCACGACACTTCCATTGGAACGTATCGCGTGAAGACTCCACAGCTTGAGTCAGTGACAATACGGGGCTTTCGCAGCATCGAAGCGGTCGACGCTCTCCCGCTGGGCGCAGTGAATGTGCTGGTGGGGCCAAACGGATCCGGAAAGTCAAACTTTATCGGCGCCTTCTCTTTCTTGCACGCAGTCAGAGATGGTAAGCTCCAAGAGTATGTTGCCCGCGCTGGTGGAGCGGACAGCGTTCTCTATTTTGGCAGCAGCAGTACGACGGAATTGAGAATCAAGCTGTCCTTTGCAGGAGGCACCAATGCTTACGACCTCCTGCTTGTGCCAACGGATACGGGAGAGTTGGTGCCGAGGCGCGAGATCGTCTCTTTCTGGGATAAGGCGCACTATCCTCAACCCTACGGCCAACTTCTCTCGCCGCTTGGCAAAGAGGCAGGAATCAGTGGTACGGAACAGGATGGCATAGCGAGCTACGTGCGTCGGCACTTGGCGAAGTGGCGCGTATACCACTTCCACGACACGGGCTCGCGTTCGGCGCTGAAGCGAACGTCCGATGTCGCGGATAACAGATTCTTGCGGTCAGACGGCTCGAACTTGCCGTCATTCCTGTATCTCCTCAGCGAGCGTTATCCGGACAGCTTCCGGGTAATCGTTGCAGCGATTCGCCTGGTGGCTCCGTTTCTGGATCGCTTCCACCTCGAACCGGAAGCACTCAACGCCGAGCGCATGAGACTTGAATGGGTCCATCGGGACAGCGACGCATTCTTCGACGTTTCGTCTCTTTCTGACGGAACGCTGCGCTTCATTGCGCTCACAACGCTTCTTCTTCAGCCCGTTGAGTTGCGACCGTCGGTGATTCTGATCGATGAGCCAGAGCTTGGGCTTCACCCTTATGCAATCGCGATGCTGGCGGGGCTAATCCGGCAGTCATCGGCTGAAACGCAAGTTATCGTGTCGACCCAGTCCCCAATTCTCCTGGATCACTTCGAACCCGAGGAAGTCATCGTCGCTGACTTCGACGGGAAGGGGACTTCGTTTCGCCGCCTGTTGGCGGGCGAGCTTGAGTCTTGGCTCAGTGAGTACAGCTTGGGCGAGCTTTGGCAGAAGGATCAGTTTGGCGGCCGGCCCCATTAGCCGGTGAACATGCGGCGTCTGATCCTTGTCGTCGAAGGCCCAACCGAAGAGACCTTCGTGAAGGAGGTTCTCGCGGCACATTTGTACACTGCTGGCTTCCATGCTGTTGGTGTGCGCCTTATGGGAAGCGGACGGGCCCGTGCGAATCGCGGGGGGGTCCGTCGTTGGGAGTCCGTGCGGCACGATGTTCTGGTGCATTTGAAGGAGGACCCCGGAACGATCGTCGGCGTCCTTGTCGACTATTACGGGATGCCTGACTCTTGGCCCGGTAGGAGCAGCGCTGCGGCTGCACCTGTGGAATCCCGATCACAGCACGTAGAGAGGGAGCTTGTAGCCGACGTGGCTCGTGAGCTTGGCGGCGACTTGCACCCGCTGCGATTCTTGCCTTGCGTGCTAATGCACGAGTTCGAGGCGCTGCTTTTCTCGGACCCGTCGGCGTTCGCCCACGCGATTGGTGTGCCGGAATGCGCGACCGCTCTTGAGGGCGTACGAGCCGCATTCCAGACCCCCGAGCACATAAACGACTCCCCTCTCACTGCTCCATCCAAACGCATTGCAGCGCTGGTTCCGGGATATCAGAAGCCGATAATGGGAACGATCGCTGCGCTCGATATCGGCCTCGACGTGATTCGCCGCGAATGCGCAGGGTTTGCACGATGGATGGCCGACTTGGAGTCTGCGGTGCTACCCTCAGGCGGAGCTAACGGGACATGAAGTCGTAAAGGGTACGGTCTGTTTCCAGACTGTTTCCAAACCCGTAGGAAAATGATGTTCCGCTGGGTCGTTCTGCCGCGCTTTTCCGCCGCAGACGCCATGGGGTGCAGTCCCAGAGTACCGAGTTCGCGCAAAAGAGTAACCCTAGGGGGATGCCTGATAAGCGTGAGGTCGGAGGTTCAACTCCTCCCAGGCCCACTGTCCGACGCAGAAACGACGCCCCGTCCGCGGTGACCGCGGACGGGGCGTCGTTGTACCCGGGAAGCTCCGACTCACATCGCGATACGCCCCTGCTGCTGGCGGATCTTCTCGAGATACTTCTTGAAGAACTGCTTCTGCATGTCGTTCATGTCGATCTCGCGACCCTGAATGTACGCCTGGATCACATCCGACGTCATATTGAGCGGCGTCCCCGACGTGATCAGCAGCGTCGCCTGCTTGCCGACTTCCAGCGACCCGACCTGGTCGGCAATCCCCATGAACTCGGCGGCATTAATCGTCACCGCCTTCAGCGCCTCCTCCTCCGGCAGGCCGAAGGCCACCGCGACCCCCGCCTCCCACGGCAGGCGATAGGTATAGAGGCCGCCGGACCCGCCGGCGATCGCGAAGCGCACCCCCGCGGCATAGAGCTGCGCCGGCGCGTTGTAGCCCCCGTCGTAGCCCTCGTAGTTCCGCTGCGGCGCATCCATCGTCGAGGTCAGGATCACCGGGACGTTCTCCGCCTTGAGGCGGTCGGCGACGTGGATCGCGTCCCGCCCACCACGGATCACGAGGCGCACGCCCTCCGCCTTCGCCCAGGTCATCGCATCGTTGATCTGCGAAACGGTGTTCGCCGCGACGACGACCGGGATCGTCTTGTTCAGCGCGGGGATCATCGACGCATACCGGACGTCGGTGCGGACGACCTGCCCCGCCGCTTGCGCGTCCCGGTAGGCCCGGGCCTCGGCGAAGAAATCCTTGAGCGCCTGCACCTGCTCGGCGTAGGTCTTCGGGGCCGGGCCACGCGCGGCGCCCGGGCCGCCGGGGGGCGGACCACCGAAGCGGCGCGGGCGACCGGCGGGATCCGGCCAGTTCACGTTGAGCGCCGCCGCGCCCTTCATCGACATCTCCTCCCAGGTCCACCCCTCGAGCGACATCGCCGAGGAGAGCCCCGAGATCACGCCGCCATCCGGGGTGCTGAACGCGACGAGCACGCCCGCCGAGCGCGAGGTGCCGATGTGCCGGCTCTCCGCGTTCACCGCGACTTCCGCCCGCACGTTCGGGTTGAAGTCGCCGAGCTCGGTGATGTCGTTCGAGACGTCGACCGACCCAATCTCGGTGATCCCGACGGTGCTGTAGGCGTCGATGAGGCCGGGGTAGATGTGCTTCCCGGTCACGTCGACGACCTTGGCCCCACGCGGCACCACGACATCGGCGCCGCCGACGGCGATGATGCGCCCGTTGTCGAGCACGATCGTGCCGTTCGCGATGGTGCCCTTGGTGATGGTGTGGATCGTCGCGCCGCGCAGCGCGACGGGCTGCGACTGGCGCGCGGTGGGGATCGTCACCTGCGCCTCGGCGACGCGCCCCGAGAGCGGCGCGGCGGCGAGCACGACGGCGAACGCGGCGGCAGCCCGCCGCCACATCGACCGCGCCGGGGCGCGGTCGGTCCTGCGGTCCGTGGAGTTCATAGGAGTCGAGTAGGTGGAGGTCACGGTCTGGCCGGCGTGGCGGTGGCGCCGGTGCCGCTCGCGGGGGCGGCGGCGAGGATGGCCTGGATGAGCTGCGCTCGCTGGCGCGCGATCTCCTCGCGCGTCCGGGCGTCCTCCTCGAGCGAGAAGTAGCGGCGGCCGTCGACCCAGGTCTGCTCCGCGCGCGTGAACTGCGAGAGCGGGTTGCCATTCCAGATCACGAAGTCGGCGTCCTTGCCGGCCTCGAGCGACCCGACGCGGTCCTGGATCGCGATGGCGCGCGCCGCCTGGTTCGTGACGGTCGAGAGGGCCTGGATCTCATCAACGCCGGAGCGCAGGAGCTTCCCCGCCTCCCAGTTCATCCGGGTGGAGATCTCGGCGTTGTCCGAGTGCAGCGAGGTCACGACGCCCGCCTCCATCAGCAGGCGCGCGTTGTACGACGTGGCGTCATACGACTCGAGCTTGAACGCGCCCCAGTCGCTCCAGACCACGGCCGCGACCCCGGAGTTCTTCAACTCCGTGGCGATCTTGTACGCCTCCACGCCGTGCTGCAGGGTCTGGATCCGGAAGCCGAACTCCTCGGCGAGCCGGACCAGCGCGAGGAACTCGTCGGCGCGGTAGCCGTGCGACGAGACGAGGAGCTTCTGGTCGAGGATATCGAGGAGCGCCTCCATCCGGAGGTCACGCCGCGGCGGGATCCCCGTCTTCTCTCGCTCCCACCGCTGCCACTCGCGCCGGTAGTCGCGGGCGGCGTTGAAGTGGTCGCGGATGATCTCCTGCACGCCCATCCGGGTGTTCGGGTAGCGGTTCGGGCTGCGCTTCGGGTTCTCGCCGAGCGCGAACTTCACGGTGCGCGGCGCGTTCTCGAGCCGGTACTCATCCGGCAGCATCCCCCACCGGTTCTTCACGAAGACGTTCTCACCGCCGATCGGGTTCGCGGAGCCGTGCTTCACCATCTGCATCGTGAGGCCGCCGGCGAGCTGGCGATACATCCAGATGTCGTTGTGCATCAGGGCATCACCCATCCGCACCTCGGGGACGATCGCGAAGCCGCTCTCATTCACCGAGCTGACACCGGTGTGCGTGTGCGGGTCGATCAGCCCTGGCGTGACGTGCTTGCCGGTGGCGTCGACGATGACCGCTCCGCGGGGCGCCGTCAGATTGCGTCCCACCTGGGCGACCTTGCCGGCGCGGACGAGGAGGTCGGCGTTCTCGAGGCGTCCCTGCGGGCCCTGCGTCCAGACCGTCGCGTTGCGCACGAGGAGCAGCGACGGCTGCTCCGGGACCGAAGCGCGGCCGAACTCGATCATCGGCCGGATGAAGGGGAGGTCGATCACGGGCACCCGCTGCGCCACCGTGCCGCGCGCCGGGCCCTCATAGGCCTCGGTACGGGTCCCCTTGAAAGTCGGGTCGGTGCCGTTGGGCAGCGACGTCCAACCATAGACCTCGTCCCCGCTGACCGCGCCCGACATCAGCACGGTGCCCTCGTAGCCGAGGGGCTCACCGTTGAAGGTGACTTCAAGTCGGCCCGTCTCGGCGATCACGCGGACGCCGGCGAGCGGCAGCTCGCGGCGGCCGGCGCGTTCGATGGTGCCACGGATCCGGTTGATCGGCCCTTCGAGTCGGAGCGTGGCGTTGAAGCCGTCCGCGTCGGTCGAGGTGATCGTCCAGGTTCCGCGCGGGTCGATCTGCGGCGGGCGCGTCACGCCATAGCGCGTCCCCTGCACCCAGACGTCGCGGACGCTCGCGTCCTGCGTGAAGAGGTCGCCGTCCGTGACGACGAGGTTCGCGACCTTGCCGACCGCGATGGTGCCGTGCGTGCGGTCGATGCCGAGCCACCCCGCCGGGATGGTGGTGAGGGCGGCGAGCGCCTTGTCCGCGGCGAGTCCCCGCGAGACGGCGAGGCGGAGGTTCGGGAGGAACTGCGTCAGCGTGGAGAGCCCGTCGGTCGTGAGGGCGAACGGCACCCCCGCGGTGGCGAGCTGCGCCGGATTCGTGGGTGCCTGGTACCAGTGCCGCATCGTCGCCAGCGAGGCGTTGAGGGCGAGCTCGGGGCTCGAGACATCCGGGGCGTCGGGGAAGTTGAGCGGCACGATCAGCGGCTGGGTGCGGCCCTTGAGCACGTCGATCAGCCGATATTCGGTCCCGTTCCCGCGGAACCACGGCACGAGCTTGTACTCGGTCGCGAGGCGGTGGGCGCGGAGGTATTCCTCTTCGCTCTCGGTCTGGAAGAGCACGGCCTGCTTGCCCTGCACGGCGCTGGCGAGGGCGCCGAGCGCCTCGCTCCGTTCCGGCGGTAGGACGGCGCGGCCGCTCGCCTCGTAGGCGGCGTTCGCTCGGATGTACCACTCCGCGTCCATCAGGGTCTGCCGCATCAGCGCGGTCGTCCCCATCGTCGAGTTGGGGTACATCCCGCCGAGCAGGAAGGAGCGCTGGAAGCCGATGGTCTGCACGAGGTCGGCGCGGAGCACCCGCTCACGCACCCCGGCGTCGCTGAGGTTCACGACCGAGGCGGTGCCGCGGAAGATCCCCTGATGCGGGACGGCGAGCGCGGCGCCGAAGCCGAGGGACCGCAGCGCCACGCGGCGCGTGGAGTCGTCCTTGAGGTTGCTCGTGGTGGAGAACCAGGCACGCACCTGCGGATTCCAGTGCGTCGGTCCGACATCGCCCCCCTGCGGGACGGCGTCCATCCCGAGGTCGGCGTGTGCGTCGATGAACCCGGGGTAGACGGTCAGCCCCTTGAGGTCCCAGACGCGGGCGCCGGCGGGCGCCGCGAGGTTGCGTCCGACGGCGGTGATGACGCCATTGCGGATGACGACGGTGGCGCTATCGATCGCCTGGCCCGGGGCGGTGACGACGCGCGCGCCGACGAGGGCGTGGTAGCCGGTGCCATTGTCGCGCAGGCCGGTCACCGGCTCGAGGCGCGACGCCTGCTGGGCGCCGAGCGCGCCGGCCAGCCAGAGGGCGAGGGCCGGGATCGTGCGGGATGCTCTCACGAGGTGCTCCGTGCGGGACGGCCGGCGGGGCAGGCGGCCATCGGGGGTCGGGGGTCAGGGCGCCTGCATCGCCGGTGCGTGGGTCACGCGCACCGCCTTCAGTATGCGCCCGGGATCGGGGGGCGGCAAACGGCGGGCGGGCGGAGACTCGCTTCCGATACGGACATCGCGGCCCGAATGCTGGCCCCCCCACCTGTTCGGACTTTGGTCTCCACTGCGCCGCCCCACCGGCTGCGGCAACGCCGGCGAGAGGCGGTCGGTTGCCGCCCCGGCGGCTCCCCGGTCTATTTCGTGGTTCCAGCGCCGGGCCTGGTTCCCTCCTCGACGGCTCCATCCTCAGTCTGCGGTGATGCGGCTCTTCCCCTCGATCCTGCTCCTGTTGGGTAGCATCGCCATCGGGCGCGCGGCGGCGCAGGTCGCGCCGTCCCCCGAGCGCGTCTCGATTATCTATTCAGGGCGCTCCCTCGGCGCCCTCGGCGTCCGGCGAGCGCAGGATGAGCACGAGCTCCTCACCGAACAGGCGCGCGCCGAGGGGCAGACCTTCAAGCTCGTCAGTCACGTGGCGTACCGGGCGCCGGGGATCGTGGTCTTTCTCCCCTCCGCCGAGCCCACCGGGTCCGAGCTCGCCGAGGTCATCGCCCGCCGTGCGGAGGCGGAGGTCGCCACTGAGGTGCGGGCCCTCGCGTCGGCGACGGTGGTGCTCCTGCAGGATCCTTGGAACCCCGAGCCCGATCTGCTGGCGATGCTGCAGCGGAACCCGCGACGCCTCAGCGAGTTCCCGGACCTCGTGCCGATCACGCTCCGCGTGTCGCGGCTGCGGTCCGCCGCGGACGATCGGGTGATCATCGTCGAGCAGCCCGGCGCCGTCTGGCCGACCGATCCCACCGCGTGGGCGGTGGGCGAGATGAACCGGGTCGACGTGGGCGAGGCGCGCATCTTCGAGCTCCCGTTCAATCTCGGCGGGATCGGCCCGCGCGCGACCTTGGTGCGGGAGGCGCTCGCGGCCGCGGGCGGGCGTGAGCGGGCACTTGTGGTCGACCTCGGGCAACAGGAGGGTGACTTCGGTATCCCGCGCGCGACCCGAGCGCGCGTCGACTTCACGGCGCTGCGCGACATCGGATACGCGATGGTCGTGCCGTTCGAGTTCGAGCTCTCGCTCGGCGTCGAGGAGCTGCGACGGCTGCGCACGGAGTTCCCCGAGGTGACGCTGCTCGCGGCGAACGTCGACGTCGGTGACTCGACGACGTTCGTCCGGAGTCGCGTCGTCACGCTCGGTGGACGGCGCATTGGCGTCGTCGGTTTGGTGAACGCCGCGCTCCGGGAGCGACTGCCGCGGTCGGTCCTCACGGCGTACAGGTTCGAGCCGCCGGCACCGGTGGCGCGGCGGGAAGTCGCACGGCTGCGCGCGGCGGGGGCGGAGGCCGTTGTCGTGCTCTCCAACCTCGACCCGTCCGACAATGCGCTCCTCGCGCAGGAAGTGCCGGGAATCGATGCAATCGTCGCCGACCTCCCGGTGCGCGCCGCGCCTGAGGCGATGCGCGTCCGCGTGGACCTCCCAGACCGCCCGTTCGTGCGCCCGGGTACCCCCGCACTCGTGGCCCGGAGCGCGGCGAACGGAATCGGGGTGGGTGTGCTTGGGGTCGAGCTCCAATCGCGCCCCGGCACGGCGGGGGCGTTCGTCTCCGCGCTCGACCATCGGCTCACGATGCTCAGCGATCGCATTGCGCCGGATACCGCGCTCGTGCGCCGCCTCACGACCTTGGCCGGACGCCGCCCGGAAGATCGCGGTGAGCTGATGTTCCCAGCCTTCCCCGACATCGTCGACCGGCACCCCGCGCTCGCCGAGATTGATGCGACGACGCGGCGCGGCCGCGTCTCGAAGGCGCTCTGGGAGGCGTTCATCGCCCGGCGGCTCCGGGAGCAGGCGGGCGTGGAGGTCGCCGTCATCCGGCGGCTCGACCAGTTCCCGCCGCTCATCGGCAAGCTCCACGAGAACGAGATCGGGGAGTGGCTCTGGACCGAGGACGAGATCGTGGTGCTTGACCTTCCTGGGGCGGACCTCAAGGCGCTGTTGCGGTCGGACACGCGCGGGGAGCTGGCGACGAGCGGCATCGACCTTCCGCGGAACCTCATTCTCGGTCACCGGATCGACGAGGCCGTCACGTATCGCGTCGCCACGTCCGATGTGCTCGTCGATGGTGCGCGCGGGCGGTTTTTCTCCCGCGGGCATCGGGCACGCCGCCACTTCGTGGTGGAGCCTGCCGCCGGGGCGCTCCGGGCCACCCCCGGCGGGCCCACCATCGCCATCCGCGACTTCATCCTCGGCGAGCTCCGCCGGGTGCGCACCCTGGCGAAGGGCGAGGCGCAGATCGACACGCTCGCCCGGTACCTGGCGGCGGACGCGGCGTACGTCGATGTCACCGCGATCACCTTCGACCGCCCGACCATCTGGGCCTCCGTCAATCGGATTGCAGGCAACGACGGGTATGTCGGGGTGCCGGAGAGCCGGATCCTCGCCAAGGATGCCTGGGTCGCGGGCGTGAGCGGGCGTGTCGTCCGCACCACGAGCCGGCGCTTCCGCGCCACCGATCTCGGCGTGGGGTTCGCGTTCGCGCAGCAGCGCGTGACAGGGTCGGATGCCGGGCCGATCGAGACGGCGGACGACCTCAAGGTCGACTGGACGCTGCGTCCCGCGTTCGACGAGCCGTCGCCTCGTCGGCTGCATCCCTTCGTCCGCGGGCTCTTCGATACCGAATTCTCTCCGACGGTGCAGCCGCTGACCGGCGTGCGGAATCCGCGCCAGCTCTCGCTCCGCGCCGTCGCCGGTCTGATGGCACAGCCAACGCCGAGCTGGCGTCGTGCCGATGTCGGCGTGGTGCTCGAGAACGACTTCGGCCGCCCGAACCTGCAGGCGGGACTCCAGTCGCGTGTCGATTTCGAGCGCCCGGTCGGCGTCGGGATGACGTACCGTCTGCGCAATGACCTCACCTACTTCCTGCCCACCGGGGATGACACCCCGGCGGACCTCGCCCTGCGGTACGGGATGGTGCACGACCTTCTCGTGCCGCTCGTCGATGAGCTCTCGCTCTCCATCAGCGCCGACCTTTTCTTCTTCCAGGGCAAGGTCCCGGCGACACGGCAACTCGGCGTCAGTTCACAGCTGCGTGTCGGCCTGACGTACGATCGAGTGTGGAAGCCCCGGTACCAGCCGTTCCTCTGACGGCGCGCCGGTGGCGGCCGCCCCGCGGTGTGACGTGGCCGGGGCGGGAACAGCGACGCCATGCCTTCCTGAAGCGGTCCGGCTCCTGCCCTGAGTTCGTCTACAGCGTGAGGTCGCCCCCGGGGTCCTTCCGCCGGAGGCGCGCCAACGTGTCGGCGCTGCTCGCACGCCGCCGCGAGTCCTCGGCGGCATCGCGCTCGACCGTCGTCCAATCCGGCGTTCCGTCGGCGAGGAGGTGTACGCGCAGCACGGCGCCCTCGACCGCCGCGCGCCCGAGCACGGTCCGTGGGACGTCGATCACCGCGCCATCCGCATCGGCGACCAACACGACGGTCGCGGACGTCCCGTCGCCCTCGATGCGATCGATGGCATAGCGTGCGGATCGGCTCATCGGACGCCCTCCCGGGCGGTGGTGGTGAAGAAGCGTCCGTCCGCGCAGCCGCGGACGCGGATGGTGCCCTCGAGATCGGTGCGGAGGACACGGCGGCTCGGCGCACGCCAGGCCGCGAGCGCCTCCGGATGGGGATGCCGATACCGGTTGGCCTCCCCGACGGAGATCACGAGGAGCGCCGGCGCGGCCGCGCGCACGAGGGCGGGGGTCACCCCATTCCGGCTCCCGTGGTGGCCCGCCTTGGCCACCTGGACGCGAGGAATGCGTCCGTCGCGGATCCACGCCTCAATGGCCCGTGTCTCGGCGTCGCCGGTGAAGAGGGCGCGGAACGCCCCGTGTGAGACGATCACGCCGACCGAGGCGTCGTTCTGGTCCTCCGCCGCGCGCCACGGCGGCAGGATCCGCACGGTCGCCGTGCCGAGGGTGAGGTCACGGGCCGTCGCGGCGAGGACGCGGCTGCCCCGGCGCGCCATCGCGTCGACGAGACGGCCATAGATCCGCGTGGTCGCGGGCATCCCGTTTTCGACGACGTTCGTCACGGTCCGCGAGGCGAAGACCGCCGGCAGGCCACCGATGTGGTCGAGGTGGTGGTGCGACACGATCACGAGGTCGAGGCGATCGATCCGGTCGCGGGTGAGGTAGGCATCGAGGAGGGCGGCGTCGGGACCGCCGTCGATGAGCGCGTGGCGGCCATCACTCGTCACGAGGAGCGCGGCATCGCCCTGGCCGACGTCGAGGAATCGGAGCTCCACGCCGGCGGTGTCGGGGCGTGCACACCAGGCCGGCGCGCCCTGCGCCTGCGCGAGTCGGGTCGCCGCGAGGAGCGCGGCGGCGATACACTGCAGGAGCGGCGGCGAACGTCGCATACGTCCAACCTACGTCACGGGACTGACATGCGACCAGTCGCGATGCGCCTCCTGAACCTCGCCGTCTTCATCGGCGTGCTGTACGGCAACTTCGTGGCCGCCTCCGGTGGCCTCAGCGGCCGGAACATCGGTGAGATCGCCAACGCCTACCCGTCTCGGTTCCTCCCGGCCAACCGCGTGTTCGGCATCTGGAGCCTCATCTACGCCGGCCTGATGCTCTGTCTCGCGTACCAGCTCTGGCCCGGCGAGCGCGGCCGTCGGGCGGTCGAGCGTCTCGGCCCCTGGTGGACCATCGTCGGCGTGCTGAACGTCGGCTGGATCGTGCTGTTCTCGTACGCGCGCTACGTCGAGGCGATGGTTCTGATGCTCGTCTTCCTCGCGGTGCTCATCGCGGTCGGGGAGGTGCTCCGGCGCCCGCCCGCCCCCGATCGATGGGAACGGCTCTGCGTCATCGTCCCGCACGACCTCTATCTCGCCTGGATCTCCGTGGCGGTGATCGCGAACACCTTCCAGGTGGCGCACGTCGTCGGCTTTGGTGGCTTCGGCATCCCCGAGCGTCTCTGGGCCCTCGGGATGATGGGGGTCGCGACGGTGCTCGGGTGGTGGATGGCGTGGGCGCGCCGGAACCTCACCTTCCCGTTCACCGTCGCGTGGGCGCTCGCGGGGATCGCCGCCCGCTACGCGGATGACCCGGCGGTCGGCTGGTTCGGCGGACCGGGGGCCATTGGCGGGATCGTTGTCGGCTCAGCGCTCTGGTTCTTGGCGACGCGCCGCACCAGCACCCAATCGTCCTCATAGCGGGTGCCCATCAGGAACGGATGCGTCCCCGCACGCGTCCAGCCGAGGCGGGCGTAGAACGCCTGCGCCGCCTCGTTGTGCTCCCACACCTGTAGCCACAGGACGTCCGCGCCGCGTCGGGCCGCCTCGGCGTCGACCGCCGCGAGGAGGGTGCGGCCGTGCCCGCGACCGTGTGAGGCGGCGCGAACGTAGATGCGCTCCACTTGGAGCGGGCGGGTCCCGCGGACACAGGGAGGCGCTGGCGTCGGCGCGACGGCGGTGAACCCCACCCACGTCCCGGTGGGATCCACGAGCGCGAAGACGGCGCGCATCGGGTCCGCGAGCTCCTGGCGCTGTTGCGCCGTCCCGAACGCCCGCGCCAGATGCGCCGCCATCTCCTCGGGCGGGGTCGTCGCGGCATAGCTCTCGACGAAGGTCGCGGCGGCCGTCATCGCGTAGGCCTCGGCGTCGTCGGGCGTCGCGCGCCGCAGGGTGAGCGTCGGGTCCGTCACGCCGCGAAGGATCGCGGCCCCCGGGTGCGCCGGGCAAGCGCGCCGCGTATGCTTCGAAGCCGGACACCTCCGGCGAGGTGGCACGCCCGCGGACGGCCGGGGCGGGCCCCTCGACCGCGATCCCCCCACCCGGACCACCTATGACGCACCATCATCCCGTTCACAGCGCCAACCTCCCGAAGCCGGTCGGTCCCTACTCGCCCGGCATGGCCTTTGAGAAGCTGATCTTCGTCTCGGGGCAGGGCGCGACCGACCCGGCCACCGGTGTACTCGCCGGCGCCGACGCGGCCACTCAGACGGAGCAGTGCCTGCGCAATGTCGAGGCGATCCTGCACGCCGCCGGCTCCGATCTGCAGCACGTGCTGCGATGCGGCGTCTTCCTCCTCGATATGGCGGAGTTCCCCGAGATGAACGCGGTCTACGAGCGCGTCTTCGGCGAGCATCGGCCCGCGCGGACCACGATCCAGGCCGCGGGGCTCCCGGGTGAGGGACTGCGCGTCGAGATCGACTGTATCGCGTACCGTCCCTGAGCCCACGGCGCCCGCGCGCCGCGCGGGGGCTTTCCCGTCGTTCGTCCACCAGGTGCCCGCATGACCACCGTCCTCGATCCCCGCGACCTCCGGTTCTTCCTCTATGAGCTGCTCGAGGTGGAGCAGCTGACGGCGCGCCCGCGCTTCGCCGAGCAGGGGCGGGAGGTCTATGACGCGGTCCTCGAGACGGCGCAGGCGGTGGCCGAGACGCATTACCTGCCGAACCGGAAGCGGAACGACCAGGAGGAGCCGACCGTCGTCGATGGGCGCGTGGTCACGCAGCCGGAGCTCAAGCCCGCCTTCCACGCGACCGCCGAGGCGGGGATCATCGCCTCGACGCACGATACCGAGCGCGGGGGCCTGCAGCTCCCGCACGTCGTCGCGTCAGCGGCGATTGCCTGGCTCGAGGCGGCGAACATCGGATCGGCGAGCTATCCGATGCTGACCGCCGGGGCGGCGAACCTCATCGCCGTGTTCGGCTCCGAGGATCAGAAGGCGCGCTGGCTCCCCCCGATGCTCGAGGGGCGCTTCGGCGGCACGATGGCGCTGACCGAGCCCGATGCCGGCTCCGGCCTCGCCGACCTGCGCACCGTGGCGATCCCCCAACCCGACGGCACCTACCGCCTTGAGGGCGCCAAGATCTGGATCTCCGCGGGCGAGCATGAGCTGACGGAGAACATCGTCCATCTTGTGCTCGCACGGATCGTCGGGGCGCCGGCCGGCACCAAGGGGATCTCGCTCTTCATCGTGCCGAAGCGCCTCGTCGGAGCCGACGGGACCTCCGGCGCGTCGAATCACGTCGCGCTCGGTGGCCTCATCCACAAGATGGGCTGGCGCGGGACGACCTCGACGCTGCTGAACTTCGGTGAGCAGGGGCCCTGCGTCGGCGAGCTCGTGGGCGAACCGCATCGCGGGCTCGCGTACATGTTCCACATGATGAACGAAGCGCGCATCGGCGTCGGGCGCGCCGGCGCGGCGATGAGCACCGCGGCGTATCGGTCGGCGGTGGAGTACGCGCGGCAGCGGCGGCAGGGACGGCTCCCCGCGGAGAAGGATCCGACGAAGCCCCCGGTGCCGATCATCGCCCACGCCGACATCCGCCGGATGCTCCTCATCGGGAAGTGCGCGGCCGAGGGATCGATGGCGCTCGTCCTCGCCTGCGCGCGGCTCGTCGATGATGAGACGACCGCGCCCGACGAGGCGGCCCGACGCGAGGCCACGGTGTTGCTCGAGTTCCTGACGCCGATCGCGAAGAGCTGGCCGGCGATCTACGGCCAAGAGGGGATCTCGAACGCGTTGCAGACGATGGGTGGCTACGGGTACGCGCGCGAGTACGACGTCGAGCAACTCTATCGCGACAATCGGCTCAATCAGATCCACGAGGGGACGAACGGGATCCAGGCGCTCGATCTCCTCGGCCGCAAGGTGATGCAGGATCAGGGCGCGGCGCTCACCGCCTTCGCGGCGCGCGTCGCGACGGCGGTGGCGGAGGCGCGCACGGTCGGGCTCGACGCCCACGCCGATGCGCTCGCGGCGGCGCTCGGCCGGATGGTCGAGGTCACACGAGGGCTCGCGAAGCGATTGCAGCAGGATCCGACGCGCGGCCTGGCGAACGCGTCGCTGTACCTCGATCTCGCCTCACGCGTGGTGTATGCGTGGCTTTGGCTGCGGCAGGCGACCATCGCGGCGCGGGCTCTCGCCGCGGGCGCCTCGGGAGACGAGGCGCGGTTCTACCAGGCGAAGGTCGCGGCCGCGCGATTCTACTTCGGATTCGAGCTCCCGAAGAACGCGCCCGATGCCGACCTGCTCGCGCGCAACGACGCCGCCGCGCTCGAGTTCGACCCCGAATGGTTCTGATCGCCGACGTGGCGACCGCGGCCTCGTCGCGCGGCGGGGTGGGCGTCGGCGCGCGTGCTGGCCTCGCGGCCGTCCTCGCCATCGGCACGCTGCTCGCCACCAGCCCCCGTCTCGGGGCGCAGGATCACGATCACGCGTCGGCGCCCGCGTCACCGCTCGCAACCACGCTGACCGTCGTCGATGCGGTGGGGGTGACCCGCATCGTCACGACTGACCAGCTGGCTGCACTCCCGCGGCACCATGGTCGCGCCGAGGTGCACGGTCACGGATGGACGTGGGAAGGGATCGATCTGCGTGCGGCGCTCCGCCTCGCCGGGGTCGCGACCGACTCGCTCCGCGGTCCCGCACTGTCACACGTCGTCGTCCTCGTCGGCGCGGACGGATATCGCGCGACGCTCACGCTGGCCGATCTCGACCCGTCGCTCGGCGGACGGCACGCTTGGCTCGTCGATCGCGAGGATGGCGCGCCCCTGACGCCCGCTCGGCTCCCGCGGCGCGTGATTGTCGAGGGAGATCAGCGCGCGTCGCGCTGGGTGACGCAACTCGTCCGGATCGAGATCGTCGACGTGGCGCGTCGCTGACGCGCGTCAGCGCCAGTCGCCGAACCGCACGTAGGCCGCTCGCCCGCCGTCGGCGGCGAACCCCTCGCTCACGCGGAACGTCCCGAGCGGCGTGTCGATCGCGAGGCCGACACGGAAGCCGCGGTGGAGTCGACCGTGCGAGGGGTCGGATCCGCTCCCGAAGCCCCCGTCGCCGACGCGTCCGATCATCGGCTCGATCTCCGCGTGCAGTCCGGGCCGGAGCGGCCACGCGGCGCGGAGCGCGAGCGAGGCGATGTGATCGCCCCGGGCGGAGAGGAGTGGCCGCCCGGCGAACCCCTCGAGGCCGCCGAGCGTCTGGCGTCGAGCGACCGGCACGCCGTTGCCCACGCTGGCGAGCAGGCGCACGTCGAGCTGGACGATGCCGATCGCCCCGTGGGGGCGCGCCTCGAGGGTGAGTTGTCGCCAGCGGCGCACCGTGACCCCCTCGACCAGGAAGGCGGGCGCCGGATCGCGGGTGCGGCGTCTGGCGAGGGCGAACGACACCCCGGCATCCGTGCGCCCGTCGACGCCCGCGGTGCGCCCCGCCCAGCCGACGAGCCCGCCGTCCACGTGCCATCCGGCCTTCGCCTCGCGCGGTACCCCGATCGTGAACAGCGCATCGTCCACCTGCACGGCCCCGAAGAGGCGTCGGTCGGTGAAGGTCGGCAGGCGCTGCGTACGAAGGTCGAGCGAGGCACCGGCCCGTCGAGCGTGTGCGATGCCGTACACGCGGAGCGCCCACGGTGCCACCGTCAGCTCGACCGACCGCGGTCCCCACCGGCCCATCGCTGGCGCTGACCACGCGCTCCACGCCTGCGCCGAGAGGGCGTGGTCGTATGCGACGGCCAATCCGATGCGCTCCACCGTCGGCGCGCCGGAGGGGCGCTTCGCGAACGTCGTGACCGGGAAGGCCTCGCGCGATGGCGTCGGCGTCAGCGGGTGGACGCAGCGCGAGGCGAGCGCCGCGGTCGCTGTCGCCCGGCCGAGCGCGACGAGCGTGTCGAGCGTGGCGGGTCGGAAATCGAGCATCCCGTATGGGGCGGTCGGCAGCGCGATGCGTACGTCCGCCTCGCCGAGCTGCATCGGATCTTGGATGAAGAGGAACTCGAAGACCGCACTCGCGACCGTCAGCGGGTCGTCGAGGCGCGACATATCCGGGACCGGCGACGCGATCGTCGCGACGATGACGCGGGTGGCGCCGAGGGCCCGCGCCACCGCGACGGGATTGTTCGCGCTGAGGCCCCCATCGACGAGCGTGCGGCCGTCCCGTGGCACGGGCCGGAGCAGCACGGGGATCGCCATGCTCGCGCGCACGGCATCGATGAGTCGTCCCCGGTCGAGCACGACCATTTCCCGCGTGCGCAGATCGGTGGCCACGGCGCGGAAGGGGATCGGGAGTGCATCGAAGTCGCCACGGGCATGCGTCTCGGCGTGGGCGAGGAGCTGGACGAGTGCGCTGTCGGCCTCGTCGTCGCGCACGGCGCCGTCCTGCACGACCCAGCGGGCGCCGGCGCGTTCCCAGACGAAGAGGGGTCGTGCCGACGCGAACGTCGCGCCGAGGCTCGGCGAGTAGGGGCGAACGATCCGGTCGAGTCGCGCGGCGCGGACCCGCGTCTCGATGGACGCCGCCGACTCGCCGCTCGCCCACATCGCGCCGAGCACGGCCCCCGCGCTCGTGCCGACGATGAGGTCCGGTGTGATGCCGAGCGAGTCGAGGACGGCGAGGACGCCAAGGTGTGCCATCCCCTTGGCTCCGCCACCGCCGAGGACGAGGGCGGTGAGGGCGGGGGGGCAGAGGGGAGGTTGGAGGCTGGAGGCTGGAGGCCGGAGGTGCGCGGGTCGTGCGTCCGGCGTCCAGCCTTGAGCCTCCAGCGGACCGCCGCCGAGAAGCGCCATCGCGCAGATGATCAAGCTGTGCCGTGTCCCCGCGACCATCCCCAACCATCGCCCCCTCCCTCCGCCGTCGCCGTCCGGCGCGCGCTGAGGTCACGCGCGGGAATCCCCGAGTGGCCGGCCCCCGTGTCGGCGGGGTACCTTTGGCCGCGATGACGCCGCTCGACGACGCCGACCTCGGACTCGGCACCCTCACCACCGCCGGTCCCGTCGCGACGATCGACCCGTCGATCGATGCCGCCCTGTGGGCCGTGGTCTTCGCCGGTGGCATCGGGTCACGCTTCTGGCCCCTCTCCACGCCGGCGCGTCCGAAGCCGATGCTCGCGCTGGTCTCCGAGCGCACGCTCATTGAGGATACCGTCGGGCGGCTGCAGCCCCTGATCCCGCCCGAACGGGTGCTCATCCTCACGAGTCACGACATCGCGCCGGCGATCCGCTCCGTGACGCGCGACGTCCCCGACGAGAACGTCCTCGTCGAACCGCGCCCACTCGGGACGGCCGCCGCGCTCGCCTGGGCCGCCGCGGAGTTGGTCCGCCGCGCCGGGCCCGGAGCGCTCTGTTGCGCGGTGCACGCCGATCTCGCGGTCGCCTTCCCCGAGGCGTTCCGGCAGACGGTGCGGCGCGCCGCGGCGGTCGCCGCGCGCGACGACGCGTTGGTCTCCATCGGGATCCGGCCCTCGCGGGCCGAGCCGGCGTTCGGCTATGTGCAGCCCGGTCTGTCGATCGACGCCGACTACCCCCTCGCCACCGGTGGCGTCGCCGCGACCACGGGCTACGTCGAGAAGCCGAGCACGGTCGAGGCCGAGGCCCGCATCGTGGCAGGCGCGCTCTGGCACGGCGGCATCTTCGTTGCGCCGGCGCGCACCGTCCTCGCGCAACTCGCCACGCACACCCCTGAGGTCGCGTCGGGGCTTGATGCGGTCCGGCGCGGCGACCTCGAGGACTTCGTCGCGCGCGTGCGCGCGACCTCGCTGGAACGCGGCCTCCTCGAGCGCACCGACCGGCTCCTCGTCACCCTCGGCGACTTCGGCTGGGACGATGTCGGCACGTGGGCCTCGCTCCGCCGCGCCCGCGATCTCGACGACGATGGCAACGGGGCGATCGGGGACGTCCGGTTCGTTGACGCGGAGAGCAACGTCGTGCACGCCGGCCACGGGCGCGTCGTGGTGTACGGCGTCTCGAAACTCCTCGTGGTGACCGTCGATGGCCTCACCTTCGTCACGAGCCTCGACCGCGCCGCCGACCTCAACCGCCTCCTCGACGCCCTCCCGGGCTCGATGCGGATCAATCCCGCGGGGCCGTCACCAGCGTAGCCGCCGCGAGCCCCACCAGCGCGAGCCAGAGCACGTCGGCCAGCAACAGGTGCACGAGTTGCATCCAGGTCGGAGCGAGCAGGACGAGGTTCACCAGCCCCGCCAGCAGCTGCGTCAACACGAGCGCGGCGACGGCGATGCCGAAGCGGCGGGTCTCGAGCGAGGGGCGGCGCGCCGCGCAGACGACGGCGGTCAGGAGGAGTACGGCGGCCATCGCCACCGCGAGCGTCGGGTGAATCACGCGGAGCCGGATCAGCACGTGCGCCGTGGGCGAGAAATCCTGCGCGAGGCCCTCGGCGAGCGATCGGGAGGGGAAGAGCGTGTCGCCGAGGGCGGTGATCGCGCCCGTCATCCCGAGGAGCAGGGTGCCCCCGAGCGCCGCGAGCAGGAGGCCACGCTCGCGGCCGGCCGCGTGCCACGCCGCCCGGACCGCGGCGCCGACGGTGAGCGCCGTCGTGGCGGTAGGTGCATTCGCGGCCGCCCCCGCGCCCAGTGAGGCCGCGCCGAGCGTGGCACCCGTCGCGCCCGCCCGCGTGGCCAGCCACGGTACGAGCCCCAGCATCGCGAGCAATCCGAAGGTGTTGAGCAGATGCGCCGCGAGCCACCACGCCCGGGCGAGGCTCGCGTTCTCGGCCACCATCTCGAAGAGCACGAGGCCCGCGCCGACGAGCGCCTCCGTGAGCATCAGCGCCATCGCTGCGTGCGCGGCCCACCAGAGCGCCCCGCGCCGCGGCGCAATCCGACGCGCCCAGGCGAGCTGGCCCACCACGAGCAGCAGCGCCACGCCCGAGGTCGCCCGGTGCGTCAGCTCGACGATCGTCTCCAGCGCCGGCGCCCGCGGGATCACCACGCCGTTGCAGAGCGGCCAATGCGCGCCGCACCCCGCGCCCGACCCCGAGGCGCGCACATAGGCGCCCCAAAGGATCACCAGCAGATTGAAGCCGAGCACGGCCCAGCCATATCTTGCGAAGCGCGTCATCCTGCGTCCCTCAGAGGTTCCCTATGCGGCGTAGCACCCTCATCACGATCGCCCTCGCCGCCGGCTTCGGCGGCCTCCTGCTCTACAACACCCTCGATGCGCAGCAGGTGGAATGCACCGCCTGCATCACCTTCAATGGGGCGGAGAACTGCGCGGCCGCGTCGGGGAAGGACTCCGTCGAGGCGCTCCGGACCGCGGTGAACACCGCCTGCGGCACCATCACCCAGGGGATGGACGAGTCGATCCGGTGCGCGGGCCTCCCGCCGCAGCGGCCCCAGTGCCGCACCCGCTGACGCGCGAAGTCTAATCGGCGCGCCGCGGCGCCGTCGCCATCCACCAGAGCAGGACCGCCCCGAGACACGTCGAGGCCGCGACCAACGCCCAGCCCGTCCGCCGCAGCGCGGCGGCGAGCGCCGCGTCGCGCGTCAGCCAGCCGAGGGATCCGAGCAGGTAGTGCCAGTCGTGGATCGCCCCGTCCGGCGACATGCTCACGAGCGGGAGCGCTTCGGCGCGCGCGTCGGCCACGTACCACGCGAGGTTGCCGAGGCTGCTCGCGAGGAAGAGTCCCGTGATCGCGAGCCCGAACCAGTCGCGCGAGCGGACCATCAGGGCCGCCGCGCCGATCGGCACGAGCAGCTGCGTCAGGCTGCCCCCCGCGATCCCCATCCACTCCCCGAACGGCGCCCCGAGCAGGTGGCCGAACTCGTGCGCGCCGAAGGTGATCCCGCCGAAGACCCCGCCCTGGTCGACGTCGGTGAGCGGGGCGGCCGCGGAACGCGCGAGCCAGACGAGCAGCGGGAGCCGCCACCACCACCAGCGGCCCGTAGCCCAGTCGCGGAGCGTCGCCGCCGAGCCCGTCACTCCCGGAGCGCCGCCATCGGGGTCTCGCGGAAGACGTCACGGCTCGTGAGGAGGCCGATGGCGATCGCGAGCCCCATCATCACGCCGGCGATCGCCGCGGCGGGGCCGAGGGCGGGGGCGAAGTCCCCCTCGAAGACGAAGTGCGTGAGGCTCCACGCCCCGCCGAAGGCGAGCACCATCCCGCTCAGTGCCCCGAGCAGACCGAGGAGCGCGTATTCCGAGAGGAGGATGCGGCCGATCTGCGCCCGCGTGGCACCGAGGGTCTTGAGCAGCACCCCCTCGCGGAGGCGGTCACGCCGCGTGGCCGCCACGGCGCTGAAGAGCACCGGCACCGCCATCGCGAGGCTGAAGAGCGCGAGGAAGCGGACGGTCAGCGTCACCCGGTCGACGATCTGCGTGATCGTGTTGCGGATCAGCGAGAGGTCGATGCTCGAGACGTTCGGGTAGCGCCGTACCGCATCGCGCTGGAGGAGCGCCACGGCCGTGTCGCTCGGCACGGCCGCCACGAGCACGAACTGCTTCGGTGCCGCCGCGATCGCCGCCGACTGGAAGACGGCGAAGAAGTTCGGTTGGAAGCGGCCCCACTCCACCCGGCGGGTGCTGGTGAGTCGCGCACGCACCGGGACGCCCTGCACATCCCACGTCACGATGTCGCCGACGGCGAGCTGCAGGTCGCGCGCGACATCTTCCTCGAAGGAGAACTCGTACAGCGTGTCCGCGGTCGTGGCCGCCGCGTGGAAACGTCCCGCCGTCACGATCTCCGTCGCCTCGAGCGTGTCGCGGTACGTCGACCGATATTCACGCCGCAGCGCCCAGTACCGCGGCGAGAGGCCCTTTGCTTCGGCCCACGCCTGCGTCGACTGCCCGTTGATCTCCTGCAGGCGCATCGTCACGATCGGGGTGGTCGTCACGACGTCGTTTCCCGGCTGGCGGAGGAGCGAGTCGAGCCCGGGCTGCTGGTCCTCCTGCACGTCGAAGAAGACGAGGTTGCCCCGGGCCGCCGCAGCCGTGACGTCGAACGACTGGAGCAGGTTGGCCTGTACCAGGATGTTCGTCGTCACGAGGAACGAGCCGAAGCCGAGGGCGAGGATCACCGAGCGGGTCTGGCTCGCCGGACGGTAGAGATTCGCGATCCCCTGCCGCACCACGTACGGCCAGCGCGGCGAACTGAGCCGCCGCGCGAGTCGCGCCACGAGCGCGGCGTTTCCGTAGAGGATGCCGAGGCTCACGAGGATGCCGGCGGTGAACCAGGCGGCCTGCGCCACCGTCTCCGCGCGAATCGCCGCGAGTCCGAACACGCTCCCGAGGAGCGCGAGGTCGACCGCCCAGCTCCAGCGGTCGCCGCGTCGCGAGGCGCTGAGGGCGGCGTCATCGCGGCGGATCGCCTGGAGCGGCGAGACGAGCCGGAGGACGAGGAGCGGCCGGAGCGCGAAGACGAGCGCGACCCAGACGCCGATCCCGATGCCGAGGGCGATTGCCGACGGCACCGGCGTCACGGAGACGTCCACCGGGAGGAAGCCCGTCAGCAGTTCGGGGAGGAGGAGCTGGATGCCGACGCCGATCACCGCGCCGAGCGCGGCGCCGAGGAACCCCATCGCCCCCGCCTGCACGAGGTAGATCACCAGCACCTGCGCGCTCGAGGCGCCGAGGCAGCGGAGCACGGCGACAGTGTCGATCTTCCGCTGGACGAAGGCGTTGACCCCGCTCGCGACGCCGATCCCGCCGAGGAGGAGCGCGATCAGCCCGACGACCCCGAGGAAGCGCGCGAGCTGCGCGATCGCGTCGGTCAGGTCCACCTCGTTCTCCTGCACGGTGCGCACGCGCACGCCGAGGGAATCGAAGCGGGCCTTGAACGGGGCCACCCACGCGGTCGCATCGGTGCCCTCGGCGAGCCGGACCACGACTTCGTGTTCCACGCGGCTGCCGAATCCGGTGAGCTGCGTCTCGGCGAGGTATCGGGCCGGGATGAAGATGCGCGGCGCCACCGTCCCCGCGATCCCGGGGTCGCCGGGGACGTTCACGATCCGTCCGCGGATCACGAACTGCGCGAAGCCGACGTTCAGCGTGTCGCCGACCTGCGCGCCGAGCGAGATCATCAGTGACGGGTCGACGAAGGCGTTGCGGTCGTCGTGGAGCGTGGTCCAGGCGCCGACCGGTTCGGTGAGGACCTCGCCGTAGTACGGGTAGCCCTCGCCGACGGCGCGGACCTGCGACAGGCGCGTCGCGCCGGTGCGCGGGATGATCGCCATCGAGCCGAAGCTCTGGACCTTCGCTGAGGGGATCCCGGCGGTGCCGAGGGAGTCGAGGAGGGAATCGATCGCCGGCGTGAAGCCGTCGCGCGCCCGGAGGTTGAGGTCGCCGCCGAGGAGCGCCTTCGACTGGGCCTCGATGGAGACCTGCACATTCGAGGCGAAGGAGTCGATCGCGACGAGCGCCGCGACGCCGAGAGAGATCGAGCTCATGTAGAGCAGGAGCCGCCGACGGGCGGTCCGGCTCTCGCGCCAGGCGAGGCGCAGGAGCGGGCGGAGGGCGGGGCCGGGCATCAGGCCGAGGCCGTCGTCGCGGCGCTCGTGATGCCGCCGCGGCCTGGGCGGTCCTCGATCACCGCACCATCGCGGAGCCGGATCACACGCTGCGCGTGCTCGGCGAGCGTGAGGTCGTGCGTGACGATGACGACCGTGGCGCCCGACTCGCGGTTCAGCGCGTCGAGGAGCGCGACGATCTTCTCTCCCGTGGCGCCGTCGAGATTCCCCGTCGGTTCGTCGGCGAAGAGGATACGCGGCCGGTTCACGAAAGCGCGCGCGATGGCGACGCGCTGCTGCTCGCCGCCCGAGAGCTGGGTTGGGTAGTGGTGCGTGCGCCCGGCGAGCCCGACGCGGGCCAGGAGATCTTGGGCGCGGTCGGCAGCGTCCGGGTCGCCGCGGAGCTCGAGCGGCACCTGCACGTTCTCGGCGGCGGTCAGCGTCGGGATCAGCTGGAAACTCTGGAAGATGAACCCGACCTTCTCGCCGCGGAGCCGTGCGCGGCCGTCCTCGTCGAGGCGGGTGAGGTCGACGCCGTCGAGGGTCACCGCCCCGCGGGAGGGGAGGTCGAGGCCGGCGAGGAGGCCGAGGAGGGTCGTCTTGCCACTTCCTGAGGGGCCGACGATGGCGACGAACGCTCCCTGTGGGATGTCGAACGAGACATCTTTGAGGACGGCGAGCGCACCGGTGCCGCTCGGGTATTCCTTTGTGAGGTCGCGGGCTGCGAGCATGATTCGGATGAAGTCGGTCGGATGGCGGATCGTCGCGGCGCTCGGTTTGGCGGCGTGCGGCGGCTCCCAGGAGAAGACGGCGGGTGAGGCGGGCGTTCCCGTGGTTGCGGTGGAATCAACCCAGGCGGCCGCGCCCACGCCAACCGCCGTGCCGCGCGTCCTGATCATCGGGACGAGCCTCACGGCGGGGCTTGGTCTCGACCCTGACTCCGCGTACCCCGCGGTGCTCCAGCGGATTGCGGACTCGCTCGGGATCGCCGTCCGCGTGGACGGAGCGGGGCTCAGCGGGGAGACCTCGGCGGGGGCGCTCCGGCGGGCGGACTGGCTGCTCCGTGGGCCGGCGGCGGTCGTCGTCATCGAGACGGGGGCGAACGATGGGCTCCGTGGGCTCGACGTGGACTCCACGCGGGCGAACCTCCGCGCGATCATCGGGAAGGTGCGGCGTGCGAATCCCACGGCGCGGATCCTGCTCGCGCAGATGGAGGCACCGCGGAACCTTGGGCCAGCGTACACGCGGGCCTTTCACGGGGCGTTCGGTGAGGTCGCCGCGGCCGAGGGGGTCGGGTTGATCCCGTTCTTCCTCGAGGGGGTGGCCGGTGTGCCGGCGCTGAATCAGGACGACGGGATCCATCCGAACGAGGAGGGAGCGCGTCGTGCCGCGCGGGCGATGTGGGCGAGTCTCGGGCCGGTGCTCGAGGGGATCGCGCCCTCGGCCCGTTGACCCTCGGCGCCCTCGTCAGCTAAATTCCGAGGCTGTCGAGGTTTAGACATTCCTCCTGTCCGAGTCCGACCTATGGCGCTGCCAGCCACGCAGATCCGTCGCGGGATGGTGATCGTGTTCGAAGGCGATCCCTGCCGCATCATCGAGTTTCGTCATCACACGCCGGGGAACCTCCGCGCGATGGTGCAGGCGAAGCTCAAGAACTTGCGCTCGGGGAACAACTTCGAGCACCGGTTTCGCGCCGACGATCAGATCCACAAGGCGGACATGGAGACGCAGGAGCTCCAGTTCCTGTACAAGAGCGGCGAGACCTATCACTTCATGAACACGGACAACTACGAGCAGCTCGAGATGGACGAGGAGACGCTCGGGGACAACGCGCCGTGGATGCAGGACAACATGATGGTGATGGTCGAGTTCTATAATGGGCGGCCGATGTCGGTGCAGCTGCCGCAGTTCCTGAACCTGACGATCACGGAGACGGCGCCGGTGATGAAGACGGCGACGAAGACGGCCAGCTCGAAGCCTGCGGTCCTTGAGAACGGCGTGACGATCCAGGTGCCGGAGTTCATCGCGTCGGGGGAGCGGGTGCGGGTGAGCCCGGGCACCGGCGAGTACATGGACCGGGCGAAGGACTGATCGGCGGCGGGCGCCCCGCAGGCGGGCGCCGAGACCCGGTTGATTCGGGGATGGGTCGGACCTACTTTTGAATGCTCTGGGTGAACGGGCCCAGAGAGTCTGGTGGATGTAGCTCAGTCGGTTAGAGCATCGGATTGTGGTTCCGAGGGTCGCGGGTTCGAATCCCGTCATCCACCCTGACTAGGTCCGTAGCTCAATTGGTAGAGCACCGGTCTCCAAAACCGGCGGTTGGGGGTTCGATTCCCTCCGGGCCTGTGGTTCAGAGGCTGAAGGTTGGAGGCGGGCAGCGGGACGCACGGCGGTATCGTCTAGGGGACTAGGACACAGCCCTCTCAAGGCTGGAACACGGGTTCGAATCCCGTTACCGCTATGGGTAGGATTGCAGGACCGCAGGTCGATCGGGCCCCATCGTCTATCGGTTAGGACGGCACCCTTTCAAGGTGCAGAGACGGGTTCGATTCCCGTTGGGGCTATCGCTCCACGGATGTTGGGATGGTAGGAAGGACTGGCAGGTTGGGTGCGGTAGCTCGTCACCTGGCGTTGTGGTCCGTAGGTCAGGGGGCGTAGCTCAGTTTGGTTAGAGCACTCGACTGTCACTCGAGAGGTCGCGGGTTCGAGCCCCGTCGCTCCCGTTGGAGGCTGAAGGTTGAAGGCGAAATGCTCGATGGACTTTGAGCCTCAAGCCTTTAGCCTCCAGCAGCAGGTCGGTTCGCCCTGGTGGTGAAATTGGTAGACACGCCATCTTGAGGGGGTGGTGCCGTAAGGCGTCGCGGTTCGAGTCCGCGCCAGGGCATAGTTGGGTCGGTCGAGGGTCACACCCGCCACAGTAGCTCAGGGGTAGAGCACTCGATTCGTAATCGAGCGGTCGTGGGTTCAATTCCCACCTGTGGCTCTCAATTGGTTTCGAGGCGCCCGCCGGCAGCTGCGGGCGGGCGCCTCATCGTATATTCGCCGGATGATGCTCGACCCCCAGCTCTTCCAGCTTCTCGTCATCCTCGGGCTGTTCGCCAGCTTCGGCCTCGCTGAGGTCGTCACCGGGCGCTTATTCCCGCCCGAGGCGGGCCACGAGGACGATCGCCTCGACGTCGCGGTGGGGCTGATGTTCCCCGTCGTCGCCTCCGGCGTCTACGCCACCGCCCGAGCCCTCTGCGCCCTCGTGATCCCCGAGGCGCGCGACGCCTGGGCCGACTGGCCCTGGTGGGCGATGGTCGGCGTGCTGCTCCTCGCCGACGACCTCACCCAGTACTGGTGGCACCGCCTCTCGCATACCTCGCGGATGTGGCCGCTGCACCGCGCGCATCACTCCGCGGCGTATATGAGCGTCCGCGTCGTCTACCGGAACAACGCGTTCTACTACCTCATGATGCCGGGCCTCTGGTTCGGCGGCGCGCTCCTCTACCTCGGCTTCGGTTGGGTCTTCGTCTGGTACAGTGCGGTGAAGCTCCTCGTGATCGTCGGCGCGCACTCCGCCGTGCGATGGGATACCTGGCTCTATCGGTACCGCGTGCTCCATCCCGTCGCCTGGGTGCTCGAGCGGACGATCTCGACGCCCGCGACGCATCACGCACACCACGCGCTGACGCAGGACGACGGCATCGGGCTCTACGAAGGGAATTACGGCAACCTGCTCTTCTTCTGGGATGTGCTCTTCGGCACGGCCCGCATCACGCGGCGCTTCCCGCCCGCCTATGGTCTCAAGGACGACCGGCGGCACGGGCAGGAGAAGTGGTATCACCAGATGCTCTTCCCGCTCGTGCGCTCGACGCGGCCGGAGACGGTGCTCGGCCGCGAGAAGCACCTCCCGGTCGACTGAGCGGCGCCTCGGCGCAGCGCGCGACGGCGCACGGTCCTGCGCGGCACACGGGCGCCGGCGGCGCGATCACCCCCCGATCCACTCCGGCTCGAGCACCCGCTCCGCCGCGCGCCCGCCATCGGCGGTGACGTGGTACGCCTTCGCCCCGCGGCGCGCCGTGACGACGCGCTTCACGCTGGTGCCCTCGAAGTAGATCCCCGCGTTGTCGTCGACGGCGTACCCAGACTGCATCTCTCCGGAGGCGATGAGCCGCTGGTAGAGCGGCCGTCGACCGGGCTCGGAGTCGTAGTGCGGCGAGTGGCTCCCGGGGAGGAAGCCGAGGCACTTCACGATCGAGAGCGCCTTGGGCCGGGAATCCGTCGTGCCCTCCTCGAACCAGCAGAGCGACCCCGCGCTCGCGCCGCCGAGGACGATCCCGCGTTCCCACGCCTGCCGGAGCACGACGTCGATCCCCTGCGCCTTCCAGATGGCCTGTTGATTCAGCGTGTTGCCGCCCGAGACGACGATTCCGTCCATCGAGAGGAAGACCTCGTCCCATCCCTGCGTCTGCGAGAGGCTCTCGATGAAGGAGTTCTGCACGACGGGTTCGACGGTCAGCGGCGCGCAGTGCTGGAAGAAGCGGATTGTCCCGTCCTGAGCATCCGCCGAGGCGGTCGGCAGGTAGCAGATGCGCGGGCGCGATTTCCCGGTGAGCTGCGCCATGTAGCGGATGAACGAGGTGTCGAAGCCGCCGCCGGCGATGAGGATCTTCCGGGTGGGGATCTGCGTGTCGTCGGACATGGGCGAGGGGGCGGAGGCGAGGGCCGGCGTGGGGAGGGGGAGGCCGCTCGCGGCGGCGGCCCCGAGGGCGGATGAGATGACGAAGTGGCGGCGGTCCATGACGGCAGGGATCAGGAGTCAGGAGTCAGGAGTCAGGGATCAGGGCGACCGGTCACCGGATGCTGCCGGGCTCGCCGCGGCTCTGCAGCGTCGTCTGCCAGGCGGTCTCGTCGTCCACCGCCATCGCGATCGGGTCGATCGAGACCAGTGTCGGATATCCGAAGGTCGGGTGGTAGGTGACCTCGCGGAGCATCCCGTCCGTCCGGCGAGCCTCGCGGATCTCGCCGAAGAGCTGATCGACGGTCCGGTACCACTCGTACGCCTCCGAGGGTTCGGCGGCGCCGGTCTCGGCGTCAACCACTGCCGTGATCGTCCCGCGCGTCACCGTCACGCGCATCTCGAAGTTGTGGATGCAGAAGCAGATCCGGCGCTGCATCAACACGTAGGAGTCATCGGCGGGGCGCGCGGCGGTCCACTGCCGCGACGCCGCCTCGAGGGCGACCTGCTCCGGGCTCATCGGGTCGGGACAACCGGCCGCGGCCAAGAGGAGGATGAGGAGCACGAGGCGCCGGCGTCGCATCAGGGAAATCTCACGCGCCAACCGAGGCGCCGCCACGCCGCCACGCCGCCACGCCGGTCAGGGCCGCGGGACCGTGCTCCGGTCTGTCCCGCGGATGAACGCGTCCACCGCGCGTACGATCTCGCTGTCCCCGCGATACGGCCGCGCGAAGGCGCCCACCGTCACGCCGTGGTCGCCGGGGACCCAGAGGGCCTCCACGGACGCCCCCACCTCGCGCAGCCGCGCCTCGAGGCGCTCGGTGTTCCGCGGTCGCACGGTCCGGTCGTCGCGCCCCATCACCAGCAGCGTGCGCGGCGCCGTGGCCGTCACGAAGCGCACCGGCTGCGACGCCCCCTCGCGCTCGGACGTGCCACCGAAGGTGCGCTGTAGCAGCTTCGAGTCGAGCACGAAATCGTACGGCCCTGAGAGACCGATGAATCCCGTGAGGTCGCGCGGCGACCGCCCCACCCGCGCGAGATACGATGCGTCGTAGGCGAGGAGGGCGGCGATCTGCGCGCCGGCGCTGTGCCCCATCAGGAAGAATCGCGTTGTGTCGCCGCCCCACTCCGCTGCGTGCGCCCGCGCGTAGGCGACCGCCGCCGCCGCATCGTGCACGAAGTCGGGGAAGCCGGTCGCCGGCATCAGGCCGTAGTTCGGGAGGATCGCGACATACCCCTGTGCGGCGAGCCCCTGTCCCATCCAGCGATAGAGCCCCTTGGTCCCGCTCTCCCAGCT
>JARIFA010000092.1 GCA_031127075.1 Gemmatimonadota bacterium | reverse complement strand
CCGCCGGCCCACGGGGCGTTCGCCGCAGCGAGCCGGGTGAACCAGAGGTTCTTGGTGATGCCTTCGTCGAGCGAGTTGCCGGCGCCGACCCAGGTGATGAAGCCGTCGTCGTTCTTCTGGAAGTCGCTGCCGGCGCCGCCGCAGGTGAGCGTCGAACCGGCCGGCATCACGAGTTCCGAGCACTCCTTGACGAACCGGCGACCGAAGATCGAGCCCATGTTCAGGCCCTGCGCGACCTTGAAGTAGCCGTCGATGAAGAACTCGGGAACGTTGAGCTGCTGGATGACCGAGGTGGTGCGGTCATAGTTGATGCGGACCGAGTAGTTCAGGTCGCGCGTCTGGATGACCGGGATGTTGAGCGACACCTCAACGGTGTTGTTCTTGAGCGTCCCGACGTTCGACCAGACCGACGAGAACCCGCCGATCGCGGGGACCGGCACCGGCATGATCTGCTGGTTGATCTCGTTCTGCGCGTTGGTCAGCGTCAGGCCGTACTTGTTGAAGAGCTCGAGGTCGATGCCGGCTTCCTGCTCCGTCGCGACTTCGGGGCGGAGGTTCGGGTTGCCGAGCTGCCCGAGGCTGCCGAGCTGGCCGCCCGAGAGATTCCACACCTCGTACTGCGCCGAGAAGCTCGGCCGATTCCCGGCCTGGCCGATCGAGTACCGGAACTTGAGGTCGGAGACGAAGTCGAGCGGGAACCACGACTCTTCAGACATCCGGTACGCGACCGAGCCGCGGCCGTAGGTCTGCCACCGCTGGGAGGCACCGAAGAGCGAGGCGCCGTCACGACGGACGAGCCCGCTCATGATGTACTTGCCCTGCCAGTCGACGTCGAGGTTCACGAACATGCCGATCTGCCGGACCGTCTGCTCGTAGCTCGAGCCGCTGCGGGTGCTGGCGAGCGTCGAGTTGATCGTGCGGAGACCCGGCACAACGATCGTGTTGCCCGAGGCGGAGAGGCCGCGATCGTCCTGGGCCTCGAAGAGGCCGCGGAACGTCAGGCGAGTGCTGAGCTTGTCCTCGATGAAGCTCTTGCGCGCCGTCACGTCGAGCGACGTGTTCAGCGAGTACGACTTGTTCGAGCTGCGGGAGACGCTGCCCAGGTGCGTACTGGGGGCGTTCACAGAATTCCGGTACCCCTTCTCGACCTGCGACTCCGCGTGGTTCGAGCGGAGGTCAGAGCCGAAGTTGAACTCCGCGTCGAGCCACGTGGTCGGCTGGAAGCGCGCCGTGGCCTGGCCGATGAAGCGCGAGATCCGGTTCGACGGCGTGAAGTTCTCCGCCTCGTACATCGGATTGAAGTTCTGCCCGCCCTGGTTCTGCGCGACCGAACGGATGTACAGGCGCCCCTTCGAGTCGCGGGCGAGGAGCTGCGCGCTCGCCGGCTGACGGGTCACGCGGAACCAGTTGAAGCCCGCGTTGTAGTCGATCGCGTCCGTGTAGTTCGTGCGGACCGCGAAGTTCCAGTTCGACGCCATCTGCTGGTCGACGTTCAGGCGCAGCGAGGAGCGGGTGTACCCGTCGAGGTACAGCACCGCGCCCTCCTGCCGGAACTGGTTCGCCGAGGCGAAGAAGTTCGTGCGGCCCACGCGGCCGGTCGCGTCGAACGTGCCGTTGTACGTGGCGCCGTTCGTCAGCACCTGCTGGACCGGGTTGTAGGTCTTCACGAACGGCGTGATCTGATACAGGCCGCGCGAGTTCACCGGGCCCGGGTTACGCGAGATGCCGGCATCGTTCGCGAAGTTCACCGGCGCGAGCGCGAACTCGCCACCGCCGTCGTTGATGCGGAAGGTTTCGGCTTCCAGATCGACCGTCCGGGCGCAGTCGCCGTTGCCCGACGCGGCGACGCAATACCGGGAATACCCCTCGTCCATCAGCATGAAGTGCGTGAAGGGGAAGCGGTACTCGTTCTCGATGTCCGACGAGCCGTACTCGAACTGCGAGCGGAAGCGGATGCCCTCGCCGGCGTTCTTGCCGGAGCGGGTCGTGATCTGGATGACGCCGTTGCCGGCGCGCGACCCGTAGAGCGACGACGCGGCCGCACCCTTCACAACCTCGACGTTCTCGATGTCCTGCGGGTTCAGGTCCTGGATGCCGCCCTGCGAGATCACGCCGTCGATGATGTAGAGCGGGTCCTGCCCGCGACCCGAGGCGTTGATCGACTGGGGGCCGCGGAGGATGACCGCCGGCGCCGAGCCGGGCCGGCCGGAGGCCGACACGATGTTCGCGCCCGGCACCTTCCCCTGCAGCTGCGCCAGCGGGTTGGAGCCCGGGACCGGCATATCCTCCGCCGTCACCTGCGCCACCGTGAAGGGCAGCTTCTTCACCTCGGTCGCGCCCGTCACGCCGGTC
Source organism: Gemmatimonadota bacterium (assembly GCA_031127075.1). Lineage (GTDB taxonomy): Bacteria > Gemmatimonadota > Gemmatimonadetes > Gemmatimonadales > Gemmatimonadaceae > Pseudogemmatithrix. Next base: position 3,831 of record JARIFA010000092.1, on the reverse strand, counting down.
ACGACGACCTGGCTGAGGCGGTTCACGTCCTGCTTGAGGGCGAAGTCATGCGACTGCGCGCCCGCCGAGACGGTGATGGTCTTCACGACCGGCACGTAGCCGATGGCACGCGCCCGCAGCACGACCTGCTGCCCGCGCGCACGCGCGCCCGGGATCGTCATGGTGTAGCGGCCTTCCTCGTTCGTGCCCACGGAGATCGTGAGCGCCTCGATGGTGATGTTCGCACCATACAGCGGCTGACCAGCCTCGCTCGTCACACGGCCCGTGATGGTCGCACCCGCCTGCGCGGAAGCGACCGTGGCCGAGGCGAGCGAGACGACCAACGCGAGGATGGAGGCGGAGAGCCTCCGAATCCCGTTCCGTCCCAGCATGAGCATACCTCAGTGAAGGGGGTTTCTGACGGATGGACGCGTGCTCACGCGCCATCGCCTGCCTGCGCCCGCCACACCTGCACGGCGGGTAATACGACGAGATGCCCCCCGGCGAGCCGGGGGACGGGTGAGCAAAGGGTAACGGCCGGGCAACAAGCCCCGCAAGGCCTGCCGGAACTTTCCACCGGCAGCGGTGTTCTTGTGATGTTTATCACATTATTGTCGACGAGCGAAGATCCACGTGAGCGGCGCGACCGCCTCTCCCAGACAACGCTCGCCGTCGAACCGCGATACCTTCCCGCCATGCCCTCGCCCCGCCCGCTCCGACTCTCGCCTGTTGTCGCCGCGTTCCTCTGCGCCCTTCCCCTCGCGGGAGGCGCTTCGCTCGGTGCCCAGAACGCCGAGCCCGCCGTGGGCTCCGCCGCGTCCTCCTTGGAATCGCGCGAGACCCGGCTCGGACGCGCCGATCGGGCCCGCATCCGCGGACGCGCCGACGCCCCCGTCTGGATCGTCGTCATCTCCGACTACCAGTGCCCCTTCTGCAAGCGCTGGCACGACGAGACGGAACCGTTGATCGACCGCGACTATATCCGGACGGGGAAGGCGCAGATCGCCTATCTCAATTTCCCCATCACCTCCTCACACCCGAACGCGCAGCCCGCCCACGAGCTCGCGATGTGCGCCGCCGAGCAGGAGCGCTTCTGGCCGGTCTCGGACGCGCTCTTCCGCACGCAGGGAGAGTGGAAGGGCCTGCGCACCCCACGGGCCTTCTTCGACTCGCTCGCGCGCTCCCTCCCGCTCGATCAGCCGCGGCTGCAGCGCTGCCTCGCCGCCGGCGAGGTGCGCGAACTCATCGCGGCGGACCTCGACCGGGCCCAGCGGATCGGCGTGGGGTCGACCCCGACCTTCCTGATCGGTGGTCGGCCCGTCATCGGCGCACAGCCCTACGAGGCGTTCCGCCGTGCGATCGACGCCGCCATCGCCGCCGCCCCCGCGCGGCCCTGACGCCGCCGTCCTCGCTCCGCATCGTCCGGCCGATGCACGCCGCCCTCACCCCGGCTTACGCGCTCCTGACCGGCGCGGCGACCCTCGCGGCGCACCTCCCCTGGCCCGGCGACGGGAAGGTCGCGCGCAGCCTCCGCGCCCGACGCGACGCCCTCCCACGACTCCTGGCCTGGGCTGCGGCACATCGCGACCTCGACCGACCGCTCCTCTGGATGCACGCGGCCTCCGTAGGGGAGGGGCTGATGGCGCGCCCGGTCCTCGAGCGGCTCCGGGCCCGCCATCCCGAGTGGCAGATCGTCTACTCGTACTTCTCACCGAGTGCGGAGCATTTCGCGGGCGCCCTTCCCGTCGACGTCGCGGGGTACCTGCCATTCGATACGGCCGGTGCCGCCGCGCGCCTGCTCGACGCCCTCCGCCCGACCACCCTCGTCGCGGCGAAGGTCGACCTCTGGCCCGTCCTCTGGGAGACTGCTGCCCAACGTGGGGTCCGCACCGGCCTGATCTCCGCCGCGCTCCGGGCGCACTCGGGCCGGACGGGCGTCCTGGCCCGCGCGCTCTCCCACGATGCCTATGCCGCCCTCGACGCCGTCGGTGCGGTCGACTCCGCCGACGGGGACCGCCTCGCGGCACTCGGCGTCCGACCGGACCGGATCGAGGTCACCGGCGACACGCGCTACGACCAGGTGGTGACACGCCTCGAAGCCCTCGACCGCACCACCGGTCCCGTCGCGACCCTCGCCGACGAGCGACCCACCCTCGTGGCGGGCTCGACCTGGCCCGCCGATGAGCGGATCCTCTGCCGCGCCTGGGAGCAGGTCGTGCATCAGGTGCCGGCGGCCCGACTCATCGTCGCCCCCCACGAGCCGACCCCCGCGCACCTCGAGCCGCTCGCCTCGTGGGCGAGCCTGTCGGGGCTCGACGCGACCACACTGGCACACGCGACGATCGACACCGATGTGGTCCTCGTCGACCGCGTCGGGGTGCTCGCAGACCTCTACGCCCTCGCTGACGTCGCCTACGTCGGCGGGGGCTTCCACGCCGCCGGCCTGCACTCGGTGGTGGAACCCGCGGCCCTCGGCATCCCGGTGCTGATCGGGCCACGGCACACAGGGAGCCGCGACGCAGCACTCCTCCTCGCCGCGCAGGCGGCTGTGGCGGCGGGGGATGTCGACGCCCTGACCCGGGCGATCGTCATCGCACTCACGGAACCGGAGACGCGGGCGCGCGCCGGCGCGGCGGCGCGCGCGGTGGTCGCGACGGAACTCGGCGCGGCCGACCGCTCGACGGCGCTCGTGGAACGTCTGATGGCGTGAACGCGACCGGGGGGCCTCCGCTGGACGCCCCCCGGTGGATCGAACCGCTTAGACATCCGCCCCGATGGACTCGGGGCGGGCGCGCGGGACTACTTCTTCAAGCCCTTCGGCGTCAGCGCCAACCCGAGCGCGAAGGCGTTGTTGTCCCCGATGATCGCGGCGACGCGCATCGCGACCATCGGCGTGAACTCCACCGTGGCGCCGAGGTCGACCTCGATGTCGGTGTCGGTGGTCGTCGTGCCGCCCCCACCGATCCGGTTCCAGCTGATCCGGGGCGCGATGAACGGGGAGATGGCGACGCGCTCATCGAGCGCGAAGCGGTGCCCGACGGTCGCGCCGAAGGGGATGCGAGTGGTCGTCGCCTCACCCGTCGCGATTCCGATCCCACCGCCGATGACGACGTCGAACGGGAGGTCGGCGGTGGCGGTCATCGCCTGGTACGCGAGCCCCGCGCCGATGGCGAGCTGGGTGGCGCTCCCCGGGATGTCGGCGTCGACGATCCCGCCGTCCATCGTGAGCTGGAGCCCGGGACGACCGAGCCCCTCACGCCATTGGAAGACGAGCGCCGTCCCACCGCCGCTCAGGTCGGCGACGGCGAAGGTGTACTCCCGCACCGCGATCCGGCTCGGCTGGAGGGCGGGGTAAAAAGCCGCCTGCGCCCCGAGGGGCGCGGCGGCCACACACGCGAGGAGGAGGAAGCGGCGCATCAGGCGCGACGGGCCTTCTCGGTGACGACCCGGACGACGTTGTCGACCACCTGCAGGAACCCGCCCTCGACCTGGAACCGCGCCGTGCCCTCCCCGATCCGGAGCTCTCCCGTCCCGAGCACCGTCACCATCGGTGCGTGCTGCGGGAGGATGCCGACCTCGCCATCGAAGGCGGGCGCCGTGACGGACGGCGCCTCGCCCTCGAAGAGGGTGGCCTCGGGGGAGATGACGGAGACCTTGAGCATCCCGCTCACTTCTGGAGCGCCTTCGCGTTCTCGACGACGTCCTCGATCCCGCCGGCCATGAAGAAGGCCTGCTCCGGCAGGTGGTCGAACTCGCCGGCGACGAGGCGCTCGATCGAGCTCACCGTCTCCTCGAGCTTCACGTACTTGCCCGGGCGGCCGGTGAACTGCTCGGCGACGTGGAAAGGCTGCG
>JARIFA010000091.1 GCA_031127075.1 Gemmatimonadota bacterium | reverse complement strand
CCGCGAGCGCGTCGAGGGCGTTCACCGCGGGGCCGTCGACCCCGAGTGTCGGGTCCCCGGCGCCACGGAGGATCAGGTCTCCGTCGATGGTGCCATCCACAAGGATGGGACCGTTGCGGAGCACCTCGGTCTGGAACTGGTGCTGCGGCCCGAAGCGGTCGAGGGCGACCGCCGCGGTATAGAGCTTCATCGTCGAGGCGGGGAGGAAGCTGCCATCGGCCTCGCGCGCGAAGAGGGTGTCCCCGGTCTCGGCGGAGACCACGATCGCCCCCCACCGTCCATTCGCCGCGGCCCGGAGCACACGTCCGAGATGGGCGACGAGCGAGTCCACCCCGACCGGCTTCCCGGCACGGATCGTCGGGCGGGCGGGCCGCCGACGGCTCCGCGCGCTCCGGCTCGTCGACCGAGCCGACGTGCGGCTCGTGACGGCCGCGGGCTTCTTCGCCGTCTGCGCCGGCAGATCGATCGGTGCCCCGAGGCCACCAAGCGCCAAGAGGGCGACCGCGCGGAGCAGCACGAGGGGACGCATACCCACGAGACGACCGACCGCCACGCGTGGTGACATCCCGCGTGGGATGGAGGCCTCAGGCCGCATGCACTTGGGCCCCGGCCCGATCATCGCGCTGGGAGGTGGACCATCGGAAGAAGATGACCGAGGCCAGGCCGTAGAAGAAGAGCCCACCGGGGATCCACATCAGCAGCCCGCCGAGGCGCTGATCCTCGAGCGGCGAGAGCCCCCATAGCCGGGGGGCGCTGGCGTACGCCGGGTAGAGTACATGATCCGCATAGACGATGAAGATCGAGACGATCGTCATCGGCAGCGTCAGCAGGAAACTGTAGAGCATCTGGCCGGGATAGCTGAGCCGCGGCAGCTCGGGCAGCGGGCTGAGCAACGGCCACCAAACGATCACCGCCGTCACCAGGAACATCAGGTGCTGCGTGATGTGCACCGGATGGTAGAACATCGCGCTGTTGTAGAGCGGCGGGAGGTGCCAGACGGCGAGCACGAGGTTGAACAGGGCGAACGCCGTGCGCGGGACCGTCACCCAGCGGGCGACGGCCGCGACCCCGGGATGCGCGAGCGCCGGCCGCAGCATCCACCCCGGCACCCCCAACAGGAGGAGCGGCGGCGTCACGAAGGTGAGCACCAGATGCTGCACCATATGCCCGGTGAACAGGTAGTAATCGCTGATGTCGTGGATCGGCCCGTTGAGGGTCAGGAACATCGCGAGCAGCCCTGCCGCGACACTCACCTGCCGCCCCACCGAGAGGCGCTGGCCGTCGCGGCGACGATGCACCGCCGCCCGCCATTGGTACACCGCCCAGAGCGCGAGGAGCCCGATGACGGTGCTCCAATGGACGGTGAAGCCCCCTTGGGCGAGGTCGACGCGGGGATGCAGGAAGAGCACGAGGCGCATGGCCGCAATCTATATGGCAGATGGGGGGTCCGGCCGTCGGCCGAACCCCCCATCGTGTCGCCGGCGGACCGGCGGCGTGGCGCGCTAGAGGCTGATCTTCGCGAAGAGGAAGAGGAGCGCGAAGATCGTCCCCGTAGCGACGATGAGCGGCCCCGTGAAGAGCGCCTTGAAGAGCTTGTGATCGTACTTGAGGTGCATGTAGAAGAGGACGACGATCGCGAACTTCGCCGCGCTCATGATGAGCAGCGAGGGATTGAAGAGCGGCGAGCTCACGAGGGCCGGGATGTAGTACGCCCAGACCTCGATGACGGTGATGAGCGTCAGGATCACGGCGACCTTCAGGTAGGTCGCACCGGACGGGTGCGAATGCTCGTGCGACGGCTCGGCGGGTTTGTGGTCGTGGGACATGAGGGCCTCGCGCTACTGGATGAGGTAGATGAGCGTGAAGATCGCGATCCAGACCACGTCGACGAAGTGCCAGTAGAGGGCGCAGATGTCGACGACGAGCTCGTCCTTCGGGGTGAGGCCGCGGGTGCGATCGATCCACAGCAGCGACATCAGCCAGAGGACGCCCACGGTCACGTGCGCCCCGTGGAAGCCGGTCAGCGTGAAGAAAGTCGAGCCGAAGAGGTTCGTCTTGAGGGTGAGCCCCTCGCGGACGAACGACGTGAACTCGTACGCCTGGAAGCCGAGGAAGCACGCACCCAGGAGCGCGGTCATCCCGAGCCAGAGCTGGGAGGAGCGCTGGGCGCGCGTCCACCACCCGGCGCCGGCGGGCAGCGGCTGCCCCTTGAGCTGGACCGCCTGGAGGGCGAGCACCATCGCGAGCGACGACATCAGCAGCACGAAGGTCGAGGCCGAGGTCACCGGGATGTCGAGGATCGGCGTGAACACCTTCCCCGCCGCATCGACGTACTCGGTGTGGGGGAACGGCCCCACCAGCGACTTCCCCTTGTAGATGAGGTACGTCGAGATCAGCGAGGCGAAGAGCATGCACTCCGACCCGATGAACGCCCAGATGGCGATCTTCCGGTGGTCGAGCCCCGTGGTCGTGTGATGGTGGTGCGCGTGGCCGTCGTCGTGCCCGGCGACGGCCCCGTGGGATGCGGCGGCAGCGTGGGAAGCCACGATCGGTCTCCGGTTACTCGAGGGGGGAGGTCAGCCAGGCGTAGAGCCCGCCGATGAGCATGGCGGCGCCGGTGAGCAGGATGGTGAGGCCGACGGCGTGATGGTCGCGGAAGAGGAGCAGGCCGCCGAACATCACGACCAGACCGATGGCGGTGAAGAGCGGCTTCGCCGTGGGGTACGGCATCGGGATGCCGAGGGCCTTGGCGGTGTGCGAGGCCGTCTCCTCCTGCAGGTCCGACGGGTCGCTCGGCACCGCGTGCCCCGAGGGGTCCGCGTTCCACGACGGGTCCTTCAGGTCCCACAGGGGATAGCGGGATCCGATCGTCGGGATCTTCGCGAAGTTGTACTCGGGCGGCGGCGAGGGGATCGACCACTCGAGGGTGGCCGCCTGCCAGGGATCGCCACCGGCCACCGCGCCGCGCGTCCGGCTGCGGACGAAGTTCCAGACGAAGACCGCGGTCGCGACCACGAGCAGATACGTCCCGTACGTCGCCATCAGGTTGAAGAGGTCCCACCCCTGCCCCGCATCATACGTGTAGATGCGGCGCGGCATCCCGAGGAGCCCGCTGAAGTGCATCGGGAAGAAGGTCAGGTTCATCCCGATGAAGTTCAGCCAGAAATGCACGTTGCCGAGCCGCTCGTCGAGGAAGCGCCCGGTGATCTTCGGGTAGTAGAAGTAGATGCCGGCGAAGATCCCCATGATGGAGCCGCCGAAGAGCACGTAGTGGAAGTGCGCCACCACGAAATACGTGTCGGTCTGCTGCAGGTCGGCCGGCGGCGAGGAGTGCATCACGCCCGAGATGCCGCCGATGGTGAACATCGCGATCAGCGCGATTGCGAACTTCATCGGCACCGTGAAGCGGATCTCGCCGCTCCACATCGTGGCAATCCAGTTGAAGATCTTGACGCCCGTCGGGATGGCGATGAGCATCGTCATCAGCGAGAAGATCGAGTCGGCCACGGCCCCCATCCCCACCGAGAACATATGGTGGGCCCAGACGCCGAAGCCGAGGAAGCCGATCATGATCCCCGAGTAGACCATCACGTTGTAGCCGAAGAGCGGCTTCTTCGAGAAGGTCGGGAGCACCTCCGACACGAGGCCGAAGGCGGGGAGGATCAGGATGTACACCTCGGGGTGACCGAACACCCAGAAGAGATGCTGCCAGAGGAGCGGGTCCGCGCCCGCCGCCACCTGATAGAAGGTCGTCCCGAAGACGCGGTCCATCATCAGGAAGACGAGCGCCACCGTGATCGGCGGGAAGGCGAGGATCAGGAGGAACTGCACGACGAACGACATCCAGGTGAACATCGGCATGCGCATCAGGGTCATCCCCGGGGCGCGCATGTTGATGATCGTCGTGATGAAATTGAACGCGGCCGCAAGCGACGAGACGCCGAGCACCTGCAGGCCGGCGACCCAGAAGTCCATGTTCATCTTCAGCTCGCTCGAACCCGGGGCGACCCCCGAATACGCCGGCGTGCTGAGCGGCGCGTACCCGAACCAGCCGCCGTCCGGCGCGGCCTGGAAGAGGATCGGCAGCGTGATCAGGATCCCGCCGAACAGGTACACCCAGTACGAGAAGGCGTTGAGCCGCGGGAAGGCGACGTCACGCGCCCCGATCTGGAGCGGGATCAGGAAATTGAAGAACGCGGCCGAGAGCGGCATCACGGCGAGGAACACCATCGTCGTGCCGTGCATCGTGAAGAGCTGGTTGTACGTCTCCGCGGAGACGAACCCCATGTTCGGGCGCGCCAGCTGCGTCCGGATCATCACGGCCTCGAGCCCGCCGATCAGAAAGAACGCGAGCGCGGTCCAGAGGTAGAGGGTCCCGATCCGCTTGTGGTCGGTCGTCGCGAGCCAGCTCCAGAGCCCGGACTTCGCATCGGAGCCGGCGACGGCCGCCGGCGTGGGGGTGGCGAGGGTGGCCATGGCGGTCGTCCCTTACTTGAGGGCCATCAGATAGGCGACGACGTCGGCGATCTGCCGGTCGTCCAGTCCCATCGTGTTGGTGGTCTTGAGGATCGGATCGTACTCGCCCTTCCCGATCGTGTTCATGATCGACCCGGGCTTCAGGTGCCGCGCGTTCTTGATCCAGCGCGCGAGCGTCGGCGCATCGTTCACGTACAGCCCGCCCGCGATCGTGTGCCGCGAGGCGAGATGCGTGAGGTTCGGACCGATCTCCGAGACCGCGCCCGGGACGCCGCCGATCGCGTGGCAACCGATGCACCCACCGAGGAGGAAGCCCTCGGTCGCGCCCTTCACCGGGTCGCCGCCCGCGAGGAGCGCATCATCGAAGGTGATCCCGGCCGGAATCGGCGTCTGCGGGATCACGTGCGGGAACTCCGCCGCCAGCCGGTCCTTCGGGAACATGTATCCCGTGCTCGGCGCGGCCACCGGCGCCGTGCTGTCCGTCGACGTCACCTGCGCGGCCGGCACCACCGGGGTCGCCGGCGCCGGCGTCGCGGAGAAGACCGCCGGCGAGGCCTGATGCCGTGCCCACGCCTCGAACTCCGCCGGCTGCACCGTGAAGAGCCGGAACTTCATGTTCGCGTGGCTCGAGCCGCAGTACTCGGCGCAGAACCCGTTCCACGCCGACGAGGGGAGGTCCGCGTCCGGCGTGAACCAGAGATGGTTCGTCTTGTTGGTGATCAGATCCCGCTTGCCACCCATCTGCGGGATCCAGAAGGAGTGGAGCACATCCTTCGTCTTGAGCTCGAAGGCCGCCGTGCGCCCGACCGGGAGGTAGAGCTCGTTCGCCGTGACGATGCCGAGCTCGGGGTAGCGGAACTCCCACCACCACTGATGGCCGATCACCTCGACCTTGAGGGCGCCGGCCGGCGCCTCGGCCTGCGTCTCGAAGATCGTCTTGACCGTCGGGATCGCGATGAGCACGAGAATCAGCGCGGGGATCACCGTCCAGGTGATCTCGAGCGCGGCATTGCCGTGGATCGGCTTCGCGGCGGGACCGCCGGGCCGCTTGCGGAACTTGATGATGGTGACCACGAGCGCCACCTCGACCACCACGAAGACGATCGTGCCCCAGAAGACGAGGCGGTCGAACAGCGCGTCGACCGCGGTGTTGAACTCGGTGTTCTGGTGGAACGTGGTATTGGGATACTCGGTGAGCCCGCACGCGGAGAGCGTGAGGAGGAGCATCGCCACGAGTGCGACGGGAGCCGCCTGGCGGAGGCGCAGCTTCGGCATCGGTCGGGAAGGCTGGGGGGAACGCCGCGTCCGAGCCGCGGCAACCTCTGTCATCTCCCAGACGGGAGACCCCCAAAGGTAGTCCGGTGGTTCCGGCGGGGTCAACGCATCGCGGACCCGTGCCGCTCGTTACCCGATGTTTTCTATCGGGACAGCGTGCTGTTCCCGCACCTTCCCTTCCGCGAGCTCGACCATCGTCCGCAACTGGGCGACGAGCTCACGGAGCGCGCGGAGCCGCACCTGGTCGCTCCCGCCACGCCCCGCGACGAGGATGAGCTGCGCCACCTGGTCCGCGATGAGGCTGAACTGCCCCTTGAGCTGCCCCTGGAGCGGCGTCGCCACGCGCTTGACCTGCTGCGGGATCATCCCCACCGCCCGTTGCGCCTTCACCTCGATCGCCATCCGCTCGACGAGGGCGTGCAGCTTCTGGAGGGTGACGGCCGCCTCCCCGAGCGTCTTCAACTTCATCATCCCGGCGGAGTCGAGC
>JARIFA010000090.1 GCA_031127075.1 Gemmatimonadota bacterium | reverse complement strand
ACGGTCGAGCGCGGAATGTCGTCCATCGCGCTCACGCGCGACGGCGAGACGATGCTCTTCGACTGCGGCGAGGGGACGCAGCGGCAGATGATGCGTTGGGGCGTGGGCTTCACCCTCGGCGACATCTTCTTCACGCACTTCCACACCGATCACTTCCTCGGCGCGCTCGGGCTGCTCAAGACCTTCGCGCTGCAGGCGCGCGAGGAGCCGCTCCGTCTCTGGGGCCCACGCGGGGCGCAGGCGCTCTTCAAGCGCGCGGAGGGGCTCGGCAACGAACGGCTCACCTACCCGCTCACGGTGACCGACGTCGAACCGGGGACCCCGATCCTCCGCTCGGGCTATGTCATCAAACCGTTCACCGTGGAGCACCGCCAGGGTGCTGCGGTGGGCTACGCCCTCGTCGAGCAGGACCGGCTCGGCCGCTTCGACCCCGACCTCGCGCGTGAGCTCGGGATCCCCGAAGGTCCGCTCTGGGGGCGGATCCACAAAGGGGAGTCGGTGACCCTCCCCGATGGCCGCGTCATCGCCCCCGAGACCCTCGTTGGCCCGACGCGCCCGGGGCGCACGGTCGTGATCACCGGCGACACGCGCCCCTGCGCGGCGACGATCCAAGCCGCCGAGGGGGCCGATCTCCTCGTGCACGAGGCGACCTTCGGCGACGAGGAGCAGCAGCGCGCCCGCGAGACGATGCACTCGACGGCGCGCGAGGCGGGGACGGTCGCGCAGATGGCCGGAGCGAAGCGCCTCGTGCTGACGCACTTCTCGGCGCGCTACTCGCGCGACCCGAGCGACCTCGGCCGTGAAGCGCGTGAGGCGTACACCGGGGAGCTGACCCTCGCGAAGGACGGGCTGGAGATCGACGTACCCTTCCGCGACGCGGACCCGACGGACACGACGGCGTAGCGGGCGCCGACCGGGCGCGGGTGATGCGAGCCGCTGACGGCGAGCGCCGCCCGCGCGTCCCGCACCGCCCTACCGCCCGCGCGCGACCTCGGCCACGCCCGCGATCAACCGCTCGATCTCCTCGTCCGTGGTGTAACACGCGGCCCCCGCGCGCACGAGCCCATCCTCGGCGCGCCCGAGGAGCTCCACCACCGTCGACGCGTAGAAGTCGCCGTGGCTCGTGAAGACGCCGCGCTCGACGAGCGCCCGCGTCACCGCCTCGCTCGCGTGGCCGGCGACGGTGAAGGCGATCGTGGGCGTCCGCGGCCGGCCCGGCGGCGGACCGTACCGGGTGACGCCGTCGATGGCACCGAGGCCCTCCCAGAGTCGATGCAGCTGCGCCATCCCGCGTGCGTGCAGCCCGGCGAAGGCACGCTCGAGCCGCGCGCGACGCGTCGGCCCCTCGGCGAGCGAGGCGAGGAAGTCGATCGCGGCGCCGGTCCCGACGATCCCCTCGTGGTTCTGCGTCCCCGTCTCGAGCCGCTCGCTCCCGACATAGGGCGCGGGGAGGAGCTTCGGGACGTCGAGCGTGCCGAGCAACGACTCGCGCACGTAGAGCAGTCCGGTGTGCGGACCGTAGAACTTGTACGCGCTGCAGCCGAGGAAGTCGCAGTCCATCGCCCGGACGTCGACGAGGGCGTGCGGCGCGTAATGCACCGCGTCGACGAAGACGAGCGCCCCGACGCCGTGCGCGAGCGCGGCGGCGGCGGTGACGTCGTTGATCGTCCCGAGCGCGTTGGAGCCGGCGCCGATGGCGAGGAGCCGCGTGCGCGGGGTGAGCGCGGCGCGGAGGGAATCGACGTCCAGCTCCCCCGTGGAGAGATCGACCGCGACGCGGCGGATGGTGATCCCGCGCTCGCGCTCGAGCGCGCGCCAGGGCGCGACGTTCGCGTGGTGATCGAGGTCGGTGATGACGACCTCATCACCGGGCCCCCACCCGCGGCCGAGGGCGCGCGCGAGATGGAACGTCCCGGTCGTCATGTTGTTCGCGAACGCGACCTCGTGCGACGCGGCGTGCAGGAAGTCCGCCGCCGCCTCGCGCGCCGCGAGGAGGAGCACGTCGGTCTCGGCGCTCGTGGGGTACGCCCAGTGCGTGTTCGCGTTGTGATGCAGCAGGTAGTCGGCCATCGCATCGACGACCCGCTGCGGCACCTGCGTGCCGCCAGGCCCATCGAAGTACGCCACCGGGTGGCCCGCGTGCTGCCGGGCGAGCGCGGGGAAGCACGCACGGATCGCGTCGACGCCCATCACCTCGGCGGCGCTCATGCGATCACCGTCCCGGTCAGGCGCTCGACCCACTTCACGACCTCGACGTGGTCGGCGTCCTCGCCGAGCGCGACGTGTGCGGCGCGGAACAGCTCGGCGGTGAGCTGGAGCATCGGCGACGCGATCTGCTGCTCGCGCGCGACGCCCGCCGCGATCCCCACGTCCTTGTCGAGGAGGGCGAGCCGAAAGGTGCGCGGGAAGGCGCGGGTGAGGACGCGCTCGGGGAAGAGGTTCATCGAGGCGTTCGAGCGGCCACTCGAGGTGTTGATCACGTCGAGGGCGACCTCGGGGCGGACGCCGGCCTTCGTGAGCGCGGCGAGCCCCTCCGCGGTGGACCAGAGGTGCAGCGCGAGGAGGGCGTTGTTCACCGCCTTCACCGCATCCCCCGCCCCGACGCCGCCGCAGTGGACGATCTTCTTCCCGAAGACGGCGAGGACGGGACGCACCCGCTCGAGGACCGCGGCGTCGCCACCGACCATCACGGTGAGGGCGGCCTGCTCCGCCCCGGCGACCCCGCCGGAGACCGGGGCGTCGAGGAACGCGACCCCCTGCGCCGCACAGCGGGCGGCGAGCCGTCGCGACGTCGCGGGGTCGCCCGAGGTGCAGTCGACGAGGACGCTCCCCGCGCGGAGCGTCGCGAGGAGGCCATCGGGGCCGTCGCAGAGCGACTCGACGTCGGCGGAGACGGGGAGGCAGGTGATGACGACGTCGGCGCCGGCGGCGGCGGCGGCCGGGGTGACCGCGTGGACGGCACGGTGCTCGGCGCTGAACGCCGCGGCTTTCGCCGCGGTGCGGTTCCAGACGCGGAGCCCGAGGTCGGCGGCGGCGAGGTGGCGGGCCATCGGCGTACCGATGGCGCCGAGACCGAGGAAGGCGACGATGGGCATGGCGGAGAAGGTACTAGATTGCCGCTCGATGCGACTCGCCCTCACGATCGACGGGATGCGCGCCGTGCACGCGCGGCACGCGGTGATGACCGCGCTCGGCGGCGTGCCGGGGATCGAGGGCGCGGAGGTGGAGCTCGGGGCCGCGGAGGTCACCTGCGTGGCGGGCCTCGACCCCGCGACGACCGAGGCGGCGCTGCGCGCGGCGATCGCGGTGGCAGGGTTCACGGTGACGGCGGTGACGATCCTCCCGCGGCGGCTCCCGACCCTCTGACGCCCGGCGTCGACGCGGTGTCGCGCGACGGCGTGGCTCGTTAGCTTCGAACGCATCCGTCGTCGTCGCGCGCGCGCGACCCGTTCCGTCACCCCGGGGAGGCGCCCCGTGACCCCAGATCAGCGCGAGAGAGAGCGGTCGGTCGCGGCGCTGGTCGCCCCCGACATCCGAGAGCTCCTCGAGACGGACGCGACCGCGGTCGCCGTCGAGACGGAGGAGCTGCACCCGGCCGACCTCGCGGACATCGCGGAGCTGCTGCCGCCGGAGCTGCTGCCGCGCTTCCTGACCGCGCTCCCGGAGGGACGCGCCGCGACGGTCCTCGAGTACCTCGACGAGGAGCGGCGCACCGAGGTCCTCGAGGCGATGGACCCCGAGGAGGCCGCGGCGTTCCTCGCCCGGATGACCCCCGACGAGCGCACCGACGCGCTCGAGGAGCTCGACGACGAGACCGCCGACGAGATCCTCGACGAGCTCCCGGAATCGGCGCGCCGCGAGACGGAACGGCTCCTCGAGTACGCGCCCGACACGGCGGGCGGCCTGATGACGACGGAGTTCGTCTCCGTCGACGAAACGGCGACCGTCGAGGCCGCGCTCGGCGCGGTGCGTGGGATGGCGCGCGCGGGCCGCCGCGAGGCGATGGGGACGGTCTACACCGTCGATGCGCGCGGCGTGCTGACGGGGGTGCTCTCGCTCCGCGAGCTCCTCGCCGCCCCGGAAGGGACGCGGGTCGCTGAGGTGGCGTGGACCGAGGTAGTCACCGTGCCGGCCACGGCGGACCGCGAGGAGGTGGCGCAGCTCACCTCCGACTACGACCTCGTCGCGGTGCCGGTGGTGGATGGCGACCGTCGCCTCCTCGGCGTGGTGACCGTCGACGACGTCATCGACGTCATCCAGGAGGAACAGACCGAGGACGTGCAGAAGTTCGGTGGTCTCGCCGCCCTCGAGGATCCGTACCTGCAGAGCTCCGTCGCGGAGCTGATGCGCAAGCGGCTCCCCTGGCTCCTCGTGCTCTTCATCGGGCAGATGTTCACCGCGGCGGCGATGGCGTACTTCCAGTCGGAGATCGACACCGCGACGGTGCTCGCGCTCTTCATCCCGCTCGTCATCAGCTCGGGCGGGAACTCCGGCTCGCAGGCGACCTCGCTGATCATCCGCGCGCTCGCGCTGCAGGAACTCGGGATGCGCGACTGGCTCCGCGTGATGCGGCGCGAGCTGCTCATCGGGCTCCTCCTCGGCACGATCCTCGGGCTCGTCGGGCTCGCTCGCGTGGTGCTCTGGCAGTGGATGGGGCTCTATCCCTTCGGTGACCACTACGTGCGACTCGCCGCGACGATCGGCACGACGGTGGTCGGCGTCGTCCTCTTCGGCACGCTCACCGGCGCGATGCTCCCCTTCGTGCTCAAGAAGGCGGGGTTCGACCCCGCGAGCGCCTCCGCCCCGCTCGTCGCGACGCTCGTCGACGTCACCGGCGTGGTGCTCTACTTCACCGTCTCGCTCCTGCTCCTGCGCGGGACCCTCCTGTGAGCGAGACGCGGCGCGCGGCGGGGGCGATTCTCCTCTCCGCCTGCGCCTTCGGTTCCCTCGCCGTCGGCGTGACGCTCGCCAACCGCGCCGGCGTGGCGCTGCAGGGGCTGATGGCGTGGCGGTACCTCCTCGCGACGCCGCTCCTGCTCCTCGTCGCCGGCGGCCCGTCGCAGCTCCGGATCCCCGGCGCCGACATCCGCCGCCTCCTCATCCTCGGCGGGCTCGGGCAGGTCGCTGTCACCTCGCTCTCCTTCTCGGCGCTCCGCTGGATCGACGCCGGCCAGCTCGGCTTCCTGTTCTACACGTATCCCGCCTGGGTCGCGGTGCTGATGGCCGCACATGGGGTGGAGCCGCTCACCCGCGGGCGGCTCGCCGCCCTCGGCCTCGCGCTCGTGGGGATCACGACGATGGTCGGGGTGCCGTGGCGCTCCGCGCTCCCGCTCCCGGGGCTGCTCCTCGCCCTCTCGAGCGCCGTGGTCTACGCCGCGTACATCCCCGTCCTGCACCGGGCGCGTGGATCGCACCCCACCGCCGTCGCCTCCACGTATGTGATCGGTGGGGCCGCGATCGTCTTCGTCGGGTGGGCGCTCGCGACGGGGACCCTCGTCCGCGGGATGACGCCCGCGATCTGGGGCGTCGCGGTCGGCGCCGCGGTGATCGGCACCGTCGCCGCCTTCCTGCTCTTCCTCCGTGGCCTCGCGGCGCTCGGCGCCGTGCGCGCGGCGATCCTCTCGACGGTCGAACCGTTCTGGACCGCACTTCTCGCGGCGCTCGTCCTCGGCCAGCCGATCGGCCCGCGCACGATCCTCGGCGGCACGCTCATCATGGCCGCGATCCTCCTTCTGCAGCGCTCCGCCCATCCCGTGGTCGAAGCCGACGCCCCGCCCCCCGAATGACCCCCGTGCGCCCCGCCCCGACCCACGGCCGCTCGACCGGATCCGCCGAGGCCATCTCCGAAGCCGCCAACGGCGCCGGCCTCGTCTACACGCTGCTCGCGGCGACGGGATTCGCCTCGGTGAGCATCCTCACGACCGCTGCGGTCGCGACGGGGCTCACGCTGACCACCGTCCTCACCTGGCGCTATGTCCTCGCGGCCGTCGTGCTCACCATCTGGGTCGGCGCGCGCGGCTATCCGCGGATCCCGCCGCGCGAGATGCTCCGGTTCGTCGCGCTCGGCGGCTTCGGGCAGGCGCTGCTCGTCTACCTCGCGCTCGCCTCGCTCGCGTACATCCCCGCCGCGACCCTCGCCTTCCTCTTCTACACCTACCCGGCGTGGGTCGCCATCGCCCAGGCGGTGCGCGGCGCCGAGCGGATCGATGGGCAGCGCGCCCTCGCCCTCGCCTGCTCGTTCGGCGGGATCGCCGTGATGGTCGGCCGACCGACCGCCGGCGGCATCGATCCGCGGGGCGTCGCGCTCGCCCTCGGCGCGGCAATCGTGTACGGCGCCTACATCCCGATGATGCGCGTCCTGCAGAAGGACCACCCCGTCGCGCCGACGTCCGCGTACGCGAAGATCGGCTCGGCGCTCGCCTTCCTCGTGCTGAGCGTCGCGGACCGGAGCTTCACCGCGCAGCTCGCGCCGACCGCGTGGGGGATCATCGCGCT
>JARIFA010000022.1 GCA_031127075.1 Gemmatimonadota bacterium | reverse complement strand
CGCCTTCGAACCTGAGGGGATCCGGCCGGCGACCCTCCCCGAGGCGGCGCGCGCGGCGGCCGCCGCGGCCGCCGCCGCGTTCCACGAGAAGCTCGTCTCCCTCGGCGAGTTCGGTCCGCGCCTCCTCTCGCTGGTGATGCTCAACGTCCTGGATGAGAAGTGGAAGGACCACCTGTATGACCTCGACCAGCTCCGGGCGGCGATCGGCTACCGCTCGTGGGGGCAGAAGGACCCGCTCGTCGAGTACAAGCAGGAGGCCTTCGCGATGTTCGAGGATCTGATGCGCGACATGCAGCACACCGTCGCGGAGCGCTTCCTGAAGGTGCAGCTGGTCTTCGAGGAGGCGCCGCCGGTGGCGCCCGTGCCGACGCCAGCGCCGGTGGGGATGGGCGGGACGGGCACGACCGCGGCCGGCGCGCCCGCCGTCGCAGAGTCGATCGATCCCTTCGCGCCGATGGCGGAGCCGGGAGCGATGCCGAGGGTCGTCGGTGCCGGTCGTGGCGTGTCGTCGCTGGCTGGGGCCGCGGCGCCGGCGGCGGGGGCGGGGGCGTTCGACAGCGTCAGCCGGAACGATCCCTGCCCCTGCGGGAGTGGGAAGAAATTCAAGAAGTGTCACGGCGCGGGGTAATGGCGGGCGCGGTCTTCGGGTGACGCCGGACGGCGGGACCGGCGCGACCATTCCCGCGTGCCCGCCGTCCGCGCCCTGCCACCTGCCGATCGACCCCGGGAGCGCCTCCGTGCCCTCGGGGTCGACGCGCTCAGCGGGGCGGAACTCCTCGCCCTCCTGATCGGGCCGGGGACGCGGACCCTGAGCGCGACCGACGTCGGCGCCGCGCTGCTGGCGCGTTGCGGCGGGTCGCTCCGACGGCTGGCGCAGACCCCCCTCGGGACCCTCGCCGCGGTGCCCGGCGTCGGGCCCGTCCGCGCACTCACCATCCAGGCCGCGCTCGACCTCGGCCGGCGCCTGGCGGCCGAACCGGCGGAAGCGCGCGCGCCGATGCGCGGCCCTGATGACGTCTTCCGCTTCTACGGCCCCCGGCTCGGTGGCCTCGGCGTCGAGGAGTTCCACGTCGCGGTGCTCGATGCGCAGCACCGGCTGGAGCGGGACCTCCTGATCAGTCGCGGGATCCTCGACGGGTCCCTCGTGCACCCGCGCGAGGTCTTCCGCGAGGCGATCGCCGAGCGGGCGGCGGCGGTGATCCTGGTGCACAACCACCCCTCGGGGGATCCCACCCCGAGCGCCGAGGATCATGCGGTCACGCGACAGCTCGTGGCGGCGGGTCGCCTCCTCGACATCCCGGTCCACGACCACATCGTGATCGGGCGTGGCCGCTATGTGTCGTTGGCGCAGGAGGGGCGCCTCTTGTAAAGCGCGGCGGGCCTTGGCATATACCGACGGTGACCACCGCCGCCCTCGCCGAGATCATCCCTGGTTGGACGGTGCCCGACGAGGCCGCCACGCGGCTGGATCCGGCGCTTCTCGGGCGCGCCTACCGCTTCAGCGAGAAGGCGCACGCCGGGCAGGTCCGGCGCAACGGCGATCCGTATGTCACCCACTGCGTCTCCGTGGCCAAGATCCTCGCGGAATTGCATCTCGATTCCGTGACGGTGGCGAGCGGGCTGATCCACGACGTCGTCGAGGATACCGGGAGTACCGTCGAGGACGTCGAGCGGGAGTTCGGCCGCGAAGTGGCGCAGATCGTCGACGGCTTGACGAAGATCGGCCACCTCCCGATGGCCTCCCGCGAGGAGCGTCAGGTCGAGAGCTATCGCAAGCTGCTGCTGTCGGTCGCGAAGGACGCCCGGGTGATCCTCGTGAAACTCGCGGACCGTCTCCACAACATGCGGACCCTCGAGTGGATGCCCGAGGAGAAGCGGCGGCGGATCGCGCTCGAGACGCGCGATCTCTACGCGCCGATGGCGCACCGCTTCGGCCTCGCGGCGATGAAGGCGGAGCTCGAGGACCTCGCCTTCAAATGGCTCGAGCCGGAGGAGTATCGCGCGCTCGCGAAGCTGCTCGCCGAGAAGCGGGCGGACCGCGATGCGAAGATCGCCGAGATGATCGCCCCGCTTGAGGCCAAGCTGCGCGAGAGCGGGGTCCGCGTCCTCGAGGTCGGGGGCCGCCCGAAGCATCTCTGGTCGATTTACAAGAAGATGTCGAAGCGGGAGAAGCCGTACGACGAGATCTACGACCTCTACGCCATCCGCGTGCTCGTCGAGGACGTGCCGGAGTGCTACCACGCGCTCGGCGTCATCCACGGCGCCTGGACCCCGCTGCAGGAGCGGATCAAGGACTACATCGCCTCGCCGAAGTCGAACGGCTACCAGTCGCTGCACACGACGATCTTCGGCCCCGGCGGCACCCTCTTCGAGATTCAGATCCGCACCGGGGAGATGCATCGGACGGCGGAGTACGGGATCGCGGCGCATTGGTTGTACAAGGACGGGGCGCGGGGGAGTGGCGAGCTCGACCGACACCTGAACTGGTTCCGACAGGTGCTGGAGCTGCAACTCGATGCCGAGACGCCCGACCAGTTCCTCGAATTCCTGAAGCTCGACCTGTACCAAGATGAGATCTTCGTCTTCACGCCGAGCGGCGACGTCATCCAGCTCCCGAAGGGGGCGACGCCGATCGACTTCGCGTTCGCGGTGCACACGCAGGTCGGATTGCGTACGCAGGGCGCCCGCGTGAACGGGCGCATCGTCCCGCTCTCGCGCGAGCTCCGGAACTCGGAGACCTGCGAGATCATCCGCGGACCGGTGCCGCGCCCCAACCGCGACTGGCTCGCGCACGTCCGGACGGGGCGCGCGCGCCACAAGATCCGGCAGTGGCTGCGCCAGGAGGAGGAGAAGACGTCCCAGGCGGTCGGCGAGGAGATCCTCGGTCGAGAGCTGCGGCGGCGTCGGCACGCGAAGCTCTCCGATGCGGAGCTCACGCGTGCGGCCGTCGTGCTCAAGCTGCAGGACGCGTCGCAGGTGCTCGCGGGAATCGGCCAGGGGGACCTCACCGTCACGCAGGTGATGGCCGCGCTGTATCCCGATGCGGCGGAGGCCCCGCAGGAGGCGCTGAAGCCGAGCGCCCTCGAGCGCCTCATCGACCGGATGCGCGGGATCGGGGGCAGCTCCAAGGGGCTCCGGATCCAGGGGGCCGACGGCTTGATGGTGCGCTACGCCCAGTGCTGTCAGCCGGTCCCAGGCGATCAGGTCGTCGGGTATGTCACGCGCGGGCGCGGCGTGAGCATCCACCGTCACGACTGCCCGAACCTCCTCTTCCTCGTGCACGAGCCGGAACGCCGGCTCGAGATCGACTGGCAGGAGACATCGGGGGAACGCTTCGTCATCCGGCTCGCGATCGAAGGCCAGGATCGGCAGGGGCTGTATGCCGACCTCGCCACCGCGGTCAGCGCGGCGGGGACGGACATCCGGTCCCTCGAGTTGCGGACGGTCGACGGACGGGTCACGGGTGCCGCGCTCGTGGACGTCGAGAACCTCGCGCACCTCGAGCGGATCGTGAAGGCGGCGCGTCGGGTGAAGGGGGTCTCGAGTGTCACGCGCCGGGAGAAACTCGCCGACTGAGGCGATCTCGGGGCGTCACTGGCGCACCGGGCGCGTCGGGCCTCAGGGGCGCAGGGAACCGGGGTCGTCCCACGCCGCGTACATTCTGGCATGATCCTCGCCATCCACAACATCCTCCGGTGGGCCGTCCTGCTCACCGGGCTCCTCGCCCTCGTGCAGGCCGCCCGCGGCCTGGACGGTCGCACCCCCTTCGCGAAGACGCGGCCGCTGCTGCTCGCCTTCACGGCGAACCTGCACCTCCAACTGCTCCTCGGGCTCGCCCTCTTCGTCGTCTCGCCGACGGTGAAGGCGTATATGGCCGACATGGCGGGGACGATGCGGGACGGCAGCCGGCGCTTCTTCATCGCCGAGCATCCGACCCTGATGGTCGCCGCGGTGCTGCTCGCCACGATCGGTGGCGTCGTCGCCAAGAACGCGGCGGACGACGCGGCGCGGCATCGTCGCGCCCTCGTCTTCACGGTGATCACCATGCTCGTGCTGCTGGCCGGCATCCCGTGGTCTCGGCCCTTGCTGCCGAGCTTCTAGGCGCGTCGGCGTCGCGTAACCTGATGGAGCCCGTCCGCTTCGAGCTCGAGGCGCCGTTCACCCCCGCCGGCGACCAGCCGCGCGCCATCGCGGAACTCTCCGCCGGTCTCGCGCGTGGGGATCGCTTCCAGACGCTCCTCGGCGTGACCGGGTCCGGGAAGACGATGACGGTGGCCAACGTGATCGCGCGGCACGGACGGCCGACGCTCGTCCTGTCGCACAACAAGACGCTCGCCGCGCAGCTCTACGGCGAGCTCAAGGGGTTCTTCCCGCGCAACGCCGTCGAGTACTTCATCTCGTACTACGACTACTACCAGCCCGAGGCGTACGTCCCCGCCTCGGATACGTACATCGAGAAGGACGCGTCGATCAACGAGGATATCGACCGCCTGCGGCTCCGGGCGACCTCGTCGCTGATGGAGCGCGAGGACGTCATCGTCGTGGCGACGGTCTCCGCCATCTACGGCCTCGGGGATCCCGAATCCTACAAGGCGGCGATGGTGACGCTCGCGGTCGGGCAGCGCATCCCGCGCGACGACATCCTGCGCGCCCTCGTCGCCATCCAGTATGGGCGCAACGATGTGGCCTTCGAGCGCGGGACCTTCCGCGTCCGCGGCGACACGGTGGAGATCCTCCCGGCCTACGAGGAGCAGGCGGTCCGTGTCGAGATGTTCGGCGACGAGATCGAGCGCATCACGAAGGTCGATCCGCTCACCGGCCAGACGATCGCGCCGCTCCAGCGGACCGCGATCTACCCGGCGAAGCACTTCGTCACGACGCGCCCGACCCTCGAACGCGCCGTGAAGGAGATCCGCGCGGAGCTCGTGGAGCGCCTCGTCGTCCTCAAGGGGGCGGGGAAGCTGCTCGAGGCGCAACGGCTCGAGTCGCGGACCAACTTCGACATCGAGATGATGCTCGAGATCGGGACCTGCCCGGGCATCGAGAACTACTCGCGGATCCTCGCCGGCCGGCAGCCCGGCGCTCGCCCCGCGTGCCTCTTCGACTACTTCCCCGAGGACTTTCTCGTCGTCGTGGACGAGTCGCACGTCACCCTCCCGCAGATCGGCGGGATGTTCAACGGCGACCGTGCGCGGAAGACGACCCTCGTGGAGTACGGCTTCCGGCTCCCGAGCGCGCTCGACAACCGGCCGCTGATGTTCGACGAGTTCCTCGCGCTGACCCCACGGGCGATCCACGTCTCGGCGACGCCGAGTGAGCTCGAGCTGCGCCTGTCGGACGGGATCGTGGTGGAACAGGTGATCCGCCCGACGGGGCTCCTCGACCCCGTCATCGAGGTGCGCCCGGTCCAGGGCCAGGTCGACGATCTCCTCCACGAGATCCGCCTGCGGGAGCGGCGTGGCGAGCGTGTCCTCGTGACGACGCTGACCAAGCGGATGGCGGAGGACCTGGCCGACTACTTGGCGCAGGTCGGCGTGCGCGTCCGCTACATGCACGCGGATATCGATGCCATCGAGCGGATGGAGATCCTGCGCGGCCTCCGGCTCGGGGAGTTCGATGTCCTCATCGGCATCAACCTGCTCCGCGAGGGGCTCGACCTCCCGGAGGTCTCGCTCGTCGCGATCCTCGACGCGGATCAGGAAGGGTTCCTCCGCTCCGATCGCTCGCTCATCCAGACGGTGGGGCGTGCGGCGCGGCACGTGGACGGGCGCGCGATCTTCTACGCCGACCGGATCACCGGGTCGATGCGGCGGTGCCTCGACGAGACGGCGCGTCGCCGCGAGCGGCAGGAGGCGTTCAACATCGAGCACGGGATCACGCCACGCGGGGTGCAGAAGAGCACCGATCAGGTGCGGGCGCTCACGCGCGTGGCCGACGCCCGCGAGCCGCGCGAGGCGCGTGAGGCGGAGGGCAAGCGGAAGACCTCGGCGAAAAAGGTCGCGGAGGCGCAGCGGACGTACGCGACCGACGACCTCCCGGCCCTGGTCGCCCGACTGGAGGGCGAGATGCGCGCCGCTGCGAAGGATCTCGACTTCGAGACCGCCGCCCGGCGCCGCGATGAGCTCTTCGAGCTCCGCGCGGCGATGGGTTCGGGGCCGACGGGAGGCGCGCGTGGCCCTCGCCGTTGAGCTGACGGAGGCGGAGTTGGTCGCGTGGGGGGAGACCCTCGGGCGCTCGCTCGCCGCCCCCGCCTTCCTCACCCTCACCGGCGACCTCGGTGCGGGGAAGACCACCTTGGCCGCCGCGATCCTTCGGGGGGCCGGGGTGACCGACCCGGTGACGAGCCCGACGTACGCCGTCGTGCAGCGCTACACCACGACGCACGGGTGCTCCGTCCACCACGCCGATCTCTATCGGCTGCGCGGCCCGCACGAGCTCGCCGCGATCGGATGGGAAGAGCTCCTCACGTCTCCCGGGCTCGTTCTCGTCGAATGGCCCGAGCGTGCCGGTGACCTCCTCCCGAGCGGCCACCGCGCCATCGTGATCGATCATATCCCGGGCGACCCGGCCCGCCGCCGGCTCAGCGCGTGATGCGCCCCGGGCCCTGGCTGGCACTCGACGCGTCGCTCGGCGCGGGGACCATCGCCCTCATCAACGTGGAGGGCCCGCCACGCCTGCTCGCGGCGGTCACGGTCGCGGAGCGTGATGCCCTCTTCGCCGAGCTGGGGCGAGTGCTTGCGGACGCAGGGTGCCCGATCGAGGCGCTCGGGGCCTGTGTCGTCGGGGACGGGCCTGGGAGCTTCACCGCGCTGCGGATCGTCGGCGCGATGGGGAAGGGGCTCGCCGAGGCGACGGGGATGCCGCTTTACGCGGTGCCGTCGCTCGCGCTGGTCGTCGCGGGCACGGAGACGACGGCAACGGCCGGCACCTGGTTCGCCACGATGGACGCCCTCCGCGGTGAGCAGTACGTCGCCCGGGTCGTCACCGACGCGCAGGGGATGGTGCGTGAGGTGGGGGCGATGCCTCGGATCGCGCGCGAGTCCATCCCGGCGGCCGCGGTGGCCGCGGGCGCCCGCTGGATCGGCCCCGACGCGCCGCTCGTCGCGCTCCCCGACGCGCGGGGCGCGGTGCGCTGCGTCGAGTGGCTCCGCGCCGCGGGGCCCGTCGACCTCGCGGCGTGGGAGCCCACGTACGGGCGGCTCGCCGAGGCGCAGGCGAAGTGGGAGGCGGAACATGGCCGGCCGCTCGCACCGTGAAGATCCGCCCCGCGGTCGAGGCCGACCTCCCGACGATCCTCGCCATCGAGCAGGCGAGCTTCGCCGATCCCTGGCGGATGTCGGCGTTCCGCGAGGCGCTGACGGAGGAGCGGAGCATCCTGCTGGTGGCCACCGACCCTGACGTCGTCGGGTACTGCGTGGGCATGAAGGTGGCCGACGAGGCGGAGCTCGGGAACCTTGCGGTCGATCCCGACCGGCGCGGGCTCGGCGTCGGCGAGGCGCTGCTCCGGGCGTTCCTCGCCGACGTGGATGCGGCGCCGCCCCTCCCGGCCGTCTACCTCGAGGTGCGCGCCTCGAACGCGGCCGCGCAGCGGCTGTACGCACGCGCCGGGTTCGTCCCGGCCGGGGTCCGGCGGGACTACTACGAGCACCCCCGCGAGGACGCCCTCGTCCTGCGGCGACCGCCCGGCTCCGTGGGAGGATGATGCGCGCGTTAGATTGGCGGCAGCGTCCCGCCGCCCCGGTGCTAGGGTGATCGGGCAGGCCGAACCCTTACCGGAGGCAGTATGAGCCGCAGCTTGAACAAGGTCACCCTCATCGGCAACCTCGGCGCCGACCCCGAGATCCGCTCCACGTCGGGCGGCAACAAGGTCGCGCAGTTCTCCCTCGCCACGAGCCGGCAGTGGACGTCCGCGACGGGCGAGAAGCAGGAGAAGACGGAATGGCACAAGTGCGTCGCGTGGAACGCGAAGGGCTCCGGGCTCGCCGACGTCGTCGAGCGCTATGCGAAGAAGGGCGACAAGCTCTACATCGAGGGCCGAATCGAGTACCGGCAGTATGAGGATAAGGACAAGCAGACCCGCTATGTCACCGAGGTGAACGTCCGCGAGGTGATCCTCCTCGGCGGCGGGCGCGGTGGCGAGGAGGGGGGGATGCGTCCGGCCCGTGGCGGCGCCTCGAAGCCTGCGGCGACGGACTCCTTCGATGACTTCCCGGCCGGCGACGCCGGGGACGACGACCTGCCGTTCTGAGGTCGGGCGCCGCAGGGCGGCCGCACGGGGAGCCGCGGGTTCCGAATCGCGGGCTGAATCGTCTAGACTCCGGTGGGGGGTCGCCATCGGCGGCCCCCCTCTCCTCTCGCCCTCGCCCCCGCGACGGCGCAGCAGTCTGACGCGCCCCGCACCTACACCGTCCGTGAGGGCGACACCCTCTGGGCGATCGCCGAGCGGTTCCTCAAGGACCCGTTGCGGTGGGCCGAGGTGCACAAGAAGAACGCGGACAAGATCCGCGACCCGCACTGGATCTATCCCGGGCAGGTCATCGATCTGGTGGACCTGTTCGGTGCGGCCCTCGACTCGACCACGGTCGAGAGCGCCGGGGCCACGCCCGTGAACGAACCGTCGATTTTCGCGGTGCGCCGGGCGGCGCCGGCTCCGGTCGTCGCGGAGGCGCCGGTCGCGGTCTCGGTAGCGCCTCGGCTGTCTCGTGCCCTCGGTGAGGCCGCCGCCACGCCCTATCTGGTCGGCCTCGATGGGGTGCGTGCGACCGGGGCGATCGGTCGTGTGACGGCGTCGGAGCTGGCGGGACGGGCCGCGCGCGACGACCGGCCCATCCAGGCATTCGAGCGCGTCGCGCTGTCGATGCCCACGGGGATGGCGGTCGCGCCGGACGACCGGTTCGTGACGTTCCGGTACGGTCCGACCCTGAAGGGACGTGGCCGCGTCGTCATCCCGACCGGGGTGCTGCGCGTGATCGGCGCCGGCGCGAATGGCACCACGGAGGCACAGCTCGTCGCGACGTTCGAGAGCGTGCAGGGCGGGCAGTCCCTCGTGCCGCTGGATACGCTGCTGCCCGATTGGCCGGCGGCGTCGCCGCTCGAGTCGGGTCCCGCGGTCACCGTCCTGTGGGTCGAGGGGGATGCCTTGATCCCGACGACGGGACAGGAGGTCATCCTCTCGGCGCCCGCCGACGGCAGCCGGCTCCGACCGGGCGACCAGGTGACGTTCACCGGCCGCGCCGCGGCGGGGGAGAGCGCGCTCGTCGCGACGCTCCGGGTGGTCAAGGTGACGCCGCAGGGGGCGACCGCCCGCGTCGTCTCGCAAGGCCTCGGCCGTCTGGAGCGCGGGATGAATGGGCGCGTGTCCGCGCGGGTGCCGTAACGGTCGACGGAGCGAGCTTCCAGCTTCCATCCTCCAGCCTTCAGCCTTTATGCCCTTGAACGCCCTCGTCACCGGCGGCGCCGGTTTCATCGGTTCGCACGTCACCGAAGCCCTCCTCGCCGAGGGCTGGTCCGTCACCGTCCTCGACAACCTCTCGAGCGGGAAGCGCGGGCAGGTGCCCGCCGCCGCGCACTTCGTCGAAGCCGATATCCGCAGCCCCGAGGCGGCGGCGCTCATCCGTGACGGCGGGTTCGATCTCGTCTGTCACCTCGCGGCGCAGATCGACGTGCGCAAGAGCGTCGCCGACCCGCGCTTCGACGTCGACGTCAACATCGGCGGCACGCTCAACCTCGTCGAGGCGGTGCGGGCGAGCGGCCGCCGCACGCGATTCCTCTTCGCGTCCACCGGGGGCGCCGTCTACGGGGACCTCGTGACCCCGCCGAACGTCGAGACCTTCGCGAAGAACCCCGAGTCGCCCTATGGGATCGCGAAGTACTCCGTCGAGCTCTATCTCGCCTACTACGCGCGGGTACACGGGCTCGACTACGTGGCGCTCCGCTTCGCCAATGTCTACGGCCCGCGGCAGGACCCGCACGGGGAGGCGGGGGTCGTCGCGATCTTCTGTCAGCGGATCCTCGCGGGGACGCCGCTCACCGTCTTCGGCGACGGCGCCCAGACCCGCGACTACGTCTACGTTGGCGACATCGCGCGCGCCCACGTGCGCGCGGCCGCACTCCCGACGATCCCGGCGGGGGCGGTCGACGACCGCGCGTTCAACCTCGGCACGGCGGTGGACACCTCCGTCACCGCCCTCGCGCACGGCCTCCTCGCCGTGAGCGGGCGGACCGTCCCGATGCAGCACGCCCCGGCGCGGCCGGGGGAACAGCAGCGCTCCGTCGTGAGTATCGACAAGGCGCGCACCGGCCTCGGCTGGGCGCCCGCGGTCTCGCTCGCCGACGGCCTCCGTCTCACCTTCGACTGGTTCGCCTCCCGGTGATCTTCGCCCAACTCGCTGCCGCCGTCCCGAACTCCCCGCTGGAGCTCATCCGGTCCGCGACCCCTGTTTCGCAGGCGGTGCTCGGCGTCCTCGCCGTGCTGTCGCTCGTCTCCTGGGCGGTGATGTTCGCCAAGTGGCGCGCGTTCCGGTGGGCGGATCGGGCCGGACGGGACTTCCTCGCTCGGTTCCGCGGCGCCTCCAGCCTCGAGGACGCGTTCGCGCTCGTGTCGCTCGAGGCCGCGGAGCCCCACGCCCGCGTCCTCCGCCGCGCGGCGCAGTTCGTCGAGCACACCCGCACGACGGGGCCGCTCTCCGCGGCACAGGTGGAGGCCCTGCGCCTCGTCCTCGACGCCGAGATGACCACCGAGCGCGATCGGCTCGGCACCTACATCCCGTTCCTCGCGATGGTCGGGTCCGTGAGCCCGCTGCTTGGCCTGATGGGCACGGTGCTCGGCGTCATCAGCGCCTTCCTCGGCGTCGCGCGCGGCGGCTCCGGGAACCTCGCCGCCGTCGCGCCGGGCGTGGCCGAGGCGCTCGTCGCGACCGCGTTCGCCCTCGCCGTCGCGATTCCGGCGTTCTTCGGCTACAACATCTTCGCCGCACGGTTGAACCGGTTCGACGGCGAGCTCGACGGCTTCGGCGCCGAGATCATCGCGCTGATGGCGCGCGAGGGTCGACTTTAGGATGCGCCGGCGGGGTCGCGGGGAGCGTACGCCGCTGAACGCGGAGATCAACGTCGTCTCGCTGATCGACGTGATGATGCTCCTGATGATCATCTTCATGATCACCGCGCCGATGATGCAGGGCGGGGTGGACGTGTCGCTACCGAAGGCCGAGGCGCGCCCGATGAACGCGAAGAGTCCGCTCGTCGTGTCGGTGCTCCGGAGCGGCGACATCTACGTCGACGACGTGCGCGTCTCGCTCGCCGAGTTCCGCGGGATGTTTCGGAGTCTCGCGGCGAAGGCAGGGCAGGGCGGCGTCTACCTGCGGGCGGACCAGCGCGCCGACTACGGGCGCGTGGTGCAGGTGCTCGGGATCATCCGGGGCGCCGGGGTCAGCGACGTGGGCCTCGTCACCGAGCCCGAGGACGTGGTCCGGTGAATGCGCTCGCCGCGGACGGCGGGCGCGACGGGAGCGTGACGGGGGCGGCCGAGTGGGCGCCACCACCGGCGGACGGTCTCGGGCGCGCGCTGCTCGTCTCGGTGCTCCTGCACGGCGCCGCGGTGGTGCTCGTGCTCGGCTGGCGGGCGGGACGTGCGGTCGATCTCCCGTCAACGTACCAGGTGAATCTCATCGCCGCCCCCGCCGGTGATCGGGCTGCGGGCGTCGTGCGTGACGCGCCCTCGCCGGCGGAGGCCGTGCCCGCCCCGGCGAAGGCGGAGTCGAACGCGGCGGAGAAGGTGGCGCCGATTGAGGCCCCCACGCGGCGCCGCGAGTCGACGCGTGCCACGACGAACGTCACCCCGCAGCCCGCACGGGCGGTCGATGCGTCGCGCGCGCCCACCGCCGGCGGGGGCACCGTCGGCGGGACCGGGACCGATGTCGCCATGGTGCGGACGGAGGGGATCGATTTCCCCTACCCGGGGTATCTGCAGAACATCGTGCGGCAGATCGCGCTCGACTTCCGGCCGCGCAACCCCGGGGCGCTGCGGGCCGAGGTCTTCTTCCTGATCCGGAGGGACGGCAGCGTGACGGGCTTCCGATTCGTGCAGCGCAGTGGGAATTACGCCTTCGACCTCGAGGCCGAGGCGGCCATCGAGGCCGCGGCCGCCCGGTTCGGTCCGCTCCCCGGCGCCTTCGGCGACGACATCCTCCCCGTCAGCTTCAGCTTCGACCCCTCACGTCTCCGGTGATGCGTCTCCGTCCCTTCTTGGTTGTTTCGTCCGTCGTCCTCTCCGCGGCCCTCGGCGCGCAGGAGCCCGCGCCCGGGGTGCGAATCGGGCTCACCTACGCGCCGGGGACGCGGCCCGGGGTGTACATCCTCCCGATGCGCGGGGCCGGTGCCGACTCGGTACGGGGGATCGTCGCTCGCGACCTCGACCACGGGGACCGGGTCGCGGTGATCGCGCCGGAGGGTGGGGTCGTCCCCTCCGGTCCGCTCAACTACGCGCTCTACCAGCGGCTCGGTGCCGCCGCCGTCCTGCAGATGACGATGCCCGGGGATGGCAGTCTGCAGGTCGCCCTGCACGAGCTGGTGTCGTCGACCGTCCGCAACAGCCAGCGGTTCGTGCTCCCGCAGCCTGCCTTCGGTCCGGGCTGGCGGCTCGCCGTCCATCGCGTCGCCGACGAGGTCGAACGCTGGGTGACGGGACAGCAGGGGGTGGCGGCGACGCGGGTGCTCTTCGTGCGCGGGGGCACGCTCTGGCAGGTGGATGCCGACGGCGAGAACGCGATGCCGGTGCCAGGGGTCGGTGCGGCGCTCGGGCCCGCCTGGCACCCCAACGGCAGCACCATCGCGTGGACCGAGCTCGGCGATGCCGGGAGTCGGATCCTGATGCGCGACCTGACGTCCGGTCGCACCGCGGTGATGTCGGGTCGGGCCGCCGCGAATCTGTCGCCCGCCTTCGCGCCGGATGGGGCGCAGCTGGCCTACGCCGCGGGCAACGACGGCACGGACATCGTCGTCCGCCCCCTCGCCGGGGATGACGGCGCCTATGCGATCACGGCGGGGCGGGGCTCCACGAACGCCCAGCCGACCTTCTCCCCGGACGGCCGGCGGGTCGCCTTCACCACGTCGCGACTGGGGCGCAACGAGATTTATATTTCGGACAGCGACGGGGCGAATCCCGAGCTCCTGACCACGTCAGGGTTCGGGGACCAGCTCTATCGCTCGGATCCCTCGTGGTCGCCGGATGGCCGGACGGTGGCGTTCTCGACGCAGATCGAGGGCCGCTTTCAGGTGGCGACGATCGCGTTGCGGGATCGTTCGGTGAAGCAGCATACCTCGGAGGGGATCAACGAGGACCCGTCCTGGGCGCCCGACGCCCGGCATCTGGTCTTCACCTCCAACCGGGGTGGCAGTCGGCAGCTGTGGGTGCTCGACACCGAGTCCGGGCGGATGCGTCAGCTGACGCGCGGATCGGTGGCCCGGATGGCGGCCTGGGGGCCGCGTCTCCCGGGCGCACGTTGAAGGTCTCCTGCGTTCCACTCATCCGCGTTCCTTCCCAACCCTCCGTTTGAGGTCGTCGTCGATGCGTCGTCATCTCCCCCGTCTCGCCCTCGTGGCATTCTCGCTCCTGACCGTCGCCTGCGTCCCGAAGAAGGATCCCTCGACGTCGCCGGAGGCCCTCGCCGCCGCCGCGAAAGCGAAGGCGGATTCGGTCGCGGCCGCGCAGGTCGAGGCCGCGCGTGTCGCGGAAGCGGCCCGGGCCGAGGCCGCGGCCAAGGCCGAGGCGGCGGCGAAGGCGGCCATCGCCAAGGCGACCGCGGACTCCGTGGCGCGCGCCGAGGTGATCGCGCGGGCCATCACGGCGACGCGCTCGACCTTCGCCGAGATGATCTTCTTCGATTACGACCGCGCCGAGCTCACCACGGAGTCGCGGGAGACGCTGGAAGCCAAGCTGCCGATCCTCCGGGCGAACGCGGGGATGCGCATCCGGATCGCCGGCCACACGGACGAGCGTGGCTCCGACGAGTACAACCTCGCGCTGGGGCAGCGCCGGGCGGCCGCGGCGAAGCGCTATCTCGTCTCGCAGGGCATCGATGAGAGCCGGATCGACGTCGTGAGCTTCGGCGAGGAGCGTCCGATGGTCGAGGGGGCGGATGAGTCCGCCTGGTCGCAGAACCGGCGCGACGAGTTCGAGATCGTCGTCGGCGGCGATGCACTCCGGGTGCCGTGAGCCCCGCCCGTCTCTCACGTCTCCTGCTCGCCCCAGCGGTCCTCCTGACCGCTGGGGCGTGCTTCGCCACCCGGGCCGATCTTCGCATCGTCCAGGGTGACGTGCTCGCCGTGCGCGATTCGGTGCGCGTGTCGCGGCTGGCCGCCGAGCGGCGGGATTCGCTCGCTCGGGCCGCCACCGACAGCGCGCTCGCCCGGGTCGTCGCCGCGCTCGCGACGGTCGGTGATTCCGTCGTCGCGGTGCGCGGGGCGACCCAGCGGATGGATGGTGCGCTCCGCGAGGACCTCCACGCCATCCGGCAGCAGCTGATCACGATCCAGGAACTCACCGGCCAGTCGCAGCGGCGGATCCAGGAATTGCGCGCAGATCTCGAGTCCGACGCCGTCGACCGGACGCCGGGCGCCGTGGTCCCGCCGGCCGCCGTCGACACATCGCGGGGCACGGCCGCCGGCGCACCGGCGGGCCCCGGTCCGGCCCAGCTCTACCAGCTCGGGCAGGATCAACTCCGTCGCGGCAGCAACGCCGCCGCCCGCGGGGCCTTCACGACGCTCCTCACGCAGCACCCGAGCTCCGACCTCGGCCCTGACGCGCTCTACGGCATCGCGGAGTCGTTCACCGCCGAGGGGAACGGGGTGCGTGCGGACTCGGTCTACCACCTCGTCGCCACCCGGTACCCGCAGTCGGAACGGGCGCCGATCGCCTTGTACAAGCGGGCGACCGCGTACCGGCTCGTCGGACAGACGGAGCGGGCGCAGACGCTCTATCGGCAGATTGTCGAGACCTACCCGAGCTCGGAATCCGCGCGACTCGCGCAGGGGTTCCTGACCCCTCGCCGTCCCTGAGCGGCGCCGCTCCGGCGGCGCCCGCCCCCTCCCGCCGACGATGACCACGCCATCCGCCGAGATGCCGTTCCTCGAGCACCTCGAGGAGCTCCGGTATCGGCTCCTCTGGAGCGCGGGGACGCTGCTCGTCTGCCTCCTGGCGGCACTCACGCTGGTCATGCGGCCTGAGGCGGACATCATCGGCGTCCTGGCCGCCCCGGTGCTCCCGTTCCTGCCGGATCAGAAGCTGATCGTCACGCACCCGCTCGACCCGTTCACGATCAGCCTCAAGGTCGCGTTTGCCATCGGCCTGACGGTCTCCCTCCCCGTGATCGGATACCACGTCTGGAGCTTCCTCGCCCCGGCGCTGCACCCGCACGAGAAGCGCCTGGTCGTCCCGGTGCTCCTCGGCGCGACCGCCCTGTTCGCGCTCGGCATCTTCCTCGGGTGGCGCTTCGCCCTCCCGGTGATGTTCGAGGTCCTCGTCGGGATGCAGTCGGCGTCGCTGCAGCCGATGTTCACCGCGGCCGACGTCTTCGGCTTCATGGTCTCGACCTGCCTCGCCTTCGGGGTCGTCTTCCAGTTGCCGATCGTGGTGCTCGCGCTGACGGCCCTCGGGCTCGTGACGCCGCGTGCGATGATGAAGTACCGCCGGCACGCGCTGGCGGGGAGTGTGGTCGTCTCCGCGGTCGTCACGCCGGGAGATCTCCTCCTGATGACGGCGATGATGGCGTTGCCCCTCTACGCCCTCTACGAGGTGAGCATTGTCGTCTCGTGGGTCGTGCACCGGAGCCGACAGCGTCGGCTCGCACGGGAGGAGGCGATCGGGGGCGTGCGCGCGTGAGGGGGCGCTGGGTGGTGCTGGGCGCGATCCTCGCCACCCTCGTGGGCGCGACGGCGGAGGCGCAGGCCCGCCCGGAGGGGCGCGTCCGGCAGCCGACCCGCGCCGCCGGGGACACCACGCGCACCCCGGCAGGGCCAGCGCTCGTCGACTGGGTCCCGGACGACAGCGTGATGCGGGCGCTGCTCGAGCGGCGGGGGTACAGCGCCGTCCGCTACCAGGCCGCGACGGTGGGCTTCGCGGCGCCGACCCGCCTGATGACGCTGGTCGGGCTCGCCGGTGCGCGCGCCGCCGTCCAGCGCGACTCGACCCTGATGGTCGCCGACACCATCGCGTTCAACGACAGCACCAAGCTCGTGCGGGCCCGCGGCGACACGATCATCATGCGCGATCCGGCCCGCGGCGAAGACATCATCGGCCTCGATGACCTCGTCTATGATCTCGACCGGCGTGAAGGGCGGACACGCGACTTCTCCACCGTCGCCACCGCGGGCGAGGAATGGCGCGTCAGTGCGCACCGCGCCGCCTTCCAGTCCGACACGACCACCGACCGCAGCACCGTCTACGGCCGCGACGGGCAGATCACCTCCTGTCTCGACACCCTGCCGCATTACCACTTTCTCGCCAAGGAGCTCAAGCGCGTGAGTGGGAGCACCCTCGTCGCGCGGCCCGCGATCCTCTACGTGCAGGACGTCCCGGTGATGTGGCTCCCCTTCATCTTCCAGGATATCCGGACCGGGCGCCGCTCCGGGATGCTGACGCCCCGGCTCGGCGTCGCAGAGCTGGTGCGCAACAGCCCGACCTATCGGCGCACCGTCGAGAACCTCGGGTATTACTTCGCGCTCAACGATTACATCGACGCACAGGTCTCCCTCGACTGGCGCTCGAGCGCGCGTGCGACCGCGGCCGACCCCGGCTGGATCCGGATGAACGCCGAGCTCCGCTATCGCTGGCTCGACCGCTTCGTGCAGGGGGGCGTCGCGGTCTCGCAGAACTCCCTCGGCAACGGCAGCCGGAACACCGCGCTCAGCTGGAACCACGCGCAGGAATTCTCCTCGCGGACGAAGTTCAACACGAACCTCAACTACGTCACCAGCACCGCCGTCCAGCGGCAGACGATCCTAAATCCGATGGCGGCGGTCGCGACGATCGCCTCGCAGGCGAACCTGGTGCGGACGCAGGGGCCGCTCACCATCAACCTCGGCGGGTCGCAACGCCAGTATCCCGGGCGCGACCAGGTCGACCGGGACTTCCCGTCGCTCAACGTGGCCTCGCGACCCCTCGAGCTGGGCAAGTGGTTCGTGATGAATCCGAGCTTCAGCTACACCGCCCGGCAGAGCCTCAATCTCGATGCCACCGGCGACTTCGCCTATCGCTTTCGGGAGACCGCGGCGGGGCTCGACTCCGTGCGGCTCACCCGCAACACCGGCGCGACGAACCTGACGCTGCAGACGCCGTTCAAGATCTTCGACTTCCAGGTGCAGAGCGGGCTCCGCTATGGGAGCCAGGTCTACGATTACCCGCAGATCATCACCCTCCGCGACGTCAACGATACCAGCGTCCGCATCGACCGGGTCTACCGGGGGACCTTCGAGTCGTCGCTCGACGTCGACCTCTCCGTCGGACTGCCGAACTTCTTCGCCGGCACCTGGAACCTGGCGCCGAGCGTCACGATGTCGAACGTCGACCCGGGGGGCTTCGCCGTGCGGACGTTCCGCTCCAATGGGGCGTGGGTGTCGCAGGCCAAGCGGCTCTCGTACGGACTCGGTGTCTCGCCGACCCTCTTCCGGCTCTTCCCCGGATTCGGGCCCGTGCGCCGATTCCGGCACGCCATCGCGCCGTCGCTCACCTATTCGTTCTCCCCCGCCGCGTCCGTCCCGGACGAGTTCCTCGCCGCGACCGGACGCACCCGGGTCGGCTATCTGGGGTCGCTGGCGCAGAACCGCATCACCTTCGGGTTCTCGACGAACCTCGAGGCCAAACTCCGTACCGCTGCGGCCGACACCGACTCGTCGCGCGCCGCGGGCGCGCGCGTGGACGACGAGGACGCGGGCCGGAAGGTCAAGGTCGCCACGCTCCAGTTCCAATCGCTCACGTATGATTTTGAGCGGAAGCGGCAGACGGGGAAGACGGGGTTCGCCACCGACCGGTTCGGCTACACCTTCCGTTCGGATCTGCTGCCCGGCTTCGACCTCGGCGTCGACTATTCGCTCTTCCAGGGCGACTTGATGAGCGATACCGCGAAGTTCTCGCCGTACCGCGAAGCCGTCCGGATGTCGTTCTCGCTGGACGGCACGTCGCCGCTGCTCGCCTGGGTGGGCCGGCTCTTCGGTGCGGGGCCGACGCCGTCGCCTAGGGACGGCGCGCCGCGTGCGATGGAGCCGGGGATGGCGGGTGGGCTCGTCAGCGCGGCGGGCAGCCTCAATGGCCTCGGCGCCACGACGGGCACGCGGTCGCGCAGCATGATCCAGGAGATCCCGCGGGGGCAGGGGTTCACCGCCGCCTTCTCCGTCAGCGCGCAGCGGCAGCGCCCGCCGGTGGGCGGGCGTATCCGCGATTACGACGCCTCGGCGCAGTGCCGGGCGCTCATCGGGTTCCCGCAGTACGACACCTGCCTCTTCGAGGCCGAGCGCGCCGCCGCCAGTCAGGCGGCGAACGTCGCCGGGCCATCGGGCAGCACCTTCTTCCGCGTCCCACCGACGACCTCCGTCGGGATCCGTACCACGTTCAATCTCACGCAGAACTGGGCGGGATCGTGGAATACGACGTACGACGTCGAGCGGAGGGAGTTCGCCAGTCAGATCGTCTCGCTCCAGCGGGAGCTGCACGACTGGCGCGCCGTCTTCGGCTTCACACAGGCGCCGAACGGGAACTTCGCCTTCACCTTCTACGTCTCCCTGAAGGCGCAGCCGGAGCTCAAGCTCGACTACGACCGCCAAACGTATCGCCCCTCCACCGGGAGCCGCCGTTGACCCTCGCCGATGCCCTCTACCTCGACGGCGCCTCGCTCACCGTCGCCGACCTCCTGGCGGTGGCCGAGGGCGAGCGACCCGTGACGCTCGCGGCCGCGGCGCGCGCGCGGATGCAGTCCACCCGCGACGTGGTCGAGGGAATCGCCGCCCGCGGCGAGGTGGTCTACGGCGTCACCACGGGCTTCGGGAAGCTCTCCGACATCGCGATCCCCGGCGATCAGCTCGCGCAGCTGCAGGTGAACCTCGTGCGCTCGCATGCGGTCGGGGTCGGCCCGCGCCTGGCGCGCCCGGAAGTCCGCGCGATGATGCTCCTGCGCGCTAATGTGCTCGCGAAGGGGTTTAGTGGCGCGCGGCCGGCGCTCGCCGAGCTTCTCTGCGGCATGCTGAATGCCGACTGCTGGCCCGACGTCCCGGAGCAGGGTTCCGTCGGGGCGAGCGGGGATCTCGCGCCGCTCGCGCACCTGGCGCTCGCGCTCCTCGGCGAGGGCGAGCTGAACCACGCGGCGGGCCGCGGTCCCGCGGCCGAGGTGCTGCGCGCGCACGGGCTCGCGCCGGTGACGCTCGGACCGAAGGAGGGACTCGCGCTGATCAACGGCACGCAGGCGCACACCGCCGTCGCCGCGCTCGCGCTCGTTCAGGCGCACCGCTGCTGGGACGCCGCGCACGCCGCCGGTGCGATGACTCTCGAGGCGCTGCTGGGCACCCCCGTCGCCTTCGACGCGCGCATCCACGACGCGCGCGGGCAGGCCGGCCAGCGCGAATCGGCGGCGCGCCTCCGCGCGCTCCTCGCCGACTCCGAGATCCGCGAGTCCCATCGCGAGGACGATCCGCGGGTGCAGGATGCCTACGCGTTGCGCTGCATGCCACAGGTGCACGGCCCCGTGCGTGAGGCCATCCGGTTCGCCGAGGGGCTGATCGCCGCGGAGCTCAATGCGGCCACGGACAACCCCCTCGTCTTCGACGACGGGACGATGCTCTCCGGCGGCAACTTCCATGGGCAGGCGGTCGCGATGGCGCTCGACGTCCTCGGAATCGCGATGACGAACCTCGCGGTGATGAGCGAGCGCCGGATCGATCGACTGGTGAACCCCGCGGAGAACGAGGGACTGCCGCCGTTCCTCACCTCCACGGCCGGGGTCAGCTCGGGCTTCATGATGGCGCAGGTCACCGCCGCCGCGATCACGAGCGAGTGCAAAGGGCTCGCGCACCCGGCGAGCGTCGACTCCATCCCGACGGACGGGTCGAAGGAGGACGTGGTCCCGATGGCGATGGGTGCCGCCATCAAGCTGCGTCGGATCCTGCATAACGTCCGGCACGTGCTCGGCGTGGAGTTGATGTGCGGAGCACAGGGGATCGAGTACCGGCGTCCGCTGCGGGGGGGGGGCGGGGTCGAGCGCGCCTATGCGGCCGTGCGGTCCCGCGTGTCGACGCTCGCGGAGGACCGCGTGCTCGGGCCCGACATCGAGGCGCTGGCGGCGGCGGTCGGCGCCGGGGCGTTCGCGTAGGCACCGCCGTGTCCCGGCACCGCGAGACGGCCGCTAGTTTTCCCGACATGTCGATCCCCCGTCCCGTCCGCGCGCCGCGCGGCCCTGAGATCTCGTGCAAGGGCTGGCCGCAGGAAGCCGCCCTGCGGATGCTGATGAACAACCTCGACCCCGACGTCGCCGAGCGTCCCGACGACCTCGTGGTCTATGGCGGCACCGGCCGCGCCGCGCGCAACTGGCAGGCCTTCGACGCCATCGTACGGTCGCTGCGCGCCCTCGAGGACGATGAGACCCTCCTCGTGCAGAGCGGCAAGCCTGTCGCCGTCTTCCGCACGCACCGGCATGCGCCGCGCGTCCTGATCGCGAATTCCAATCTCGTCGGGCGCTTCGCGACGTGGGATCACTTCCGTGAGATGGAGCGGAAGGGCCTGATGATGTACGGGCAGATGACGGCCGGCTCGTGGATCTACATCGGCTCGCAGGGAATCGTGCAGGGCACGTACGAGACCTTCGGCGCGGTCGCGCAGCGCCACTTCGGGGGTACGCTCGCCGGCCGGTTCGTCCTCACCGCGGGCCTCGGCGGGATGGGGGGCGCACAGCCCCTCGCCGCGACGATGCACGACGCGGCCATCCTCGGCGTCGATGTCGACCCTGCGCGCATCGAGAAGCGCGTGCAGACGGGCTACTGTGACCGGATCACGCACGACCTCGACGAGGCGATGCGGTGGATCCGTGAGGCGCAGACGGCCAAGACGGGGTTGAGTGTGGGGCTGGTTGGCAACGCGGCGGAGGTCCTCCCGGCGCTCATCGCCCGGGGTGACATCCCCGACGTGGTGACGGACCAGACCTCGGCGCACGACATGCTGAACGGGTACGTGCCACACGGGATGACGCTCGCCGAGGCCGCCGCGCTCCGGCACGCCGACCCGGCGGCGTACGTGCGGCGCTCCACGGCAAGCGCGGTCGTCCACGTCCGCGCGATGCGCACGATGCAGGAGCGCGGCGCCATCGCCTTCGACTACGGCAACAACATCCGCACCGTCGCGCTCGACGCCGGACTCGCCGACGCCTTCACGATCCCCGGCTTCGTCCCGGAGTACATCCGCCCGCTCTTCGCCGAGGGGAAGGGGCCGTTCCGCTGGGCCGCGCTCTCCGGTGATCCCAAGGACATCGCACGGACCGATGACTTGGTGCTCGAGATGTTCCCGGAGGATGCGCACCTCCGCCGCTGGATCACGATGGCCCGTGAGCGGATCCACTTCCAGGGGCTCCCGGCGCGCATCTGCTGGCTCGGGCAGGGCGCGCGCGCGCGCTTCGGCGTGGCGCTCAATGAGCTCGTCGCCCGCGGCGAGGTGTCCGCCCCTATCGCAATCGGGCGCGACCACCTCGATACCGGCTCCGTCGCCTCGCCCTTCCGGGAGACCGAGGGGATGAAGGACGGGAGCGACGCCATCGCCGACTGGGCCTTCCTCAACGCGATGCTCAACGTGGCGAGTGGCGCGACCTGGGTCAGCTTCCACCACGGGGGCGGCGTCGGCATCGGGAACTCGCTCCATGCGGGGCAGGTCATCGTCGCCGACGGCACTCCGGAGATGGCGGTCCGGCTGCAGCGGGTGCTCACGAACGACCCCGGCATCGGCGTGGCCCGGCACGCGGACGCCGGCTACGACATCGCGGTGGAGACGGCGCGGCGCGAGGGGCTCATCCTCCCGTCGCTCTAGGGGCGAGGGCGCGCGAGGATGCTCAGCGCGAAGTTCACGCCCTGGGACCTCGTCCCCTTCAGCGTCAAGTACGCGCGGCTCCGCCTGCGGCGGCGACCGGTGCTCGTGCATTTCGAGGTCACCATGCGTTGCAACGCGCGGTGTCCGTTCTGCGATTACTGGAAGACCGATCCGGCGATGAAGGCGCAGGAGCTGACCTCCTTCGCCGACGCGGCACGGGCCTTCGACCCGATGATGGTGGCGTTCACCGGCGGCGAGCCCCTGTTGCGTGGGGACCTCGAGGAGATCGTGGCGGCCGTCGACGGCGCGATCCGGCACAAGTGGATGACCCTCCTCACCCACGGGGAGATGCTCTCGGTGGAGCGCGCCCGCGCACTCTGGGCCGCCGGCATCGGGCAGTTCGGGATCTCGCTCGATTACCTCGACGACCGGCACGACCGTGCGCGCGGCATCCCGGGGCTCGCGGCGAAGATCCTCACGAACGCCGAGCGCATCCGCTCCGAGGGGATGACGGTGCGGTTCAATACGGTCATCAAGGACGACAACCTCGATGAGATCCTCCCCCTCGTCGAGCGCGCCGCCGCGATGCGCGTCGGCGTGAACTTCTCGGTGTACACCGACTTCAAGAATGGGAACGACGTGCACCGCATCCGTCCCGAGCAGCAGGCGCGGTTGCGCGAGGTGATCGCGGCCCTGTTGGCATTCAAGCGTCGCCGGCGCGGCATCATCTCCAACTCCGATCACTACTTGTCGGAGATCCCGCGGTGGGTCGCCGGAGAGATGGCCGAGCCCTGCCGGTCGGGGCAGGACACGGTCCACATCGACCCCTACGGCGGCATCCGTCGCTGCCCGGATTTTCCGGTCGATGGCCATTGGCGCGACTACGACGGGTATGCCCCGATCGCCTGCGACCGTTGCTTTTACGCCTGCCGCGGCGAGGCGCAGGCCCCACTGCGGTTGAATCGATTCCAGGATCTCGTCGCCTCCCCCTGATCCGCGCCGCGTCCAGCGTCCAGCCTCCAGCGTCCAGCGTCCAGCCTTCAGCCGCATGCCCTCGATCATCCTGAACCTCTCCCAGCTCGTCTCCTGTGCGGGCCCGGCACGCGCACGACGTGGTGCCGAGCAGGGGGATGCAGGGGTCCGAGCAGGCGTCGGTGTCGCGATCGGCGACGACGGACGCATCCTCGCGGTGGGGCCGGACGATGACCTCCGGGCCGCGTATCCCGGGGCGAGTCTCATCGATGGAGGGCAGGGGGTGCTCACCCCCGGCTGGGTCGACTCGCACACCCATGCGATCTTCGGGCGCGCGCGTTACGAGGAGCAGGAACTCCGCGCCGCCGGGGTCGGGTATCTCGAGATCGCGAAGCGGGGGGGCGGCATCCACAGTTCCGTGCGCGACCTCCGCGCCCGTTCCGCCGATGAGCTCGCCGGCCTCGCCGCGGCGCGCCTCCGACGCCTCGCGGCGCACGGCACCACGACCGTCGAGGTGAAGTCGGGGTACGGGCTCTCGCTCGAGTCCGAGCTGACGACGCTCCGCGTGATCCGCCGGCTCGCGGCCGACCTCCCCCTGCGGCTCATCCCGACCTTCCTCGGCGCCCACGAGGTGCCCCTCGAGTACCGCGAGGCGCCTCGCACGCGTGACGAGTACATCACCTGCGTGACGGAGGAGATGATCCCCGCGGTCGCCGCCGAGGGACTCGCGCGCTTCTGTGATGTCTTCTGCGAGCCCGGCGTCTACACCGTGGAAGAATCGCGACGTGTTCTCGGTGCCGCCCGCGCGGCGGGCCTTTCGCTCAAGCTGCACGCCGACGAGCTCGAGAACGGGGCGGCCGCGGAGCTCGCCGCCGAGTTGGGGGCGACCTCCGCCGACCACCTCGCCGCCATCTCCGAGGCCGGCGTTCGCGCGCTCGCTGCAGCCGGCACCGTCGCCACGCTGCTCCCGGGCACGATGCTCTTTCTCGGGCGGCCCCGGCAGGCGCCCGCTCGCGCGCTCATCGAGGCCGGCGTGCCCGTCGCACTCGCCTCCGATTTCAATCCTGGGACGAGCCCCACCGTGAACTTCCCGCTCGTGCTGACCCTGGGGATCAGTCAGCTGCGGCTCTCAGCGGCGGAGGCTTTCGTCGCCGCGACGGTGAATGGGGCCGCGGCCCTCGGGCTCGCGGACCGGATTGGTCAGGTCGCACCCGGATTCGAAGCGGACCTGGCGCTGTTCGATGTGCGCGACCATCGCGAGATCCCCTACTGGTATGGGGATCACCGGTGTGTCCGGAGCTGGGTGCGGGGCCGTCCGGCGTTCGAGGCGCCCAGCCTGGGGTAAGGCACCTGGGGCGCGGGTCCGAGCGAGGTCCAGCCCCCCACCGTGTGCCGGCCGTGAGGCGATAGCCCAGCCCGCCCCGCAAGGGTAATTTTCACCTATGGCGGCGGACCTCGCGAAACTCAAGAAAAAGGCCTCGGAGCTCGAGGCGAAGAAGGACGTGAGTGGGGCGGTCGCAGCCTATCGGCAGATCATCGAGCTCTTCGAGGCGGGTGAGGCTGAGCCGATCGACGTGCCGTTATACAATCGACTTGGCGACCTGCTCATCAAGGATGGGCGCTCCACCGACGCCATCCAGATCTGGGAACGCGCGGTCGAACATTACATGGACGGCGGGTTCCTGAACCCGGCGATCGCCCTCGCGAACAAGATCCTGCGTGCCTCCCCGGGCCGGACCGCGGCGTACTACACGCTGGGCCGATGCCTGGCGCAGAAGGGACTGCGGACGGAGGCGCGGCAGAACTTCCTCGAGTACGCGACCCGGATGCAGCGCGCCGGCAATCTGGATGAGGCGTTCCGCGCACTGAAGGAGCTCGCCGACCTCGTCCCCGACCAAGATGATGTGCGGCTGATGCTCGCCGACGAGTTGGCGAAGGCCGATCGGACCGCGGAGGCCGTCGAGCAGCTCCAGCTCGCGCACGCGCGGCTGACCGAGGCGGGGAACTCCGAGGCGGCGGCCGCGGTCGCGACACGCGCCCGTGACCTCGATCCGTCCGTGGTGTTCGAGGGGACGCGTCGCGCGTCGCACGCCGCCTCGGGGGGGCTGGTGTTCCTCGACCTTGAGGGTCGGCCCACCTCGTCGTCCGTGGTGCCGGAGCCCGCACCGATGCCCGAGCGTCTCGATGGGTTCGAGACCACCTCGCTGGTCGATGCCGTGGTGCTGCCGCCGCTCGATCTGGAGCTGCCGGCGGGAGCGGGCCCGTCGAACGACGCCCCGCTCGAGTTCATCGACCTCGGGAGCGACGAGCGGACGCCACCGCCGGAACCCACGGCAGCGGAGATCGTTCCGATCGATCTCGACTTCG
Organism: Gemmatimonadota bacterium; assembly: GCA_031127075.1. Lineage (GTDB taxonomy): Bacteria > Gemmatimonadota > Gemmatimonadetes > Gemmatimonadales > Gemmatimonadaceae > Pseudogemmatithrix. The sequence goes on along the minus strand of JARIFA010000022.1, from coordinate 6,232 downwards.
GCCTGGAGATCACTGCCGACCTCGGTACGGCCGCGGCGGAGCCGCCCGCACCGGTGGTGCCGCCTCGCGTCTCGCTGCTCGACCTCCCGTTGTTGGACGTCTCCGGTTTCGATCTCCCCATGACGTCCTCGGGCGACGGGGGCTCGGTGGAGTCGGCGGCGCCGCGGCGGCGTCCCACGTCGTCCGTGTTGCTTCGCCCGATCGACCTCCTCCGCGCCGACCTCGAGGGCGCCCCCGATGATGCCCGGCTTCGCCGAGCGTATGGCGAGGCCCTCGTCGACGAGGGCCAACGTGAGGCCGGCATCCACGAGCTCGAGGCGGCGCTCGAGGGGCTCGAGACCGCCGGCGACGTCGACGCCGCGCGGCAGGTCGCTGAGGATCTGGTCCGGCTCGTGCCGACCGCCTTGGCGTATCATCGGCGGCGGGTTGAGCTGCGCTTCGCTGCCGCGGCGCCGGAGGCCGCCGTCGATGCCGCCCTCGCGCTGGGCGAGCTCCTCGCCACGCAGGGGGAGGAGGCGGAGGCGCGGGCGGTGTATGGCCGTGTGCTGCAGCTCGTCCCGGATGACCTCCGCGCGCAGGCGGCGCTCGGCGCCCTCGGCGATGCGGGGCCTGCGGCGGCCGCGGGCCTGGCCGCCAGTGCATCCCCGGCGCCCGCGGCCGGTGCTGGCGCGTCGAGCACCGTCCCGGTGGAGCAGTGGTTCCAGTCCCGCTCCCGTCCCTCGACGGCACGCGTCGTGATGTCGGGTGACAGCCTCGAGGACGGCCCCGTCGCGTTCGATGAGATGCTGGACCGGTTCAAGGCGGGCATCGAGTCGAGCGTGGACGCGTCGGACCACCGGGCGCACTACGATCTCGGGGTCGCGTACCGCGAGATGGGGCTCCTCGACGAGGCCGTCGCCCAGTTCCAGAAAGCCCTTCGCACGGCCCCCGACCGGCTCCGTGTCCTCGAGGCGCTCGGGGGCTGTTTCCTCGAGAAGGGACAGCCGGCGATCGCCTCGACCGTCCTCCACCGGGCGCTCACCGAACCCGGCGTGACCGATGACGCGCTGCTGGGCGTGCTGTATCTTCTCGCGGAGAGTGCGACGGCGCGCGGCGAGACGTCCGCGGCCATCGGATACCTCGAGCGGATCGTGGGCATCGATATCGGATTCCGCGATGCGGCGAGTCGTCTCGAAGCGTTGCAGTCGAGTGGGTCGGAGCCTCCGTCGGCACCGAAGAAGAAGCGGGCCTCGTCCAAGCGGTCGTCCTGAGCAGCTCCCGTCGCCTCGTTCCCCGTCCCTCCCCCCTGATGACCGTCTCCTCCGCGCTGCACGACATCCAGGCCCCGATCCGCGACCGATTGGAGCGGGTGCCCGACGAGGTCTGGCGTATCGTCCAAGCGGACGTCGCCCTCGTGCAGGCCGCCAACGAGCACCTCCGCGGGATGCGTGGCAAGCTCTTCCGGCCGACGCTCCTGCTCCTCGCCTCGGCGGTTGAAGGGGCGCCCGAGGAGCGCGCCGTCCCGCTCGCCGCCGTCAGCGAGCTGGTGCACCTGACGAGCGTCGTGCACGATGACTCGGTTGACCATTCCGTCCTCCGGCGTGGTCAGCCGACGATCAATGCCCTCTTCAGCCATCAGGTCGCCGTGCTGATGGGCGATTTCCTCTTCTCGAAGGCGATCGCCGAGCTCGTGCGCCTTGGGGACCTCGAGGCGTTGCGCATCTTCACGCAGGCCTCCAACGACATGACGCTCGGGGAGCTGCGCCAGCTCGCCTCGTACGACGCGCTCGCCTTCAACGAGGCGGACTATCACACCCTGATTCGGGCGAAGACCGCGTCGCTCGTCGGCGCGGCCTGCGAGATGGGCGCGCTCGCCGGTGCCCCGCGGTTTCGGTCGGAGATGCGGCGCTTCGGTGAGCGGCTCGGGATGGCGTTCCAGGTGGCCGACGACCTCCTCGATTACACGGAGGAGGAGGCCGTGACGGGGAAGCCGAGCGGCAACGACCTCAAGGAGCACAAGGTCACGTTGCCACTCATCGCCGCGCTCCGGCAGATGACGCCGGCGCAGCGGGGCCGGGTGGACGCCCTCTTCGCCGACGCGGAGCCCGCCGATGAGGCGATCGCGGACGTGATCGGCATCGTGCACGAGACCGGTGGCCTCGAGTACGCCCGCGCCCAGGGGGAGCGGTTCGCCACGGAGGCCGAGGAGGCCCTCGCCACCCTCCCGGCGTCCGAGGTCCGCGACGCCTTGGGTGAGGCGCTCGCCTACGTCATGGATCGGCGGTCCTGATGGCGGCGAACTCCGCGAAGTTCCGTCCACGCTTCCACGCGATCATCCTCGCCAGCGGCTTCGTGCTCGGCGGGTTCCTCACGCAGTTCGGCCGCGTCTTCCTGCCGTCCGGCGCAGTGAAGGAGTTCCTCACCACCGGTGTCACCGCCGCGGTGGGGCCGCTCCAGCTCGACCTCGTCATCATCAAGCTCGGCCTCGGACCCATCGCGCTCGACGTCTCGTTGCTCAGTGTCGTCGGGGTCCTGGTCGCCTACCTCATCGCGCGCTCGTTGTTCTAACGGAGGTTCCGATGTTCGGTCTGGGAGCCGGCGAACTGATGTTCGTCGCGTTGGTGATCCTCGTCGTGTTCGGCTCGAAGAAGCTGCCCGAATTCATGGGCGGGATCGGGAAGGGAATCCGCGAGTTCAAGAAGAACATGAACGACGTGCAGTCCGAGCTGGCGGCCCCCGCCGACCGCGCGGCGCTGCCGCCGGCGAGCGGTGCCCCGGTGCCGCATGATGACGCCGCGGAGAAGGAGCCGAAGCGGCTCAGCTGACCGGCCGGCGCTGCCGTCGAGTCCGACGGTGCGCCGCGCGGTGCCGATCCGGTAAAACGCGAGGGGGAGGCGTCTCGGTGAGACGCCTCCCCCTCATGACTGCGTGGCCCGGCGTGAGCCGCGCGGGCGTCGGGTCCCCCCGGCGCCCGCGTCGCGTCAGTTCGCGACGGCGGCCTGCCGACGCAGGCCGGCGTTGATTTCCCGCCGGCGGTCCTCGATGTCCGCCGACCGGCGGAGCTGCTCGAAGAAGTCCTGCACCCGCCGCTGCCGGAGCCCCTGCAGGGCCTGCTCACGCAGCGCCACCTTCTCCGCCTCGAACGCCTCGCGGCTGGCGCTGGTCCTCGCCGTCGGGACGATGAGGAACGCCCCCTCATCGCTCATCGCGAGGGTGGGGCGGCCGATCGGGGCGGCGAAGGCCGCGCCGATCGCGGGGTTGGCGAAGCCGAGCCCCGCGACGAAGCCCTGACGGATGAACGGGCCCGCCGACTCAACGGTCAGGCCGGCCTTCGTGGCCGCCGTCGCGAGGTCGGAACCGCGCGCATCGGCGAGCAGGGCCTCCGCCTTCGACTTCAGCGCCGCCGCGGCCGCACGGCCCTGGAGCACGGTCTTGATCTCGTTCTTGACGTCCTCGAACCGCTGCGGACCACCCTCCGTCAGCGAATCGAGCCGCGCGAGGTAGTAGCCGTTCTCGTCATCGAGGAGGTCGCTCGTCTCGCCGGCGACGACGCCGGAGAAGGCCCACCCGGCGATGCCGGGGAGCGGCTGGCCGAGGGAGGTCGCGGCCTGACCATCCTGCACCTCGATCTGCGTGACCAGGAGCTTGAGCGTCGCGGCCGCGCTGTCGAGGGCGGCGCGGTCGGTCGAGCCGCCGGCCAGCGACGCGAGGCGATCGGCCGTGCGGTCGGTTACGCTCGCGCTCGAATCCCCCTGCGTCACCTTCAGCAGGATGTGCTGCAGCGAGAGGGAGTCCCCGGTGCGGGCGGTGAGCTTGATGAGGTGCCACCCGAACGCCGTGCGCACCGGCTCCGAGATCTGCCCGGGTCGCAGTTGGTAGGCCGCGTTCTCGAACTCCGGGACGAAGCGACCGCGGCCACCCGTCGGCAGTTCGCCGCCGTTCGCCGCCGAGCTCTCGTCCGTGGATTCCCGCTTCGCCACGTCGCCGAAATCGGCGCCGGCGAGGATCTCCGCGCGGAGCGCGGCGGCGCGGGCCTGCGTGGCCGCGGTGTCCGCGGCGGTCGGCACACGGCTCAGCGCGACGAACGAGACGACCGCGCGGCCCCGGCGGGTCCACCGGGTCTCGTACCGGTCGTAGTAGGCGCGGATGTCCTTGTCCGCGACGACCGTCGCCGCCACCTCGGCCGCCGACGGCCGCAGGGCGACGTACTGGATGGTCACGCTGTCCCGCTGGTCCTGGAAGGCGCGCCAGAGCTGCGCGTCACTGACCCACGCGTCCGCGATGAGCTGCGCGTAGAGCTTCGACTTGGGGAGCTCCGCCCGGTAGTAGTTCTCGAGCTGCACGAGCAGCCCCTGCTGGCGCGCCACCGGGGAGCTGATGAAGCGCTGGTACTTAGCCGGGTCGAAGCGGCCGTCGGTCTGGAAGTCGGGATTCTGGTAGACCTGCGGCGGCGGGGACAGGAGCGCCGCGTCGCGGATCTCCGCGTCGCTCACCCGGATGCCGCGCCGCGCATACTCCTGCGAGAGGAGCACGTCGCCGACGAGCTGCTCGAACGCCTGCTCTTCGAGTCGGCGCTGGTCGTCGAGGGTGATGCCGCGCTGCGCCTGCTGCTGCTCCTGCTGCGCGAGCGAGTTGACCAGATTCTGCCACGTGAGGTAGGGGATCTCCTCGCCGTTCACCGTGGCGACGACGCTCGAGGCGGTCACCGGCGCGCGGCCGATCAGGCCGCTGACGTCGCCGAGGAGGAATCCGCCGACGAAGGCGATGAACAGGAAGATCCAGATGTACTTCGCGATGCTCCGCATCTGTTGCAGCACGACCGACGACCCCGCGGGAGACGGTGGAAATACGCGATGAAGCAGGGGGAAAACCAGCCGAGAAACCTACCCGGTTCGACGACGTAAAATCAAGCAAGACCGCGACTTCTGATTTGACCCACCCCCCGCGGTCCCGATACTTTCCCTCCGTGTCCACCCCACCGGATCCCGTCGCGCCGACTGGCGACCTCGCCGCCCCCGCCGGTCGGCCGCCACGCCGGGCGTCGCTGCTCGACGTCCGCTTCGTCTTTGCTTCGGAGGCGCCGCCGGTCGATGAAGCGCTCCCGGAGTCGCCTGTGCCGCCTGTGCCGCCCGTGCCGCCTGTGCCGCCTGTGCCGCCGGCGCGGCCCGAGCCGGTGGCGCCGGGCATCGCCCTCGCCTCGCCGGCGCCGGTCTTCGTGACCGCGACGATGGCCGAGCTCTATCGGGCGCAGGGGATGCCCGAACGCGCCCTCGAGATCTACCGGACCCTCCTCGAGCGCGAGCCCGGCCGATCCGACCTCGCGGCCCGCGTCCGCGAGCTCCAGGTGACGCGCCCGAGCGGCGACGTCTCGCCCCCGATGCTCGCCGCCCTGTCGTTCGAGGACGTGCGGCTCCCGGCGGCCGAGGCGACGCCAGCCACCACGGCTGACCCCTCGGCCCGGGCGTTCCTGCGGGCGCTGGGGGACCGGCGCGTTGGCGGCGCCATCGCTCACGACCTCGGGGCGGCCGCGGCCGCCATCGGGGCTGCCCCCCTGCAGGCGGCCGTCGCGCTCGACGACGCCTTCGCCGATTGGACCTGACCCCGAGGCCTCACCCGATGCGCATCGCCGTCTTCAACGGCCCGAACCTGAATCTCCTCGGCATCCGCGAGCCCGAGATCTACGGGACCACCACCCTCGGCGAGATCGAGACGCGGCTCGAGCAGATCGGCGCCGAGCTCGGCATCACGCTCCTCTTCTCGCAGTTCAACGACGAGGGGCGGATGCTCGACGCGATCCACAATTGCTACGGCGTCGTCACGGGGGCCCTCGTGAACGCCGGTGCGTGGACGCACACCTCGCTCGCCATCCGCGACGCCTTCACCGCCGTGCAGCTCCCGTACGTCGAGGTGCATCTCTCGAACATCTACGCCCGTGAGCCCGAGCGCCGGCACTCCTGGCTGGCGCCCGGCGCGATCGGGATCGTGGCCGGTTTCGGGGCGGACGGCTACGAGCTCGCCCTGCGCGGATTGGTGACGGCGCTGCGTCGACACGGCGCGGACGCGTGACCTCGCAGGTCGTCTTTGCCGCGCTGCTCGCGGCGGCGGGCAATGTGGTGGGGGCGGCTGCCGTCACGGCGCGCCCGCGCTGGTCCCCGCGGGCGCTCGAGCTCCTGCTCGCGCTCTCCGCTGGATTCCTCGTCACCGTCGCCATCACGGGGCTCCTCCCCGAGGCGATGGTACGCGGCGGGGCCTC
>JARIFA010000089.1 GCA_031127075.1 Gemmatimonadota bacterium | reverse complement strand
TCGGCGAGAGCCGCGCGCGCGGTCGGCGTCTGATGGGCGGGATCGGCGGCCCAGACCGCCAGCGCCGCACCGAGCGCGTTCGCGACGTTGTGCGCGCCGAGGAGCGGCAACGTCTCCCGGGCGAGCAGCGGCGCGCCGGCGAGCATCAGGCGCTGGGATGCGTCGTCGAACCAGGCCGTCGCCGTCGGGTCGTGGAGCGAGAAGCGCGCCACGCGCCCAGGGAAGGGCGCGGTCCGTGCCATCACCTCGGCGTCGTCCCCGTTCACCACCCGCACGCTCCCGTCGGCCGCATTCGCGAAGAGCCGCATCTTGTCGCCGTAGTAGGCGTCCAGCGACGCGTACCGGTCGAGATGATCCGGCGCGAGATTGGTGAGCATCGCGACCGTCGGTGCGATCGAGGGCGTGTCGTGCAGCTGGAAGCTCGAGACCTCAAGCGCGACCCAGTCGGGGCGCTCGGCGGCGAGCGCGACCTCCGCGAGCGGCGTCCCGATGTTCCCGGCCTCGACGGCGTGGTGCCCGAGCGCACGGAGCAGGTGTCCGATCAGCGCGGTGACCGTCGTCTTCCCGTTGGTGCCCGTGGTCGCGATGGACGGCACCCCGGCCAACGCCGGCAGCGCGAGTTCGATCTCGGAGATGATCGGGACGCCGGCCGCCAGCGCGGCGCGGCGCGGCGGGGCGGAGGGCGGGATGCCAGGGCTCGCCACCACCGTGCCCGCCCGCGCGAGGCGCGCGAGGTCGTGCGTGCCGACATCGACCGCGACGCCGATCACCGCGAGCGCCTCGGCCGCGGCGTGCGCCGTCGGGGTCGCGCCGGCATCGCTCGCGTACACCGCGGCCCCGTGCGCGACGAGGAGCCGCGCCGCCGCGACACCGCTGCGGCCGAGCCCCAGCACCGCGACCTCGCCTCGCGCCACGACCGACGCCAGCGGAGCGCCCGGACGGGTCATCGCAGCTTCAGCGTGGAGAGCGCGAGGAAGGCGCAGAGCACGCCGAGGATCCAGAAGCGCACCACCACCTGCGTCTCCGGCCACCCCGAGAGCTCGAAGTGATGGTGGAGCGGCGCCCGTCGGAAGACCCGATGCGCCTGCGCGTAGGCGAGGCCGTGCCGAGACCGACGCCACTTGAAGGCGCTGCGCTGGATGATCACCGAGAGCGTCTCCACAACGAAGACGCCGCCGACGATGAGCACGAGGAACTCGCTCTTCAGGAGGATCGCCACGGCGCCGAGCGCGCCCCCGAGCGCGAGCGACCCGGTGTCGCCCATGAAGACCTGTGCCGGATGCGCGTTGTACCAGAGGAAGCCGACCGCGGCACCGAAGACGGCGGAACAGAAGACCGTCAGCTCCCCCGCGCCGCGGAGGTAGAAGATCTGCAGGTAGGCCGAGGCGTCCGCGCGCCCCATCACGTACGCGAAGAGGCCCATCGTGAGCATCGCGATCGCCATCAACCCCGCCGCGAGCCCGTCGAGTCCGTCGGTGAGGTTCACCGCATTGCTCGTCCCCGTCATCACGAAGGTCACGAAGGGGAGATAGAGCAGCGGGATCGCCGGCACGATCAGCACATACTTGTAGAACGGCAGGGTGGTCGACGCCCCCGGCAGCTGATTGAGGGGCACTTGCCAGATGTACCACCCGAGCGCGAGGCCAATCAGCACCTGCCCCGTCAGCTTGTAGCGCTCGACGAGCCCGAGGTTCTCCTGACCGAGCCGCTTCTGCCGGAGCTTCAGGTAATCATCGAGGAATCCCAGCCCCCCCATCGCGAGGGTGACAGCGAGGGCGAGCCAGACATAGCGGCTGTCGAGGCGCATCCAGAGCACCGTCGCCCCGGCGATGGCCACGAGGATGATGAGCCCCCCCATCGTCGGCGTCGTGCCCTTCGCGGCGTGCGAGTCCGGCGTGCCCTCGCGCACCACCTGATGGATCTGCATCCCGCGCAACCGGTGCAGGATCCGCGGGCCGACGATGAACGAGAGGAGAAGTGCGGTCACCGCCGCGCCGGCAGCGCGGAAGGAGATGTACCGGAAGATGTTGAAGGCGCTCTCAACCTCCCGGAGCGGGAACAGGAACTCGTAGAGCATCAGTCGGTGGCCCAGGCGGTGAGATGGGGAACGAGGCGTTCGAGCTGCACGCCTCGCGAGGCCTTCAGGAGGATCGCCGCCTCCGGCGCGAGGCGCGGCCGGAGGCGTGGCCAGAGGTCCTCGACGTCCTCGGCGATAAGCACGCGTGCATCGTCCGGGGCGAGCGCGGCGAGCGCGGGACCGAAGGCGCCGATGCCGCAGACGAGCTCTGCCGGGCCGGCGAGCGCCGCTGCCGCGACCTCCGCGTGCGCCCGCGCCTCCGCCGCGCCGAGCTCGCGCATCGTCCCGAGCACCGCGACCCGCTGCCGCCCTGCCCCGAGCTCCGCGAGCAGCGCGAGCGCGGCCCGCGCCGACCCGGGATTCGCGTTGTACGCGTCGTTGAGTAGGAGCGCGCGGCCGAGCGGTGCCACGGCGGACCGCATCGACGGCATCGCCATCGCGGCGAGCCCGGCGGCCGCATCCGTCGTGGCGATCCCGAACTCACGGCCGACGGCGAGGGCGAGAGCCGCGTTCGCGACGTTATGCCGCCCACGTAGCGCGAGCTCGACCCGCACGCCGTCCCACTCGAGCCAGCCGCGGCCGTCCACGAGCAGGCCCGACGCGGCGGGTACGGTCACCGCGAGCACCCGCGCCGCCCGACGCGACGCCTCCGCGACGACGTCCGGCTCAGCGGCGGGCACCACCGCGACCGGCACCTCATCGCACACGGAGAGTTCTTCCGCCATCACCCCGGCAAGGTCGCCGAGCCCCTCGAGGTGCTCCTCCTGGATCGTCGTGATCACCACGAGATCGGGGCGCATCACCTCGCGGAGCACCGCGAGCTCGCCGGGCTGATTCGTCCCAGCCTCGATCACCGCGACATCGGCGGCGTCGTCGAGCGCCAGCAACGTCAGCGGCACGCCGATCTGGTTGTTGAGGTTCCCCGTCGTGGCGTGCACCGTCAGGCGGCTCCCGAGCACCGCGCGGAGGAGCTCCTTGGTGCTGGTCTTCCCGTTCGAGCCCGCGACGGCGATCACCGGGCGGCCCCACGCGAGGCGCCGGTAGCGGGCGAGCGCACCCAGCGCGACCCCGGTGTCCTCGACGGCGAAGACCGGGACACCGAGCCCCACGGCCCGCGTCGGGTCCGCGACCACGACCGCTGCCGCGCCCGCGCGCACCGCCGCCGCCAGATGGTCGTGCGCATCGTGATGCTCGCCGCGCAGCGCGACGAAGCACCGTCCCGTGAGGTCCTGCCGCGTGTCGGTGCCGATGCCCGTGAGCGGACGCCCGTCGCGGGGGCCGGTACCGAGCGCCTGCGCGACGCGGGCGAGGGTCCAGAAGGTCATCGCGCCCGCTCCGCGAGGAGCTCACGGACAATGAGCAACTCGTCGAAGGGCGTCTTCGTCGTACCGTAGAGCTGGTACGTGTCGGGGCCCTTCCCCACGAGAAGGACGAGGTCGTCGGTCGGATGCGCGAGCGTGAGCGCGTGGGCGATGCCGGCGCGACGGTCCGGGATCCGATCGTAGCTCCCCGCAGGGAGCGCGGCGACGACGTCGTCGATGATGCGCGCCGGGTCCTCCGTGCGCGGATTGTCATCGGTGATCACGAGATGGTCGGCGTACCGATGCGCGGCGGCGGCCATCAACGGGCGCTTCCCGCGGTCACGATCGCCGCCGCACCCGAACACGAGAATGATCCGGCCACGTGTGTACGGCCGCAGCGCCGTCAGCACCCGCTCGTAGGCGTCCGGGGTGTGCGCGTAGTCGCGGAGGACGAGCGGCGATTCACTCAGGACCTCGAGCCGCCCCGAGACCTGCGGCGTGGTCGCGAGCCGCGCGGCGATGACCGACGGCGCGACGCCGAGCGCGACCGCTGCGCCGACGGCGCCGAGCGCGTTCGCCACGTTGAAGTCGCCGAGGAGCGGGAACGTGGCGTCAGCGGTGCCCGCCGGCGTCACGAGCCGGAAGGTGCTGCCGCGCGGGGTGAGGGCCATCCCCTCGACGCGGACATCCGCGGTCGGCGAGGCGAGCCCGCACGACAGTCGCGTCGGGGCGGTCGGGAGCGCCTCCCACGCGCGGTCGTCCGCGTTCGTGACCGCGACCCCGTGTGGCGTGAGGAGCCCGACGAGCCGCGCCTTCGCCTCGAGATACGCCTCCATCGTGCCGTGGTAGTCGAGGTGGTCTCGGGTGAGGTTCGTGAAGACCGCCACATCGAATGCGATCCCTCGCACGCGGTCCTGGTCCAGCGCGTGCGACGAGCACTCCATCGCGACCGTCGTGACCCCCGCGTCGACGAGCGCACGCAGGAGGCGCTGCAGCTCGATCGGCCCGGGGGTCGTGAGCCCCTGTCCGCCCGGGAGCGGACGCCCCACGCTGCCGACCAGCACGCCGAGGGTCCCGATGCTCGCCGCGCGCCCCGCGGGCTCGTCCAGCAGATGGCGCAGGATCCCGACCGTCGTGCTCTTCCCGTTCGTCCCCGTGACGCCGATGAACCGCAGTGAACGTGCGGGCGCCCCGTAGTACGCGGCGGCGACGACGGCCGCCGCGATGCGACTGTGCCGCACCACGAGCGCGGGCAGCGCGGTCTCCGCGCCCGCCTCGACGATCGCACAGGCCGCGCCGGCGGCCTCCACCTGCGGCAGGAACGCGTGCCCGTCTCGCTCGGCGCCACGCACCGCGACGAAGCATCCGCCGGATGCGACCTGGCGACTGTCATCGACGAGCGAGGTGACGCTCGCTGGGAGGCTCCCGCGGACGGCGACGAGCTCCCCCGCACGCTCAAGGGCGGCACGGAGCGTCTCGGTGGGGCACATCGGAAGGAAGGACATCAGCGGACGGACGGAAGGCGGACGAGCGCGCCGCCGGGGAGGAGCGTCCCCGCGGCGGGCGACGTCGACGGCCCCGCCCCAACCCCGACGAGGACCACCCGGAACCCCGCCGCGTGGAGCACACGCACGGCGGCGCGGGTCGGCAATCCGGTCACATCGGGGACGGCGCGGAGTGAGTCGACGACGCCCTCGGGTCGAGACGGCCGAGCGAGGTCGAAGGTCACGGGGGCGCGGATCGGTGGCTCGACGGCGACGACCGGAGCCGTCACCGGAGCAACGGGACCGCCCACATCCGCCGCCCCGCGCGGTCCGGCGGGACCGTCGACGGCTCCCGCGGCGCCGGCCACCTGACGAGCGCCGGAATCCCCCACCGCGCGCGGCGCGGGCGGTGGGCCCCGCAGCCCCGAGGGATCGAGCGCCCCATCGCGCGCGGCGATCGCGGCGGCGAGCACGGCCTTCGTCACCGGCGCCGCGGTCACGCCGCCGTACGCGCCTTTCGGATCGTCGAGCTTCACGAGGATCACGAGCTGCGGATCCTCCGCCGGGAAGAGTCCCACGAAGCTCGCGGTATACGCCCCCGCCTCGTATCCGCGCCCGTCATCGCGCGTCCGGCGCGCCGTGCCCGACTTCCCACCGAGCGAATAGACCGCGAGGTCGGCCGCGGTCGCGGTGCCGCCCTCGACCACGTCGCGCAGGAGCCCGCGCATCGTGCGCGCCGTCGCCTCCGACATCATCCGCCGCACCACGCGACGCGAGGCCCGGAACGTCACCGTGCCCTCCGCATCGCGGATCTCCCGCACCAGCTGCGGCTCCAACAGCTCCCCGCCGTTCGCGATCGCCCCGTAGGCGAGGGCGAGCTGCAGCGGTGTCACCGCGATCTCGTAGCCCATCGCGAGCGAGGCCGGCGACTGGATCGACCACTCGGGGACCGGCCGGAGCCGCCCCGGCGACTCCGACGGATACGGGACGCCAGTCACCATCCCGAACCCCGCATCACGCAGTAGACCGTACTGCGCGCGCGGCGAGAGCCGCTGCGCGAACTGCACGATCCCGATGTTCGACGAGTACTGCATCACCTCGGCGAACGTGAGCGACGACGCCTCGTGCACGTCGGCGATGGTCCGCCCATTGAGCGTGAACCGCCCGTTGTAGGTCGGGATCGATTCCTCGACGCGCGCCAGGCCCCGATCGAGGAGCGCGGCGGCGACGAACGGCTTGAGCGTCGAGCCCGGTTCATAGGGCTCGGTGAGCGCCGTCGCCCCGGTCGCGTCGGGCCGCGCACGCCGACTCGCCAGCGCACGGATCGCGCCATCGCGCGGATCGAGGACGACCACATCCCCACCCCGCGCACCGAGCGCCGTGATGGCGTCGGCGAGCGAGCGCTCCGCGATGTCCTGCAGCCCCTGGTGCAGCGTCAGCACGACGGTCTGCCCCGGTACCGGCGGCTCGACGCGCTCCTCCGGTGAGGTGAGCGGGCCGTTGCGGCCCGCGCGTACGAGCACGGTGCGCCCGTCGCGACCACGGAGCGCCCCATCAAGCGCGGATTCCACCCCGCCGACCGCGCGCCCCTCACGGTCGACGACGCCGAGGAGGTTGCGCAGTCCGGCCGTCGCGGGCGGGACACGCTCGATGACCCGCCGGGGATGGACGCCGCGCATCGCGAGGAGGTCGCCGACGTCGGTCGCGAGATGCTGCCCGGGGAGCTCGACCCACTTTCGCCCGAGATCGGTCGCCCGTTGGACGAACGCTTCGGCGACCCCGATGCGCCGGAGCGCGGCGGCGACGAACGGCTTGAGCGTCGAGCCCGGTTCATAGGGCTCGGTGAGCGCCGTCGCCCCGGTCGCGTCGGGCCGCGCACGCCGACTCGCCAGCGCACGGATCGCGCCATCGCGCGGAT
>JARIFA010000088.1 GCA_031127075.1 Gemmatimonadota bacterium | reverse complement strand
GACCGCCGATGATGTTCATCAGGACGCCGCGCGCCCCGCCGATCGAGACATTATCGAGAAGCGGCGACTCGATCGCCATCCGGGCGGCCTCGATCGCACGCTGCTCGCCGCGCCCGATCCCCGTCCCCATGATCGCGGAACCGCCGTCCTGCATGATCGTGCGCACGTCGGCGAAGTCGACGTTGATGATGCCGATGCGCGTGATGATGTTCGAGATGCCGCCGGTCGCCTGCAGGAGGACCTCATCGGCCTTCTTGAGCGCGTCCTGGAACGGGATCCCCCGCCCGACGACCGCGAGCAGCCGCTCGTTGGGCACGACGATCATCGTATCGACGTGCTTCACCATCTCGGCGATGCCGTCGTCCGCCTGCCGCATCCGCTTCCGCCCCTCGAAGAGGAAGGGCTTGGTGACGATGCCGACGGTGAGCGCCCCCGCCTCCTTCGCGAGCTCGCAGACGATCGGCGCGGCACCGGTACCGGTCCCGCCGCCCATCCCGCACGTGACGAAGACGAGGTCGGCGCCCTGGATCGACCGCATCACCTCGTCGCGATTCTCCTCGATCGCCTGCCGACCGATCTCCGGCCGCGCGCCGGCGCCGAGTCCGCGCGTCAGCTTCTTCCCGATCTGGATCTTGACGTCGGAGCGGGAGTTGAGGAGCGCCTGCGCGTCGGTGTTCACCGAGATGAACTCGACCCCCTGCAGCTGCTCCTCGATCATGCGGTTGACCGCGTTACCGCCGCCACCGCCGACCCCGACGACCTTCATCCGGGCGGACTGGGGGAGGGATTCCTCGAACTCGAAGAGCGTCATGGCGCGGCGGGCTCCGTCAGGGCGTCGTGGGGAGAGCGACGATCACGGCGGAATATACCCCGACGCGCGCGGCTCACGATATCCCACGGACGACCCAACGCCGGCGCGGGAAACAGCGCCGCGCCCGACGGTCAGAAGAAGTCCTGCAGCCAGGTCTTGAAGCGGACGGCGATGGTGTCCATCGACGGGGCCGCCTGCATCGCCAGGCGACGCCCCTTCCCGGCGGCCGCCCCGGTCGCGACCCGGCGCGCCCCGTACTGGACGAGCCCCGTCACCGTCGCGAACCGCGTGTCCGCGATCGAGTCCGCGAGCCCGCCGAGGTCCGTGCCGGGCACCCCGATCCGCGCCCCCGTGCCGAAGACCTCGCTCGCCAGATCCGCCGTGCCCGGCTGGGCCGCGGCCCCGCCCGTCACCACCACGCCGGCGGCGAGCCGCGAGAGGAACCCGGCCCGCTCCACCTCGCGCGCGACGAGCTCGAAGATCTCCTGCGTCCGCTGGTGGATGATGTGCGCCAGCAGCGACCGCGGGATCTCACGGTCCCCCTGCGCCCCCGTGCTCGGAAGCGGGATCCGTTCGTCGTGCGGAACGAGCGGCTCGAAGGCCGCCCCGTACGCCTCCTTGAGGCGCTCCGCATCGGCCTGCGTCACGCCGAGCCCGTGGACCAGATCACTCGTCACGTTGAGGCCACCGTACCCGATCGTCCCGAGGTGACGGATCTTCCCCTCGTGGAAGACGGCGACGTCGGTCGTGCCGGCGCCCATCTCGACGAGCGCCACGCCGAGCTCCTTCTCGTCATCGGTGAGCACCGAGAGGGCGCTCGCCAGCGGCTCGAGCACGAGCTCACCGACCTTGTAGCCGGCCCGCTCCACCGCCTTGCGGAGGTTCATCGCGGGCGAGGCCCCGATGGTCACCAGATACATCTCGGTCTCGAGGCGCGTCCCGATCATCCCGACGGGGTCACGGATGCCGAGGTTCTTGTCGACCGTGTATTCCTGCGGAATCGCGTGGATGAGCTCGCGATCCTGCGGGATCGCCTGCGCCCGGGCGACCGCGTTCGCCCGGTCGACGTCGCCGCGCGTGATCTCCGCGCCGGTCACCGACGCGATGCCGGTCGACGTCATCGCCTGCACGTGCTCGCCCGCGATCCCCGCGTAGACGGTCTCCACCTGCGCGCCCGCCATCCGCTCGGCATCCTGCATCGCCTTCAGAATCGAGCGCTGCGTCTCTTCAATGTCGGCGACGACGCCCTTGCGGAGGCCGGTCGTGCGCGCCTGCCCCACCCCGAGGATGTTGACCGTGGGGTGCTTGGGCAGGTCGCCCACGACCTCCGCGATGACGGCGGTGGTCTTGGCCGACCCGATGTCGAGACCGGCGACGAGGCGATCGAGGTTCATGGTCCGTCGGGAAGTCGGGCGACCACCTGGTCGCGGAACCGGAGATCGAGTTCCGCCGCCACGAGGCCGCGCCGGGCAAGGTCCTGCGCGACGGCCACCGCCTCGGCGAGCCGGCCGACGGTGACCTGAGGGAGAGCGAGCACACGATGGCCCGGGAGCACGAGGACGACCTCGCCGCGTCCCCCGCGCCGGCCCTCGCTCACCTCGGCGAAGAGCGCCGGAAGCGAATCGCGAAGCGACCCGAGCAGACGGAGCAGCGTGGTGTCCCGTGCCGCGAGCACCGGGAGGTCCGCGCCGACCTTCGACGGATCCACCGGCAGGGTCACGCCGCGCGCATCGACCAGCGCGAACCCCCGCGGCGACGCGACCAGCGCGACGGGCAGGCGTTCCTCGATGCGAACGACGAGGGTCCCCGGGAGCCGCCGCCCGATGCGCACCGCGCGCACCTGCGGATGGCCCTCGACCCGCGCCACCAAGGGTGCCACGTCGTCCCAGATCGAGACGGTCGTGTCGACCCTCAACCGGGAAACGATTTCCGGGGGCTCGGCGTAACGCGTTCCCTCCACGACCACGCGTCGGACGCGGAAGAAGTCCAAGCGCCGCAACGGCAGCGGGCCCCACCACGGGAGCGTCCCGAGCGCCAGCACCCCGAGCAGGATCCCGACGCGCCGGCGGCGACGGCGGCGCCGCGCCGCCGCATCGACCGGCGCCGCGGAGGCCCCCGACGCCGGGACCGTGCTCGGGCGCTCCGTCACGCGGAGCGCCGCGCGAGCAGCTCGGGCCCCGTCCGCGTCACATCCCCCGCCCCGACCGTGAGGACGACATCGCCCGGTCGCACGACGCCGGCGAGCGCCGCCGCCATCTCGGCGCGTGGCCCCATCCACGTCGGCGCGCGCCCCGCCGCCTCGGCGTGCGCGGCGATCAGTGCCGACGTCACGCCGGGGAGCGGCGCCTCACGTGCCGGATAGATGTCGGCGAGGAGGAGCAGATCCGCGGCGGCGAGGGCCGAGCCGAAGGCGTCGGCGAAGTCCCGCGTGCGCGAGAAGAGATGGGGCTGGAACGCGACGACGAGCCGCCGGCCGGGATAGGCCGCACGCGCCGCCGCGAGCGTCGCCTCGACCTCCGTCGGATGATGCGCGTAGTCGTCGACGACGGTGACCCCCCCGACGGTCCCGAGCCGCTGGAAGCGCCGCTCCGCGCCCACGAACGCCGCGAGGCCGGGCGCCATCGCCTCCACGGGCAGCCCCCATGGGCCGATGCCGCAGGCGAGCGCAGCGAGCGCGTTCCGCACGTTGTGGAGTCCGGGGACGCCGAGCGTCACCTCCCCCATCGCCTTCCCATCGTAGCGCACCGCGAAGGTGGTCCCGCGCTCGGTCGTGCGCACGTCCTCCGCGCGCAGCCGCGCATCGGGGCTCGTGATGCCGTAGCGGATCACCTCCGCCGTCGCCGGCGACGGGAGCGCGTTCGCCCCGGGATCGTCGGCGCAGAGCACCACATAGCGCGCCCGGCGCACATAGGTCGCGAAGGTCTGCTGGATGTCGTTCAGGTCGCGATAGATGTCGAGATGGTCCGCCTCGACGTTCGTCACGACCGCCACCGTCGGATGCAACGCGAGGAAGGAGCGGTCGTACTCGTCCGCCTCGACGACGAAGAGGTCGTGACCGCCGCGCGAGAGGTTGCCCCCCCACGCCGTCACGCGCGCCCCGACGACCCCGGTCGGTGCCTTCCCCGCCGCCGCCAGCGCCTCCGTCGTCATCACCGTCGTCGTGCTCTTCCCGTGCGTGCCCGCGATTCCGATCAGCGTGCCACCGGCGGTCGCCTCGGCGAGCGCCTCCGCGCGGCGCACGACCTCTAGCCCGAGCGCGCGCGCCGCCACGACCTCCGGATGGTCCTTCGGGATCGCACTGGAGACGACGAGCGCCCGATGACCAGCGAGATGGGCGGGATCGTGCCCCGCCTCCACCGCGATGCCGAGCGCGACGAGATCCGCCGCCCCCTCGGGAGCACGGTCGCACCCCGTGACGGCGGCGCCGCGACGATGGCAGAGCTCGGCGAGCGCGCTCATCCCAGCACCGGCGATGCCCTGGAAATGGATCGGTCGTGGGTCGTGCGGATCGAGCAGCGGCATACGCGAAAGCTACAGGGCCGAGGGGAGCAGGGTCGCGAGGTGCGCGGCGATGTCGCGCGCGGCGTGCGGTCGGCCGCGGGCCACGGCCGCCGCGCTCATCCGTCCCCGCAGCGCGCCGTCGCCGAGCAGCGCCCGGACCTCGGCGTCGAGCCGCGCCGCCGTGAGGGCGGCCTGCGGGAGATGCCGCGCCGCCCCCGCCGACTCGAGGACACGCGCGTTCGCCGTCTGGTGGTCCTGCGCCGCCGTCGGCAACGGCACGATGACCATCGGGATGCCCCACGCGCAGAGCTCGCTCGTCCCCATCATCCCGCCGCGCACGAGTGCGAGGTCGGCGGCGGCATACGCCTCCGCGATCGGCGAGAGGTACGGCACGATGCGAACGGTCGGGCGCTCGAGCGCCGCGTACGGCGCGTGCTGCCCGCGCCCCGTCGCCCAGAGCACGCAGAGCCCCTCCGGGAGTCCGGCGGCGATCCAGTCGGCGACGGCCTGATTGAGCGCGCGCGCGCCCTGCGAGCCGCCGAAGACGAGCAGGACCGTGGCCTCCGCGGGGAATCCCCACCGGGCCCGCGCTGCACCGGGCGTCGGCCGCGACACGGGCGGCGGCTGGATCGGATTCCCCGTGTCGTGCGCCCGCGTGCCACCGTGCTGCAGCCGCCCCGCCGCCTCCGGGTACCCGAGATACGAGGCCCGCGCGAGTCGCGAGGTCCACCGCGCGGTGATCCCCGGGACCGCATCGCCGACGTGCTGCGTCACCGGCACGCCGTGCGCCCAGGCCCACGCGACGGTGAGCCCGGCGGCATAGCCGCCGGTGCCGACGACGAGCGCCGGGGGACGCTCCCGCGCCAGCCGCGAGAGCGCGCGCCAGCCGGCCAGCGCGCCGCGGAGCGTGCGCCAGTTGCGCCACACCTGCGGGCGATAGAGCGGGTGGAGATCGAGGAGCGAGTGCGGCATCCCCTCGGCGGGGAGCACCTCCCGTTCGATGCCGCGCCGGGCCCCGATGAAGAACGGCACCACATCCGGTCGCGCGGCGACCAGGGCACGCGCGATCGCGAGCCCGGGATAGAGATGCCCCCCCGTCCCGCCGCCCGCGAACCAGACGTTCATCGATCGGCGAGGGTCGGATCGGTCGCGTGCGCGCCGACCACCCGTTCGCGCACGCTCCCGATGTTCACGAGGATCCCGGTCATCACCAACGACAGGACGATGTTGGACCGGCCATAGGAGACGAACGGCAGCGTCAGCCCCGTGGTCGGCAGGAGGCCGATGACGACGCCGATGTGCAGATAGGCGGTCACGGTCATCGTGACGGTGAGGCCGATCGCGACGAGTTCGAGGAACGGGGTCCTCGCCTGCTTCGCGATGCGGAACCCGAGCCAGGTCCAGAGTGCGTAGAGCAGGATCAGGAGCGCCATCCCGACGAAGCCCCACTCCTCCCCGATGTTGCTGCCGATGAAGTCGTTGTACGGGAGCGGGAGGAAGCCGAACTGTTGCCGCCCCTGCCCGAAGCCCACGCCGGCGAGACCACCGGATCCGACGGCGATGAGCGACTGCTGGAGCTGATGGTTCACCGCCTGCGCCGGGTCCGCGCCGCCGGCGAACCCCTGCAGACGCCGGACGATGTATTCGAACCGCCCGATGAACATCCAGAGCACCGGCAGGCCAAGCGCTCCGAGGAAGACGAAGTGCCCGATGCGCGCGCCGGCGACGAAGAGCATCGCGCCCATCACGATTGCATAGAAGAGCCCGACCGACATATCCGGTTCGAGCGCGACGAGACCGAAGAGGACGGCGAAGATGATGCCGAACGGGGCCAATCCTTTCGAGAGGCGCCGCAGGCCCGGCTCCCCACCCTTCTTGACGATCAGCATCGCGGTCCACGTGACGAGCGCGAGCTTCGCGAACTCCGAAGGCTGGAACGACCCACCGAGCAGGAAGCGACGCGAGCCGTTGATCGGCGGCGCGATCCCCTTGGTGAAGGGGAGCACGGTGAGGAGGAGGGCACCGATGACCATCCCCATCAGCGGCCAGGCGATGCGGCGCCAGCGCTCGGCGTCGACCTTGGCCGCGATCGCGAACAACATGAACCCCGCCGCCACGCCGGTCAGCTGCCGATACAGGAAGTGCCACGACGGGCGACCGGCGTTCGTCGCGACATACGCGCTCGCCGAGTAGAGCGTGGCGAGCCCGAGGGCGAGCAACGCTGCCGTGGCGACGACGAGGATGCGCGCCTCGAGGGACATCCGCCAGCGATGGCGGTCACGGACGGCGGCGTGGGTCATCCGCCGCGCGCGAGGCGCGCGAAGGTCGCGCCGCGCTCCTCGTAATCGGTGAACATGTCGTAACTCGAGCAGGCGGGCGCGAGGAGGATCACGTCCCCGGGGTGGGCGAGCGCACGAGCCCGCGCCACGACCTGCGCGAAGTCGGTGCCCGCCCCCTCCACCCTCACCACGCCCTGCAGATCCGCAACGATCTGCGCCTCGGCCTCTCCATACGCGACGACGGACCGCACCCGCGTCCGCAG
>JARIFA010000021.1 GCA_031127075.1 Gemmatimonadota bacterium | reverse complement strand
GCCCCCCACGTTCGACATGACGATGGCGAAACGGTCCGGTGCGCGCACGGCGCACCGGACCGTCGGTCATTACCGCCCGGTCGCCGGTGTCGCGCGCGTGGCCGGCGTGCAGGGCCGCCACGTCCCCGCCTGCCCGTTCATCCCGCCCGGGAGCGGATCCACCGGGGTGCGCCCCATCGGCGTGGGATCCTCGCTCGCGAGATACGCGAGCATCGCGGTCAAGGTCGCGTTCTGCCGCAGGTCCGATTCGACGACCTTGTCGAACGTGTCGCGGTCGGTGTGCCAGGTGGTGTTCGAGTAATCCCAGCCGAGCGCGCCGAGGCTGAGCGCCGCGACCTTGTGGCAGGCGAAGCTCGCGTGATCGCTGCCACCGGTCGCCTGGCCGCCGATCGGCGTGTAGCGGATCCACTCGGTCAGCTCGCGCGGGAGCGCACCCAGGTAGCCGGCGACACGTGGGCCGGCGTCGGCGATGGGGCCGCCCGAGAGGCTCGTGATCCGCCCGGTGCCGTTGTCCTGATTCAGGACGAGATGCGCGCCCGCGATCACCTCGGGGTGGTCCTCGGTGAACGCCTTCGATCCGTTGAGCCCCTGTTCCTCTCCGTTCCAGTGCCCGACGAGGATGGTGCGCTTCGGCTGCGGATACACCTGCTTCAGGATGCGCAGCGCCTCGAGCATCGTGATGGTGCCGGTCCCGTTGTCCGTCGCGCCGGAGGCGGCGGACCAGGAATCGACGTGCGCCGAGAGGATCACATACTCGTTCGGCTTCTCGACGCCCTTGAGCTCCGCGACCACGTTGAAGACCGGTCGCTCGCCGAGGCGGCGGCTGTCGGTGAAGGCGCGCACACGCGGCCCCTGCCCGTTCCGCGCGAGGCGCACGAGGAGGCCGTAGTCCTCACAGCCGACGGCGAAGGTCGGCAGCGTCTGGTTCGGGGAGCCGAAGATCTTCGTGATGCCGGGATAATTGGACCACTGGAAGGTGAGGACGCCGAGGGCGCCGGCGTCCTCCAGCTTCTCCCACACCGAGCGCCCGCCGCTCATCGCGACGTTGAGCTGGTTCCACTCCACCTGCAGCGCGTTCTGCGCCACCGTGACCCGCTCCTGCTCCGCCGGCGTGCCGAACTCGCGCCACTGCGCGCCCGAACGGCAGGAGAGCCGCGGCGCATGCATCGCGAAGAACTTCCCCTTCACCGTGGGGAGCCAGGCGTCGAACGCCTCGGGGGTCGAGAGGCCGGTGGGATACGCGACGACCTCGCCTTCGATCGGCGTCGGCCGCGCACCCCGGCCGGTCGACGGGCTCCACGCCATCGCCGTTGCCTCGAGTGAACGGGTGCGTGGGCCGACGAGATCGAGATGCGAGACGCCGCGGCTCCACCCGAGCCAGGTGCCGTAGCGCTCCCGCCGCGCGGGGATGCCCCAGCCCGTGTACTGCGACACGATCCACTCCTGCGCCGCGTCGGACTCCGGCGACCCGGTGAGACGCTGGCCGTACCGGTCCATTAGCACCTGCGCGAGCGCACTCGCCTGCGAGCGGGTCATCCCCTCCTCCCAGAGGCGCTGCAGCACCGGATCCGTCGGCGGCGTGGTGCGCACGTACGGCGGCAGCTCCGCAGCCGGAATCGGGTCGGCCATCCGGTCGCGTGGCGCGGCGGGCGGCGGGGTGGTCGGACGCTGGGCGTGCGATGCGGCAGGCTGGAGGCTGAACGCGGAAAGCAGCAACAGGGTGGTGAGGTGACGCATCAGGGCACCAAGGGATGGGGAGGAATCCAGCACGAACGGATGAACAGACGAAGGATCAACGGCGCTCGTGTGGCGCGCGTTGCGCGCTGACGATGCCGTCGATCGCCTACAACTTGGGTGCGAGACCGTCGGCGAGCGAGGCGCGATACGCCCGCCAGGCGGGGACGAGCCCGACGAGCGTCCCCGCACCGACGACGAGGGCGAGGATCCCCCACTCAACCGGGGTCAGCGCGTGCGACTGCAGGGCGAGCCCGAAGCGCACCTCCACCGGGTCGCGCGCGACGGCGAGGCCACCGTACACGAGCGCGGTGCCGGCGAGCGCGCCCGCGACCGAGAGCAGCGCCGACTCGAGTACGAGCAGCGCCACGATCGTCCGTGGCCCCGCGCCGATTGCGCGCAGCACCGCCATCTCGCGCCGCCGCGCCTCCAGCGATGCGTAGAGGGCCACGCACATCCCGAGGATCCCAATGAGCAGCGTCAACAGCGCCACCACGCGCAGCCCCACCTCGGCGCCGCCGATCGTCTGCCAGAGCATCGCGAGCGCGACCCCGGGGATGATCGCCGTCAACGGCTCCGTGCGGTCCTCGTTCATCTCGCGCTGCAGCTGCAGCGTCTCGAAGCGGTGCTTCGTCCCGACGAGGAAGGCGGTGATCGGGGCGGGGCCCGCCGTGGGCGCGGTCGGCGGGCCCATCATCAGCCCACCACTCGCGGCCTCCGCCTCGTGCATCACCGTCAGCCCCTCGAGCGTCGCGTAGAGTGCGCGGTCGATCGGCGTGAAGGTCTTCGCGATCACCCCGCTCACCCGGAACGGATGCGCGCCGTGCTCCGCGAAGGAGACCGCCGCGAGCCCGTGCGCGAGCACCACCTCGCTTCCGACCGCATACCCGAGGCGCTCGGCCACATCCGCACCGATCGCCACCTCCGCATCGGTCGTGGGCGGGCGGCCCGCGGTGAACGTCACCGTGCGGTCGCGGAAGCGATAGCGCTCGAAGAAGGCCGTGGTCGTGCCGATCACGCGGAACCCCCGGTGCGCGTCACCCAGCGCGTACGGCACCGCCCATTGCACCGCGGGATGCGCGGCCCACCGCTCGTAGGTGGCCCACGAGACGCTCCCCGTCGGGGACGACATCCCGAAGACCGTCGACAGGAGGACCTGGGTCGTCCCGCCACGCGCGCCGACGATCAGGTCGGTCCCCTTGATGGTGCCGGCGAAGCTCTCGCGCACCCCCACGCGGACCTGTTCGATGCCGAGCAGCAGTGCGACGGAGAGCGCGATGCTGAGCCCCGTGAGCGTCGAGAGGAGCGCCCGGTTCCGCAGCGAACGCCAGGCGAGGGCGAGGAGGAGCATCACGACCCTCGCGCCACGACCGTCGGCGCGGCATCCGGGTCCCCGTGCGCGGCGGCGCGGTTCAGCGCGCCGAGCGCGAGCGTGCGGTCGAACCGCGCCGAGAGTCCGAGGTCGTGGCTCACGAAGAGGAGCGTGCTCCCCGCCGCGGTGACCTGCGCGAAGAGCAGCTCAAGGAAGCGATCCCGTCGATCGGTGTCGAGTGCGGAGGTGGGCTCGTCGCAGACCACCAGCTCGGGGGCGCCGATCAGCGCGCGCGCGACCGCTACGCGCTGCTGCTGCCCGACGCTCAGCTCAGTCACCGGGCGCGCGAGCAACGGCGCGATCTCGAGCGCCTCCGCGAGCCGCGCGGCGGCCGCCGTGGGGTCCTCGGCGCGCGCCCGTCGCGCCGCCGACAGGCGACAGGGCAGGGTGATGTTCTCCCGCACCGAGAGGTACGGGATGAGGTTGAACATCTGGAAGACGTAGCCGAGGTGCGCCGCGCGGAAGCGGTCGCGCGCGGCGCCGGTCATCGTGTGCAGCGGTTCGCCGAGGACGGTCACCTGCCCGGTGCGCGGGGCGAGGACGCCGGCGATGAGTCCGAGGAGCGTCGTTTTGCCGCTCCCGCTCGGGCCGTGGAGGAAGACCCGTTCCCCGCGCGCGATCTCGAGCGCGGGGAGATCGAGGACGGCACGCCCGGCGCCGTACGCGAAGGTGACGTCGGCGAGGGTGATCGCCGCGGTCGATGTCACCGGCCCGTGTACGGCTTCGCTGCGAGTCCCTCGATCTCGAAGCCGACCTGGCCATACGGCGAGTCGACGTTCTTGATGCGCAGCGTCCCTTCCATCCAGACCGCATCGAAGAGGTTGAGCCGCACCGAACGGCGCCCCGCCATCTGTACGAACGCCATCTGGTTCGGCGGCGGTGGCGGGGTGTGCACACAGGCGCCGTAGTACGGGACGAGGAGGAACTCGGCGCCCTCTTCCATCGCGTCATCGAGCGGGACGACGAACCCCGGCACGCGGACGAGCTTTCCGTCGAGCTTGCGGAGGGTGTCGGAGGCGCGGCCGTTCTCGTAGTCGAGTCCGGCGAGGATCCGCCAGTCGACGTTCACCGCGGCGGCGGGCGTGGCGGGGGCTGCGGCCGCGGCCGCGCGGGCTTGTGCGCCGAGGGTCGGGATCGGCGCGAGCGCCGGGAGTGCGAGTGTCGCGACGAGGCGGACGAGGCGGGCGAGCGGGCGGAGTCTCATAGAGGAAAAGCTAGCGTTATCACCCGGCGGGTGGAGGGCGGCGGCGTCGCTGCGGGGTCGATTGCATCGGGCGGAGGCGCGCCCTACCTTCTGGAGATCGAGTCCGGCGCCCGGCCCCCCACGGCCGGGCGTCGGCTTTTCACTCCCCAGACGCGGCAGGTCGGCATGATCGAGGCCCTCAAGCAGAAGCTGACGGACGAGGCGGAGAAGCTCCGCTACGAGCTCAACGTCACGCTCCCCAACGAGATCCGGAAGGCGGTGGAGCTCGGCGACCTGCGGGAGAACTCGGAGTACAAGGCCGCGCTCGAACGGCAGCAGTTCGTGCAGGCCCGGCTCGGGCACCTGACCCAGCGCCTCTCGAAGCTCTCGTCCATCGATGAATCGCAGATCGCCGTCGACGCCGTCGGGATGGGCTCGAAGGTCGTGGTCGAGGACCAGGCCTCGGGCGAGCGCGAGGCCTACCACCTCATCTTCGGGGATGCCGAGGAGTTCGAGGAGGGTCAGGTCACGATGTCGTCGCCGATCGGGCGCGCGCTGCTCGGGAAGAAGGTCGGCGAGGTCGCGCTGCTGAAGCTCCCAGCGCGGACACGGAAGCTCACGATCGTGCAGTTGGCGACGATCCACGACGAGGTCGGCTGAGCCAAGCGAGGGCGGCGAGGCTCCCCACGACGGCGAGCGCCATGTCCTTCGGCGCGTCAAAGCCGTCGCCCTGCGTGCCGAGGTAGGCCGTCCCGAGGTCCCCGCCGAAGACCTCGGCGGCCAGCCACTCGATGACCTCGTACGCGACCGCGTGCGAGGCGAGGAAGGTGCCCGCGAAGAGCGGACGCCAGAACCCCCGCGCCGTGGTGCGCGCGTCGACGAGATCCAGCGCCGCCGGCGTCAGCAGGATGCCGTAGAGCAGGTGCATCAGCCGGTCGAAGTGATTCCGTTCGACGCCGAGGAGCCCGGAGATCGAGGTGCCGGCGACCGCGTGCGCCGCGGCGTCGTACGGGACGAGCGAGTACGTGTAGTGCGCCCCGACCTCATGCAGCATCAGGAAGACGAAGAGCCCGGTGTAGGCGCGCCGCGAGAGCGGGAGCGTCCGATGGCCGCGCACGAGGACCGGGATCGCGATGAGGACGAGGACGTTCTCGAGGAACCAGTCCTGTCGGTAGAGCGGATCGATCGCCAGCAGGAGCCACCACCCCGCGAACACCGCGAGCAGCACGGCGGGGTAGTGGCGGTCGGTCACGGCGTGCCGCCTCCGCCCGAGGGGCTCGCGGTCCCCGCGGCGGTGGAATCGGCGGCCGCTGATCCGAGCGCCTCGCGCAGCGCCGCGGTCAACGCGGGATCGTCCGCGGTGACCGGCCCCACATGCCGCCACCGCAGCGTGCCGTCGCGGTCGATCAGGTAGCTCGCCGGGACGCCGATGGCGAGGAAGGTCGACGAGACGCGGTCATCGGGGTCGTGCCACAGGGCATACGAGGCTCCGAGCTCCTGGGCGAAGGGGGCGATGCGGTCACGTTCGCCGGGTTCATCGATGCTCACGCCGACGACGGTGAGACCCTCGGCCGCGTGGCGACGCTGCAGCGTGTCGAGCGCCGGCATCTCCTGCCGGCACGGCTTGCACCAGGTGGCCCAGATGTTGAGGAGCACCACGCGGCCCCGGAGGTCCGCGAGCGCGGCGGGCGCGCCCGCGACCGTCGTGGCGGCGTAGGCGGGGGCGGGCGCCCCGACGGCGACCATCGTCGCGGGGGTCGCCGCGGAGCGCTCGCCGCGCGCGCACCCGGCGAGTGCCGTCAGGGCGGCGAGTGCGAGCGCCCTCACTTCGCCTCCGTCCGCAGCATCGCGACCTTCACCGTGCTCGGCGCGCCCGGCAGCGTCCACGCGATCACCGCGCCCCCGGCCACGCGCGTCATCCGCGGGAAGCCGCTCGCCCGCGTCCCCGCGGAGGGGCTCACCACGAGCGGCGCCTCCATCGTGCCGTCCCGCCGCACGATCCGGGCGCGCACCTCCGCGCCTTCACCGCCCACCCGCTCGATCCAGCTCACGAGCGCACGGCCACCGTCGAGGAGCTCCACGTCGACTCGCCCGGTCGGGAGCCCCCCGTCGATCCGCACCGGCGCGCCGAACTGCACGCCGGCGTCGGTCGAGAAGACCACCTGCACGCGCGCGGTGTCCTGCGCCCCGGTGAACCAGACGGCCGCGACCGTGTCGCCGACCGCACTCACCGCGGGGCCATTCACCGGGCAGAAGTCGATCGCCCACCCGTCGTCGTGCAGCCGCGCGGGCGCGGTCCACGCGCCGTCCACCTGCCGGATCACCGCCATATCGCGGACGCCCTCGGCGGAGCGGTCGCGATACACGGCGACGAGGCCGCGTGTCGTCCGCGCGAGCGCGGTCTGGCAGCAGTCACACACACTCGAATCCGCGATCGCGCGTGAGGCCACCTCGCCGCCCGCCCACCGCGCGACGCCGAATTGCATCGGCACCGAGGCGTGCCCATCGGGTCCCGCGGGGGCCACCGCGCCCGCTGAGCCATCGAGCAACGTCACATCGGCGCCGCCGGCGCCGTCGGGGAGGACGCTCACGAAGCCGTGCTCGGCCGCGACGCCCTCCGGATGCGGGAGGCTACTCGGTCCCCACGTGGCGCCCCCGTCCCGCGAGGCGGCGAGATGCACGTCGTAATGGACCTTCCCCCCGCCGTTCCGCTGCAGCCAGTGGGCCAGGAGGGTCCCGTCGCTCAGCGTCACGAGCGAGGGGAAATCGGCCCAGTTCACGAAGAGGTCGGAGCGGCGCACGACTTCCTGCGGCGCCGACCAGGTGCCGGTCGCGGGGTCGAGGGTCGCGAAGCGGAGCGCCGCGGTCGAGTCGGCCTCCTTCACCAGCCAGCTCAGCGTGACCCGCCCGTCGGGCGCTGTCGCCACGAAGGGCTCGGCGGCGTCCCCCGCCACGGGGGAGGCGAGCGCCTCGAGCACGAGCGGTCGGGGCCCCTCCGCCGTCCGGCACGCGGGGGCAAGCGCGAGGAGCAGGAGGGCGATGGGACGCATCGGGGGACGCATCAAGGATCGGGCTGGAGGGGTGGCGGTGGAGCGGGGACCGCGTGTGTCCCCAATCTCATAGCGGCGAGGGTCGCTCGGCAACGTGCCGGCGCCCTGCATCGCGTCAGGCCCCTCCCTACCTTTCAAGATGACCCTTTCCGCCCCCGGGCGACGCGTCGCGATCATCGACGGCGTCCGCACCCCCTTCGCGAAGGCCGGTACCACGCTCAAGGGCTTCGGCGCCATCGAGCTCGGCAAGCTCGCCGTCGCCGAGTTGATCCATCGCACCGATCTCGATCCGGCGTCGATCGACCTGCTCGCCTTCGGCACCGTGATCCCCTCCGTGCTCGCCCCGAACATCGCGCGCGAGATCGCGCTGATGCCGCTCCTCCCGAAGGGTGTGCAGGCTTGGAGCGTCTCCCGCGCCTGCGCCTCCGCGAACCAGGCGATCACCGACGCCGCCGACCAGATCGCGCTCGGGCACGCCGAAGTCGCGATCGCCGGTGGGGCGGAGTCGCTCTCGAATGTGCCGATCCTGCATTCGCGCGGTTTCTCCGATGCGCTCGTCGCAGCGAGCCGCGCGAAGACCACGGGGCAGCGGCTCGCCGCGCTCGCCGCCATCCGGCCGCGTGACCTCGTCCCGGTGACGCCCGCGATCGCCGAGCCTACGACGGGTGAGACGATGGGGCAGTCGGCCGACAAGATGGCGAAGATCAACGGGATCACCCGCGAGGCGCAGGACGCGCTCGCGCTCGCCTCGCACCTCAACGCCGCCGCCGGCGTCGCCGACGGGCGGCTCGGCGCCGAGATCGTCCCGGTGCTCCCCGCCGACGGCCGAGGGGCGCCGCTCACCGCGGACAACGGCGTCCGCAGCGACACCACCGCGGCGCAGCTCGCGAAGCTCAAGCCCGTCTTCGATCGACGCTATGGCACGGTGACGGCGGGGAACGCTTCGCCGCTGACCGACGGCGGTGCCGCGGTGCTCCTGATGCGTGAGGATGCGGCGAAGGCGGCTGGGTTCACACCGAAGGCCTACATCCGCGGCTACGCGTATGCTGCGCTCGATCCAGGCGAGCAGCTCCTGCAGGCCCCGGTGCTTGCCGCGCCGCTCGCGCTCCGGCGCGCAGGGCTCACCCTCGCTGAGATGGACCTCGTCGAGATGCACGAGGCCTTCGCGGCGCAGGTGTGCTCGAACCTCGCCGGGTTCGAGTCGCAGGCGTGGGCCGAGCGCGCGGGGGAGACGAAGCCGCTCGGCGCCGTCGACCGCGATCGCCTCAACGTGATGGGGGGCTCGATCGCGATCGGGCATCCCTTCGGCGCGACCGGTGCGCGCGTGACGACGACGCTCGTGAACGAGCTCGTGCGTCGCGGCGGGCGCTACGGCCTGATGACCGTCTGTGCGGCCGGCGGGCTCGGCTTCTCGATGGTCGTGGAGGCCGCGTGACGATCGTCCCCGCGAACGCCGTCTCGCTCGCCGTCGAGGATGGCGTCGCCGTCCTCACCTTCGATCTCCCCGGTGAGTCGGTCAACAAGTTCTCTCCCGCGGTCATCGAGGAGTTCACGGCCCTCCTCGCGCGCATCGACGCCGATCCCGCGGTGCAGGCGGCGGTGCTGATCAGCGGGAAGCCGGGCACCTTCATCGCCGGCGCCGACATCGACCAGTTCCTCACGTTCGCGAGCGCGGACGACGCGGCGCAGGCGAGCGCCTTCGGCCACGCGATGTTTGACCGTATCGAGTCGGGACGCGTTCCCGTCGTCGTGGCGGTCGATGGCGCCTGTCTTGGCGGCGGGCTCGAGTTCTCGCTCGCGTGCGCGTATCGCATCGCCGCAGACTCGCCGAAGACCGTCTTCGCGCTCCCCGAGGTCAAGCTCGGGCTCATCCCGGGGGCGGGGGGCACGCAGCGGCTCCCGCATCGGGTGGGGCTCACCGCCGCGCTCGACATGATCCTCACCGGGAAGAACGTCCGCGCCAAGAAGGCGCTGCAGCTCGGCCTCGTGGATGAGATGGTGCACCCGGGCATCCTGCGCGCGACCGCGATCGCTCGGGCGCGCGCCCTCGCCGCCGGCACGATCCCGCGTCGACGCGACACGCGCCGCCGCTCGCTCAGCTCGCGCCTCCTCGAGGACACACCGGTCGGGCGCACGATCGTCCTCTCGCAGGCCCGGAAGACGGCGCTCGCCAAGTCGGGCGGACACTACCCCGCGCTCCCCGCCGCGATCGACGCCGTGCGCGCCGCCTACGGTGATCGCGCCGCCGGCTTCGCGACCGAGGCGCGCCTCTTCGGCGCCCTCGCGATGAGCCCGGTCTGCCGCGAGCTGATGTTCCTCTTCTACGCGACGACCTCGCTCAAGAAGGACCCGGGCCTCCCCGCCGGCGCGACGGCACTCCCCGTCACGCGCCTCGGCGTCCTCGGCACAGGCTTCATGGGCGCCGGCATCGCCGCGGTGAGCGCGCAGCAGGGGCTCGCCGTGCGCTTCAAGGACACCGCGTGGGACCGCGTGGGACAGGGCCTCAAGGCGGTGCGCGATGTGCTCGGCGAAGGGCTCAAGCGCCGTCACATCACGCGGGTGCAGTTCGCCGACCAGATGAGCCTCGTCTCCGGCACGGTGGACTACACGGGCTTCGGCCGGCTCCCGCTCGTGATCGAGGCGGTTTTCGAGGACCTCGCGGTGAAGCACCGCGTCGTGCAGGAGGTCGAGGCGGTGCTCCCGCCGACCGCCGTCCTCGCGACGAACACGAGCACGATTCCGATCGCGCGGATCGCCGAAGCGAGCGCGCGGCCCGAGCGCATCGTGGGGATGCACTTCTTCTCCCCGGTGCACAAGATGCCGCTCCTCGAGGTCATCGTGACCCCGCAGACCCTCCCCGACGTCGCGGCCACCGCCGTCGAGGTCGGGAAGAAGCTCGGCAAGACGGTGATCGTCGTGCAGGACGCGCCGGGGTTCTACGTGAACCGGATCCTCGCGCCGTACATCGCGGAGGCCGGTCGGTTGCTCGACGACGGTGTGTCGATCGACGCGATCGACCGGGCGATGCGCAGCTTCGGCTTCCCCGTGGGGCCGATCAACCTGATCGACGAGGTCGGGCTCGACGTCGCGACCAAGTCGGGGCGGATCATGTCGGCCGCCTTCCCCGAGCGAATCCGGGCGAGCGCGGCGCTCGAGAAGGTCGCCGCCTCGGGTCGCCTCGGCCGGAAGGGGAAGAGTGGATTCTACGCCTACGATGCCCGGAGCAAGCGTACCGGCGTCGACGCGTCCGTGTACGCGCTCTTCCGCGCCGGTGACGCGCGCACCAGCCTCGCCGCCGAGGGGATCGCCGAACGGCTCGCGCTCGCGATGGTGAACGAGGCGGTGCGCTGCCTTGAGGACGGTATCATTCGCTCGGCCCGCGACGGCGACATCGGCGCGGTCTTCGGCATCGGGTTCCCGCCATTCCGCGGCGGCCCGTTCCGCCACATCGATGCCGTCGGGGCCACCGAGGTGGTGCGCCGCCTCGAGGCCCTCGCCGCAGCGCACGGCGGCGGCCCGTACACCCCCGCCCCCCTCCTCCGCCGGATGGCGGCCGAGGGCACGACGTTCTACCCGAAGACCGGCAAGCCGGTCTGACCGCCCAAACGAATGCTCCGCACCTTCCTGCTCTTCCTCTCCCGCCAGCCGGCGATCTTCCGCTTCGTCCGACACAACGGGCTCGCCAAGCACTTCGCCTCGCGCTTCGTGGCCGGCGAGACGATCGCCACCGCCTGTGACGCCGTCGCCGAGCTGAACGCGAAAGGGATCACCGCGACGCTCGACCTCCTCGGCGAGTCGGTCACCAACGAGGCCGAGGCGCGCGAGACGGGGCGCCAGTACCTCGCACTTCTCGACGAGATGGGCCGTCGGAAGCTGGAGGCCAACGTCTCGGTCAAGCTCACCGCGCTCGGGCAGGATATCCGCGACGAGCTCTGTGAGTCGGTGACGACGGAGATCCTCGCCAAGGCCAAGACGCTCGATTCCTTCGTGCGGCTCGATATGGAGGGCAGTGCGTATACGCAGCGCACGCTCGACTTCTTCGCCGATCGCCTCTACCCGACGTATCCGGGCCAGGTCGGCGTCGTGTTGCAGAGTGCGCTGCGTCGCACCCTCGACGACATCGAGTGGGCGATCGGGAAGGGGTGTCGGGTGCGGCTCTGCAAGGGCGCCTACCTCGAGCCGGCCAGCGTCGCCTTCCCCGACAAGACGGACGTGGACGCCACGTACGTGGAGGGGATGCGTCGCCTGCTCGCGCGCGGCCACTATCCGGGCATCGCCACGCACGACGAGACGATCATCGCCGAGGTGCAGCGCTATGCGCGCGCCGAGGGGATCGGGCCGGAGCGCTTCGAGTTCCAAATGCTCTACGGCGTGCGCCGCGACCTGCAGGAGCAGCTCGTGCGGGACGGGTGGCGCGTCCGCGTCTACGTACCGTTCGGGACGCAGTGGTATCCGTACCTGATGCGCCGGCTGGCAGAGCGGCCCGCAAACATCGCCTTCATCCTCGGCAACGTGCTCCGCGAGACGTTCGCGTGACCCGCTGACGTCGGATGCGGGATTCCGGGATGCACCGCCGATGAGCCGCGAATGAGCCGCCACCTCCCCGCGGACCACTCGAAGGGGGACGAGCGCACCATCGGCGGGTACGCCGCGGTGCACGCGCGCCCGGCCGCGTTCGACGGCCGCGACGGCTGCTCATACAGCGTGGAGCTGCTGGCGGACGAGACCGGTGAGGCCGCGCGACCGTGGGGCGCCTTTCTCCTCTTCGTCCAGTGGAAGCGTGTCGGGGAGCAGGGGGTGAGTGGACATCTCGAGAGCGAGTTCCTCGCCTGGGGCGCGGACCGCGACGCCGTGCTCGCCGCGCTCGGCGCGATGGATGTGGACGAGGTGCAGCGGCGACTCGACGCGCTGATCGTCGCGCGGGCCGCAGCGGAGCGCGCGGCCGCCGCATGGGATGATGACGATGAGGCGCTCGCATGAGTGCCGCACGGCGCCACATGCGCGCTGACGCGGGGCTCGCGTGAGTGAGCGGTCCGCGATCGTCGTCGAGGGCACGGGGGGCGTCTGGCGCGTGCGCGACGCCTCGGGCGAGACGCACGAGGCGGCGCTCGCCGGTCGGCTGAAGCAGGAGGTGCGGGGCGCGCTCAAGCTCGCCGTCGGTGACCACGTGACCATCGACCGCGATGAGCGCGAGAGCGGGTGGCGCATCACCGCCATCGCGCCGCGCGCTGGCGTGCTCGCCCGCCGCGAGCCCGGCGGTCGCCACGGCGAGCGGATCCTCGCCGCCAACGTCGATCAGGTGCTCATCGTCTTCGCCTTCCGGAAGCCGGAACCGCATCGCCGGATGATCGACCGGTTCCTGGTGATCGCGGAGGCGAACGACCTGCGCCCGCACCTCGTGCTGAACAAGGTCGACCTCTGCGAGACCGCCGAGGAGGCGGAGGCGCTCGCGGCGCCGTACCGCGCGGCGGGATATCCCGTCCATCTCACCAGCGCCAAGCGCGGCGATGGGCTCGACGCCCTCCGGCACGACCTCCATGGCCGCGTCACCGCCTTCACCGGCCCCTCGGGGGTCGGGAAATCCTCGCTCCTCAACACGCTGCATCCGGCGCTCGAGCTTCGGACGCAGGAGATCTCGCCGTCGGTGAACAAGGGCCGCCACACGACCGTCGGCGCGAAACTCATCCCGCTCCCCGACGGGGATGATGGGTATCTTGTGGACACCCCGGGACTGCGCGAGGTCGGGATGTGGGGACTTCCCGCGGAGTCGCTCGACCAGTGCTTCCCGGAGTTCCGTCGGTATCTCGGCGAGTGCCGCTTCCAGGACTGCCGACACGATGCGGAACCGGAGTGCGCGGTGCGTCGCGCGCTCGCGGACGGCGCGATCGATGCGGAGCGCTACGAGAGTTATCTCAAGCTGTTGGGGGAACTCCGCGCCGAGGCACCGGGTTGGTAGGGTATCCTGCCCCGACGATGATGCGTCTTGCTCCTCAGATCGCGCGCGTGAATCCTGCCCTGTGCGTGCTGTTGGCCTTCAGCCTCCAGCTTCCCGCCTTCAGCCTCCTCCACGCCCAGCCCGACCGCACGGCCTACGCGGAGGGGATGCGCGCACTCCGCGCGAACGACGCCCCCGCCGCCGTGAGTCGCTTCGAGCGAGCGATCGCCCTAAACGATCGTGTCGGCGAATACCATCTGCGCCTCGGTCTCGCCCTCGGGCAGGAGGCGTTCAGCGCGAACCCCGTGCGGCAGGCGCTCATCGCGCGGCGCGTCAAACAGTCGTTCGAGCGCGCGGTGGAGCTCGACCCATCACTCGTCGAGGCGCGGGAAGGGCTGTTGTTCTTCTACGCCTTCGCGCCGAGCGTGATGGGCGGGAATCCCGAGAAGGCGCGGGAGCAGCAGCGCGAGCTCCTGCGGCGTGACCCGATGCGCGGCCATATGGCCACCGCCACGCTCGCGCTCCGCGACAAGGACACCGTCACGACCGAGCGCGCCCTCCGGCAGGCGATCGCCGCCGCACCGGACAGTGCGGCCCCGGTGGTCACGCTCGCGCAGCGACAGCAGGCGTGGGGGCGCGTCCCCGCCGCGTTCCAGACGCTCGATGCCTTCCTGGCGCGTCGTCCGGATGACGTCGCCGCGCGTATCCAGTACGGTCGGCTCGCGGGGGTCAGCGGGCAGCAGCTCGCGCGTGGCGAGCGTCTGTTGCGCGAGGTCCTCACCGTCCCGTCGTGGGAGGTGAACCAGTTCCGACCGAGCAAGGCGTCGGTGCACTACCGGCTCGGCGTCGTCCTCGCGAAGGCGGGGAAGTCCGCTGATGCCCGTGCGGCGTACGAGACGGCCCTGCGATTGGATCCGAAGCTCAAGCCGGCGCGCGAGGCGCTCACCGCGCTGCGAGGCTGATTTCCGGGTGACGCGTGGCCAGCCCGCGTCGCGCGAGAGGCGTAAGAGTGAGCGTGCGGCTTATGGGCTGAGCCGCTCGATCACCCAGCCGCCGCCCTCGGCGGGCCGGTAGCGCAGGCGATCGTGCAGGCGGCTCTGCCGCCCCTGCCAGAACTCGAAGCGCGACGGGATCACCCGGAACCCGCCCCAGTGCGGTGGGAGCGGCACCGCCTCGTCGGGATACCGCGCATCGACCTCCGCGTGCCGCTGCTCAAGCGCCGCCCGGTCGGGGAGGACGCTGCTCTGCGTCGACGCCCACGCGCCGAGTCGGCTGCCGCGCGGCCGCTGCCGGTAGTACGCCGCGGATTCGGCGGGGTCGATCCGCTCCACGCGACCCTGGATCCGCACCTGTCGCTCGAGCGGCGCCCACCAGAAGCAGAGCGCCGCCTGTGGCATCACGTCGAGTTCAGCGCCCTTCACGCTGCGGTAGTCGGTGAAGAAGACGAACCCGCGCGCATCGGCCTCCTTCAGGAGCACCATCCGGCAGTTCGGTGTGCCATCCGCATCGCTCGTCGCGAGCGCCATCGCGTTCGGCTCCGGCGCCTCGGCCGCCTGCGCCTGCGCGAACCAGCGGTGGAACTGCGCGACCGGGTCGGGGAGGACGTCCCCCTCGTCGAGCCGCTCGCGGCGGTACTCCTCACGGAGATGGCTGATCTGCATCCGCGAAAGCTCCCGTGGCGCGGTCAGCCGGGCAAGGCGGTCGGG
Source organism: Gemmatimonadota bacterium (assembly GCA_031127075.1). Classification (GTDB taxonomy): domain Bacteria; phylum Gemmatimonadota; class Gemmatimonadetes; order Gemmatimonadales; family Gemmatimonadaceae; genus Pseudogemmatithrix. The sequence continues at coordinate 17,102 of JARIFA010000021.1, read as the reverse complement.
CGCTCGTCGGCCCATCCGGGAGCCGCGCCCCCGCACCGCGCCCCTTGGCAGCGCGCCCCCGCCCGTGGGATGTTCCACCGATGACCGAGCTCCCCGAGGGGACCGCCGCCCACCGCGCCGACGCGGCCCGCTTCGCCACGCTGCGCGCGGCCGTCCTCACCGTCACCGACTCGCGCACCCTGGCGACTGATCTCTCCGGCGACCGTCTGCGCGATGGCCTCACCGCCGCCGGACATACGGTCGTGGCCCGTGACCTCCTCCCGAACGACGAGGCGCGCGTCCGCGCGCACGTCGAGCAGTGGCTCGGCCGCGAGGACCTCGACGTCATCGTGATCACCGGTGGCACGGGACTTGGCTCGCGCGACCGTACCATCGAGGCCGTGCGCCCCCTCCTCGAGAAGGAGATCCCCGGCTTCGGCGAGCTCTTCCGCCTGCTCGGTTACCAGGAGCAGGTCGGGACCGCCGCGATGCTCTCGCGCGCCACCGCGGGGAGCGCGCACGGCAAGCTCGTCGTCTCCCTCCCGGGCTCGGCGGCCGCGGTCGGGCTCGCGCTGGAGCGGCTCATCCTCCCGGAGGCGGCGCACCTCCTCCGGGAGATCCGGCGCTAGTGAGTCGCTAGTGCGTCACTAGCGCGGCCCCACGACCGCCCGACGGTATCGGGGACCGTTCAGGCCAGCTCGAGCGACCAGGTCACTGCGATGTCCTCGCGGAGCGAGTCGCGCACCGAGCAGTACTTCGTGACCGCGAGCTCAATCGCCCGCTCCGCGTGCACGCGTTCGATTCCCTCGCCGGTGATCGTATAGGCGAGGTGGATCGCCATGAGGCGCGCCGGCACCGCGTCCACACGCTGCCCCGTCACGGCGATCGCGAGCGAGGCCACCGGCGTCCGGCGCTTCTCGAGGATGTCGACCACGTCCACGCCGGTGCAGCTCGCGAGGGCGCAGAGGAGCCCGTCCACCGGGCCTGGTCCCGTCTGCGCAGAGGCGTCGAGGCGGATCGTGTGCGGGCTGTCGGGCCGGCCGCCATCGAAGCGATGGTCGCCCGCCCACGTGACGACGACCGTGTTCACCTTGCCGCTCATCGAGCTCCCTGCCGCCCGAAGGGCGTGCGGTTGAGGACGACGCGCCCGTCGGTGATCACCACGAGCACGTCCTGCAATGCCATCGGATCCTCGAGCGGGTTCGCTTCGAGGACGATCAGGTCCGCCTCCATCCCGACGGCGAGGCGCCCCGTGCGCGACGCGATGCCGAGGAGCTCCGCCGCACCGCTCGTCGCGGTCGCGAGCGCCTCCGCCGGCGAGAGTCCGAGCGCGCGGAAGCGCATCACCTCGTGCGCGATGCGCGTGGTCCCCTCCGCGCCGTAGTCGGTGTCCGCGCCCGCGGCGATGCGCACGCCGAGCGCGTGCGCGCGCCGGATCGCGTCTTCGAGGCGCGGCAGCATGTGCTGGCCGCGGAGCGTGAGCACGGGGTCGTCGTAGTCACCCCCGGGCTGCGTGAGATCCACCACGGTCGAGAGCGTCGGGACGAACCACGTTCCCTTCTGCCGCATCAGGCGGAGCGTGGAGTCGGAGAGATACGTCCCGTGCTCGATGCTCTTCACACCGGCGGCGACGGCCGCGTAGGCCCCCTCGTCGCCGTGCGCGTGCGCCATCACGGGGACGCCCTTGGTGGCCGCCTCCTCGACGATCGCGCGGAGCTCCGCCTCGTCGTACACCTGCTTGCGGGGGTCGGTATCGGGCAGGCCCGCGCGCTCGGTGCCGCGCGTCTTGATCCAGTCGACACCGCGGTCGAGGTTGATGCGGACGAGGGCGCGCAGGTGGTCGGTCGTGGTCACCCCGCCAGCGAGCGCGCCGAGACGCGGGTCGGCGAGGACCGTTTCGCCGAGCGACGGCGTGACGAAGACGCCGGTGGCGAGCACGTCGGGCGCGACGATCTGGCCGGCACGGGCCTGCGCGCGCATCGCGACGTCCTGGAACGCGGGGACGCTCGCCGAGCGCACCGTGGTGACGCCGGAGAAGAGGGCACGCCGCGCGTTCGGGAGGGTCGCGATGTGGGTGTGCGCGTCGATCAGGCCGGGCGCGACCCAGCGCCCCGCGAGGTCGATGACCTGCACCCCGCTGCCGCGCGGCGTCGCCAACCCTGCCGCGATCCGCGTGATGCGCGACCCCTCGATCACGATCGTCGCGTCGCGGATGACCGTCGCGGTCACGCCGTCGACGACGTTCGCGTGCACGAGGTACAGGGGCCGGCTCGGGCCGCCGGCGGGCGAAGGCCCGATGGCCTGCGCGCCGAGTGTGGCGGCGCCGAGGAGGGCCGCGGTCGCGACGGTCGCGAGGTGGCGGATGATCGATCGCGCGTCGCCGACCGCGTGGCGCGAGTGAGCGGTCCTAAGTTTGTCGATGATGCGTGTGGGCGTCATACCGCTAATGTATGGAAGGCGTGCGTCGTGCGCGCCTGGATCCGAATCCTCCCCCCGGACACAACGATGGGTCAGTTCGAGCGTCACGTCTTCGTTTGCACCGGTGGCAAGACCTGCGGTTCGCAGGACTCCGCCGCCACGTTCCAGGTGTTGAAGGACGGCCTTCGCGAGGCCGGGATGGCGCAGCGCATCCGCGCCAACCAGTCGGGCTGCATGGGCCAGTGCGGCCACGGCCCGATGGTCGTCGTCTATCCCGAGGATGTCTGGTACGCGGGCGTCGATGCCGCGGGCGCCAAGCGCATCCTCGACGAGCATCTGCTCGGCGGCACGCCGGTGGAGGCGTTGCGGTACGTCGCGCCCCCGGGCGAGTACAAGAAGCCGAAGGAGCCGTGACCGCCGATTCGCCGAGTGCGATTCCGGCGACGATGGAGCCATATCGGCGGCACATCGTCATCTGCACCGGCGGGTACTGCGCGCCCGATCGCACGGGGCGCGCGCTCTACGCGCAACTCGCCCGCCTGCTGCAGCGTGAGGATCTCCTCTTCGGGCCGCAGCGCGTGAAGCGGAGCGAGACGCCCTGCCTCGGTGTCTGCGCCGGCGGGCCGGTGGCGGTGGTCTACCCCGAGGGGGTGTGGTACGCGCCCGTCACGCCGGCGCTCCTCGAACGGATCGTCGTGGAGCATCTGCGCGACGGGCGCGTGGTGACCGAGGCGGTCTTTCATCGCCTCGGCGACGGGGTCACCCCCGCGCCATGAGCCGCGCGACGCGCTCCTCGGTGGCGGGGTGCGTCGAGAAGAGCGAGCGGAGGCCGCCCCCGTGCGCGGCGAGCGGGTTCACCTGCGCGAGCGGCGCGACTGCGGGCGCCACATCCATCGGGATGCGCTGCGCATACGCGTCGAGCTTCTTCAGCGCGCGCGCGAGCCCGCCGGCCTGGCCGTGGATCTCCGCGCCCACCGCGTCCGCCTTGAACTCGCGCTGCCGCGAGATCGCGAACTGGATCAGCATCGCCGCGAGCGGCGCCACGATCATCATCACCAGCGCCGCGGCCGGGCTCCCGCGCTCCTCGTCGTCACGCCCGCCGCCGAAGAGCATCCCCCACTGCGCGATCTGCGCGAGACTCGAGATCGAACCCGCCATCGTCGCGGTGACGGTCTGCAGCAGCATGTCGCGGTTCTTGATGTGTGCCAACTCGTGCGCGATGACGCCCTCGAGCTCCTCGCGGTCCATCAGCTTGAGCAGTCCTGACGTCACGCAGACCACCGCGTGCTCGGGGTCGCGGCCCGTCGCGAAGGCGTTCGGCTGGTCGTGCGGGGCGATCGCGACGGTGGGCATCGGCAGTCCCGCCCGCTGGCGCAGCCGGTCGACCATCGCATAGAGGTCCGGCGCCTGCGACCGGTCGACGATCTGCGCGCGGTAGGAGCGCAGGACCATCGACGCCGAGTTCCAGTACATAAAGACGTTCATCCCCGCCGCGAAGAGCAGGGCGATCGTCATCCCGCTCTGGCCGCCGAGCGCGCCGCCCGCCGCCCCGACCAAGGCGGTGAGACCGGCCATCAGCAGGAAGACCTTCAGGTTGTTCATCGATCGACTCCGACAAAGAGGTGCGCCGCGTCAGCGTCCGCCCGCCACTTTGGCGGGGCGTTTCCTGACGTCATACCCCAAGGGTGCAAGTGGTGTGCCAGGCGGGGGCGGAACTCAATGCTCAATGCTGAAAGCTGGAAGCTGGAAGCTGGAAGCCGCACGCTGACAGCAGTGCGCTGAAGGCGGGACCTACCGCCGTCGAACTTTCATCCTCCAGCTTCCAGCCTTCAGCCTCCCCCCGAGCGCTCCCGACCCCTATACTCTGCCAAATCCCTCCAGCGAGGTCCCGGTATGGCCCCGACGAAGCTCATCCTCGACTACATCTATGAAAAGGAGACCGCTTTCGCCGACCGGGTCTACCTGACCCAGCCGGTCGGCGGTGGGAAGACCATCGACTACACCTGGCGACAGGTCCTCGATGAGGCGCGGCGGATGGCAGCCCACCTTCGGAGCCTCGGCCTCCAGCCGGGCGACAAGGTGGCGATGCTCACCAAGAACTGCGCCCACTTCTTCATGGCCGAGCTGGCCATCTGGATGGGCGGCTTCACCACCGTCGCGATCTTCCCGACCGAGAAGGCCGACACCATCAGCTACATTCTCGAGCACAGCGAGGCGAAGGCGATCTTCATCGGCAAACTCGACGCTGGGTGGGAGGCGCAGCTCCCCGGGATCCCCGAGGCGATGCACCGGCTCAGCTTCCCGCTCGCGCCCACGGTCATCGGCGCGGCGTGGGATCAGGTCATCGCGACGGTCGCACCGCTCGGCGGTCAGCCGGCCCGTGCGGCCGATGAGCTCGCGCTGCTCCTCTACACAAGCGGCTCGACCGGTACACCGAAGGGCGTGATGCACGATTTCGGGCACGTCACCGCGGCGGCCGAAGGGATCGTGCGCGGCATCGACTTCTCCCCCGAGGACCGTGCGCTCTCGTACCTCCCGCTCGCGCACGTCTTCGAGCGCGCGTACATCGAATGCACCTCATTCGTGGCGGGCGGGCACATCTTCTTCGCCGAGGCGCTCGACACTTTCGTCGCCGACATCCAGCGCGCGCGCCCGACGATCTTCATCTCGGTGCCGCGCCTCTGGCTCAAGTTCCAGCAGGGCGTGTTCGCGAAGATGCCGGCGCCGAAGCTCGATCGGCTCCTGCGCATCCCGCTGCTCAATCGGCTCATCGGGAAGAAGGTCCTCAAGGGGCTCGGGCTCGATCAGGTGCGCCTCGCCGGGTCCGGTTCGGCGCCCATCCCCGCCGAGCTCATCGCGTGGTACCGTCGTCTCGGACTCAACCTCCTCGAGGGGTATGCGATGAGCGAGGACTTCGCGTACAGCCACCTCTCGACCGCGACGCACAAGCTCCCGGGCTACGTCGGCGTCCCGTATGACGACGTCCAAGTGCGCATCAGCGAGGAGGGGGAGGTCCTGATCAAGTCGCCCGGGTGCATGGTGGGCTACTACAAGCTTCCGGAGCTCACGGCGGAGTCGTTCACGTCAGACGGCTTCTTCCGCACGGGGGACCGCGGCGAGCGGCGTCCCGATGGTCTGCTCCGGATCACGGGCCGGGTGAAGGAGCTCTTTAAGACGGCGAAGGGGAAGTACGTCGCCCCGGCGCCGATCGAGAACTTCATCAACGAGCACGAGGCAATCGAACTTTCGTGCGTGAGCGGCGTCGGGCAGCCGGCCGCGTACGCGATGGTGGTGCTCGCCGAACACCTCCGCCCGAAGATGCAGGACGCCGTGGTCCGCGCCGAGCTCGAGAAGACGCTGACCGAGTGGCTCGGCGTGGTGAATCGTCACGTGGCCGAGTATGAGCGGCTGCAGATGTTCGTGGTCGCGTCGTCGCCCTGGTCGATCGAGTCGGAGACGCTGACGCCGACGATGAAGATCAAGCGGTCGCGGATCGAGGCGATGGCGGCGCCGCACGTGGAGTCGTGGTACGCCGCCGGCCGGCCGGTGCTCTGGCAGTGAGGTAGATTCCGTCTCGATGCCGTTGCCCACCGATCCGCGTCGCGACCTCTTCGGGGCCGCCGCCAAGTACCTCCTCGAGTCCGCCCCGGCGCCGGTACCCCCGGCGCCCGTCGTCGCACCTCGGCTCACCTTCGCCGCTCTGGAGCAGATCCCGATGTCCCGGTCCCGTGAACGCATCCTGCAGAACCTCGAGTCGGCCTTCGACGAGGTGTACCAGAAGGCGAAGGTCGAGAACGACCCGCTGAAGCTCGAGTCGTTGCAGTTCGCGTATATGCGCGACCAACTCTACTTCGAAATCCTGCTCGATATCAGAGATGCGATGGAGCGGCGGGGGTAGCGCCCACTCCGGGCAGGCTCAGAAGGCGGCGATGTCCTCGTACGCCTTCACGAAATCCCCCACCTGCGGCAGGATCACATCCTCGAGGCTCGGCGCGTACCCCACGAACGTGTCCGTGCTCGCCACCCGCTTGACCGGCGCATCGAGCCACGCGAAGCAATCGTCCGCGATCCGTGCCGCGATCTCCGCGCCGTAGCCCCACGAGATCGAATCCTCGTACGCCACGATCACGCGCCCCGTCTTCTTGGCTGAGGCGTACACCGCCTCCTGGTCCCACGGGGAGAGCGTCCGGAGGTCGATGACCTCCACCGAGAGGCCGCGTGACTCCTCCACCTGCTTCGCCGCGGTGAGCGCGCGCTGCACCGTGGCGCCGTAGGTCACGACCGTCACGTCGGTCCCCGCCTTTACGGTCTTCGCCTTCCCGAATGGGATCATGAAGTTCGGGCCCGGGTACGCGGCCTTGTTGTACGTCTGCCGGTACAGGTGCTTGTGCTCGAGGAAGATCACCGGGTCGTCGCAGCGGATCGCCGTGCGCAGCAGCCCGTTCGCGTCGAGCGCGGTGCTCGGGCAGACCACCCGGAGCCCCGGGCAGTGCGTGAAGAGCGACGCCCCCGTCTGTGAGTGATAGATCGCGCCGCGGATGTAGCCGCCGTACGTCGTGCGCACCACCACCGGCGCCGCGAAGGCGTTGTTCGACCGCCAGCGCATCGTCGCGAGCTCGTCCCGCAGCTGCATGTACGCGGGCCAGATGTAGTCGAAGAACTGGATCTCCACCACCGGCTTGAACCCACGCAGCGCCATCCCGATCGCGCGCCCGATGATGTTCGCCTCGGCGAGCGGGGAGTTGTACACCCGTGTCCCACCGAACTCCTTCTGCAGCCCCCACGTCACCTTGAAGACGCCACCCTTCCCCTTCACCTGCCCGAGGTACTCCTCGCGCGAGACGTCGGCCACGTCCTCGCCGAAGACGACGATTCGCCCGTCACGCCGCATCTCGTCCTTCATGCAGACGTTGAGCAGGTCGACCATCGTCGTCGGATCCCCGCTGAACTGCGGGTCATCCTCGGTGTCGAACGACTCTCCCGTCGGGTCCACCTCGGGCGAGTAGACCGCGAACCCCGCCGTCTCCGGCGCGGGCTGCGGCTGCGCGAGCGCGTCATCCGTCGCCGCGAGCACCTCAGCGTCCACGGACGCCTGGATCGCCTCGATCTCCGCCGCCGTCGCGTACCCCTCGTCGATCAGCCACTGCGGATACGTCGTGATCGGATCGCGTGCCGCATCGGCGGCCCGCTCGGCGTCGGGGCGGTACATCACCTCGTCGTCCGAGAGCGAGTGCGAGTACGGGCGGATCACCTTCGCGTGCACGAGCGCCGGCCCCTTCCGCGCCCGCGCGTAGTCCACCGCCCGCTGCAGGACTTCGACCGAGGCGAGGAAGTCGCACCCGTCGACCTCCTGGATGTAGAGCCCTGGGAAGCCGGTCACGAGCTTGGAGATCGACCCGCCGGCGGTGTTCACCTCGACGGGCACGGAGATGGCGTAGCCGTTGTCCTCGACGAGGTAGACGACCGGCGCCTTCAGGTTGCAGGCGGAGTTGAGCGACTCCCAGAACTCCCCTTCCGACGTGGTACCATCGCCGGTGGAGACGAAGACGACCTCATCGTCCGCGAACCCCTCGGTGACGCCGAGCGCCTTGGCGCGGAGCACCGCCTCGGCGGAGCCGACGGCTTGGAGGAACTGCGTCCCGGTGGGGGAGGAGGCGGAGACGATGTTCGCCTTCTTGAGCCCCCAGTGCGACGGCATCTGCCGCCCGCCGGAGTTCGGATCGATCGCCGCGCCGACGGCCGAGTAGAGCATCTCCGCCGCGGTCATCCCGAGCGCGAGGCAGAGGGCGCGGTCGCGGTAATAGGTGTAGAACCAGTCGTGTCCGGGCTTGAAGACGCAGCCGGCAGCGGCGAGGACCGCCTCGTGGCCCGCACCCGAGATCTGGAAGAAGATCTTGTTCTGCCGCTTGAGCTGGATCTCCTTGTCGTCGACGCGGCGCGACAGGAGCATGGTGCGGTAGGCCGCGACGAGCTGGGCCTTCGAGAGCCCGTGGGTGGCACGGCGCGCTTTGGCGGAGGTCGGAGTCATAGGGGGGAAAAATAGCATCCGGCTCCCCCTAGCGCGGTCGCGGGTGACGCTGCACTCTCTTGGGCGTCTGGAGGTCGAGACCGGCGACGCCCCCCGTCGCCGCCCATCGCGGGAGGCCCATGACCGATACGTTCGGACAGGCACTCGAGAGCAGGCTCCCCCACGCGTCGCCTCCGGCGACGGCGGTCCGGAGCCTCCCCGCATCCACTGTCGACACCCCGCCCGGGCCTGACGCCCCGCCGCGGGGTGTCGCCGTTTCCGGCGAGGTCAGATGTCACGTCGGCACGTCCACCACGTCGCGCTCGCCCGCTCCCCCCGCGGGCTATCCCGCCACGCTCGCCACCTCGCGCACCCGGAGCACAAGCGCGTGGTCAAACGGGCGACCTTTCGGGAGTGTGGACGACGCTGCGTCTATTGCGGCACCGGCCTGGGCCTCGAGCACGCCACCCTGGATCACGTGATCCCGCTCTCCCGGGGCGGGAGCCATGACCCGGGGAACCTCGTCGCCGCCTGCCAGCCCTGTAATCAGCGGAAGGGCGCGCTCCTGCCGGCGGAGTTCTTCGAGCGGTATCCGCAGGCGGGGGCGAACTTCGTCCGTTTCGCTCGGACGGTGCACCGGCAGCTGAAGCGCGGCGCGAAACGCGCGGTCAGCCTCGCCTACGCGCAGGCGGCGTGAGCCCTAACTCCTCACCGAGCATCGCCGCCTTCATCTTGGGACCCCACGCGTAGCCGCCGAGGGTTCCGTCGCCGCGGACCACACGGTGGCACGGCACCACGAAGCAGACGGGATTCGCGCCCACCGCGCTCCCTACCGCGCGCGAGGCGCTCGGCTTCCCGATGCGCGCGGCGAGTCCGCCGTAGGTGGTGGTCGCCCCACGCGGGATCTGCAGGAGCTCGCTCCAGACGCGCCGCTGGAACGGCGTCCCGCTCAAGTCGAGTGCGAGGCGCTGGTTGCGCTTCGGGTCGAAGGCCTGTGTCATCAGCGACGCGGTCCGTGCGACATCCTCGACGAACCTCGCATCCGAGAACTCGGCCGCGACGCGCGTGAGTGTCGCGCGACGCCCGCCCTCCACGAAGGTCAGCCGGCAGATCCCGTGCACAGTGGTCGCGATGAACCCCTCGCCGTAGGGCGTGGGGTGGAAGCCGTAGCGGATGATGGGCGCCGCGGTGGCGGCGCCCCGGGGCGTGCGGCGCGCGGCCGGCGCCTTGGGTGTGGTCGCGCGACGCGTCATAGATCCACCGGTCGGAGATAACTCTCGCCGATCGCCGCACCACTCAGCATCGCGACGGTCGGCAGCTTGCGCTTCCAATGCGTGGAGTCGAGCCGACGCGTCACGAGCCGGATCGCCTCCGCGTCCATCCCGCGCGCCACGAGCTCGGCGGGGCTCCACCCGTGCAGGATCCAGTTGAGGATCTCGTCGGCGACGGCGTAGCTGACGCCGAAATCTCCCTCGTCGGTCTGGCCTTGCACGAGGTCGGCGCTCGCGGGCTTCTCGATGATCGCCTGCGGCACGCCGAGGTGCCGCGCGAGCGCCCACACCTGCGACTTGAAGAGGTCACCGATGGGGTTCACCGGCGGTGAATCGTCGGCGTGCCAGGTGAAGTAGCCGAGAAGCCGCTCGCTCTTGTTGCCCGTCCCGAGCGGGAGGGCGCGGTGCTTCGCGGAGAGATCGAAGAGCGTGATCATCCGCATCCGCGCCATCACGTTCCCGCGGCGCGCGGCGTCGGCGGCGGCCTCGTGCGCGAGGTAGCCGTCGACGGCGTCGGTGATCTCCAGCGTACGCGAGCGGATGCGGAGCTGGTCGATGACGAGCTGCGCGTGCGCGAGCGAGTCCGGGCTCGACGTGCGGTAGGGCATCCGCACCGCGAGGACGGCGTTCGGGCCGAGAGCGCGCGCGGCGAGCGCGGCGACGACGGCGGAATCGACGCCCCCCGAGAGGCCGACGACGGCGTCGGTGAAGCCGCGCCGCCGGAACTCGTCGCGCAGGAACGCCACGAGCCAGCGCTCGACGAGCGCCGGGTCGATCTCGAGCGTGGGCGGGACGCCGCGGCCCTGCGCGCCGGTGTGGACGACGGGGAGGGTGGGGAAGGGCGCGGGTGTCGCGCCGTCCGTCGTCGCGGCGCCGGAGGTCGAGGGCGCCGAGGGCGTGGCGCCCGACTCGGTCGACGCGCTCGCCGTCGTCGACCCGGTGCGGGTCCCCTTCGTCGCCCCGCGCCGCGCCGCATCGCCGGACTCCGCCGGCGCCGCGATCCCCATCACGCGGTCGAGCTCGGGGCGCAGGAAGGGGAGCATCGTCCGAAGATCCGAGAGCATCGGGAGCTCCGCGCGCACCCGACCGATGTCGGCGAGGTCGAGCGTCACGCTCAGCAGCGCCTCGTCGAAGACCGGTGCCCGCGCACGCACGTCGCCGCGCGGTCCCACCACGAGGGAGCCCCCCTGGAACATCCGACCTCCCTCGCTCCCGACGAGGTTCGCGAGGACGCAGAAGACGCCCTGCTCCTCCGCGATGTCGCGCACGAGGCGTTCCCACCGCTCCACGCTCGCCGGGCCCGGCACGCCGTCTGTGCGCGGTGCGGTGCCGCGGGCCGGCGCGGCGGCGAGCACGAAGACCACCTGTGCGCCGTCGAGGGCGGCGATGGTCCCCGTGAGCGAATGCCACGCATCCTCGCAGACGAGCAACGCGGCGCGCCCGATCGGGGTGTCGAAGGCGCGCACCCCGTAGCCGCGCTCGACGAACCGCTCCTCATCGAAGAGCGCATACGTCGGGAGGAAGTTCTTGCGATGCACGTGCAGCAGGGCGGCGGGCGCGTCCCCCTGCAGGCGCAGGTAGGCGGCGCTGTTGTGGAGCGTGCCGTCGAGCGATTCGTAGAAGCCGAGGACGAGGTCGATCGCCTCGCCGCCGGGGACGCTGGCGCGGTAGCGGGCCTCGATTGCTGTGCGGAGCGCTTCCGCCGTGAGCGCGACATCGCGCACCCCGCCCTCGAGGAAATACCCCGAGAGGACGGTCTCCGGCAGGACGAGGACGGCGGGCCGCGGGTCGAGCGCGATGGCCTGCGCCAACAGCGCCCCGACCCGGTCGAGGTTCGCGGCCAGATCCCCCTTCCGGGGGCGGCACTGGGCGACGGCCACGGTGAGCATCCGAGAAAGGTGCCGACTCCGGGGGCTGGGCGGTACGGGGTCGGGGCATCCTTGAGAGGGGGTCGGTGTAGAATTCGACTGTGACGTCCGTCCGCTCCCTGATGGCCCCACGCTCGGTGCGCCGACGCCGCGCGTCCGGCCGGGCCACGGCCTGCGCGGCCGGCCTGCTGGTCGCGCTGGCGGCGGCCCCGGGCGGCGCGCAGGAGCCGGTCGCTGCCCCCGCGCCCTCCACCGGTGAGCCCTGGCGGATCATCCGGCCGCCTCAGGCGTCGCTCGTCCTCGCCCGCGACGGCTCCCTCATCGGCGAGATCGGCCGCGAGTGGCGCATCAGCGTCCCCCTCGCCTCGCTCCCGGCGTATGTCCCGCAGGCCTTCGTCGCCGTCGAGGACCAGCGCTTCTACCAGCACGACGGCGTCGACCTCGTCGGCATCGCGGGCGCGATCAAGGACAACCTCCTCGGCGCCTCGCGCGGCGCGAGCACCATCACGCAGCAGCTCGTCGGGAACATGCACCCCGACGTCATCGATCGGACGGATCGGTCGATCGGCCGGAAGCTCCGCGAGCAGGCGGCGGCGCGCGAGATGGAGCGGCGCTACACGAAGCCGCAGATCCTCGAGGCGTACCTCAACCAGATCGCGTTCGGGCGCGGCTACTTCGGCATCGAGACCGCCGCGCGCCATTACTTCGGGAAGCCGGCGGCACGCCTGACGCTCGCCGAGGCGGCCTCGCTCGCGGCCCTGCCGAAGGGCCCCGCGCTCTTCGACCCCGTCCGGCACCCGGAGCGGAATCGCGAGCGTCGCGATGCGGTGCTCCGGCTGATGCGCACGCAGGGATACATCACCGCGGCGCAGGAGCGCGCGGCGCGCGCGCAGCCGCTCCGCACCGCTCCTGACCTCGGGATGCCGGCCGCGGCGCCGTACGTGGTGGACGTCGTGCGCGTGCGCCTCGAGCGCGCCGGGATCCGCGTCACCGAGGGCGGCTACCGGATCACGACGACGATCGACCCCGCGTTGCAGCGCGCCGCGGCGGCGGCGCTCGCCGACGGGCTCGCGGGGATCGAAGCGCGCGGCGATTACCGCCACCCGCGCTACGCGGACCGCGCGCGCGGGTCCACCGACTACCTGCAGGGTGCGGTGGTGGCGATGGAGCCCGCCTCCGGTGACGTCCGCGCCCTCATCGGCGGGCGCAATCACCAGGAATCGCCGTTCAACCGCGCGGTGAACGCGGTGCGGCAGCCGGGCTCGAGCTTCAAGCCGTTCATCTACGCGCGCGCCCTCCTCGACTCCCTCCCACCGACGACGATCATCCCCGACACCGCGCTCGCGCTCCGGTTCGACCTCACCGTCTACCGGCCACGCAACGCGGACGGCGCCTTCCTCGGCCCGATCACGATGCGCGAGGCGCTCGCGCAGTCGCGCAACACCGTCGCCGTCCGCCTCTGGGAGCGCCTCGGCGCCGATTCCGTGATCGCGGTCGCCCGGCGCGCGGGGATCTCGTCCCCGATCGCTCCCTTCCCGTCCAGTGCGCTCGGCGCCTCGGCGGTGCGTCCCATCGACCTCGTCGCGGCCTATACGACCTTCGCGAATCTCGGCACCCCGGTGGAGCCGCGCTTCGTGCTGCGCGTGGAGGACCCGGCCGGTCGGCCGATCTATACGGAGGCCACGCAGACGCTCGCGCCGGCGATGGATAGCGCCGTCGCGTACGTGACGCGCGACCTGATGCGGGGCGTGGTCGAGACCGGCACCGCGACGGCGGTGCGGCGGATGATCCCGGCCGCCGTCCCCGTCGCCGGGAAGACCGGCACCACCGACGACAACAGTGATGTCTGGTTCGTGGGGATGACGTCGCAGCTCGTGGCCGGCGTCTGGATCGGCTTCGACCGGCCGCGATCGATCTCGCCCGGCGCGGCGGGCGGTACGCTCGCCGCACCGATCTTCGGGCAGATGCTCGCGCGGTGGGGCGGGCTCGCCCCGGCCGTCTGGACGCCGCCCGCCGGCGTGGTCACGGTGGAACTCGACCGCGCGACGGGTGACCTCGCCGACCCGAGCACCCCTGCGGCGCGTCGCGTCGCGGAGATCTTCGTCGCCGGCACCGAACCCGCCGCGCTCCGTGTCGACGCGCGCCGCCTGCTGCGCGCCGCCCCGTGGGTGGGGTATTGAGCGTCGACCCGATGTACGTTCCCACCGACCGATCGATCACGGAGCATCCGATGCCACGCCATCTCGCTGGTTGCCTCGCCGTCCTCCTGCTGAGCGCCGCCTGCGGTCGCGCGAAGGAGGCCGCCGGAGATGCGGTCGCGGCCGACACCACGGCCACGCCAGCCGCCGCGACGCCGCTCGTCGACTCCACTGGATCGGCCCCGAACACCGAGGCGGCCCCGTCGGCTCCGACGGCTACGCCAGTTCGGCCGGGCGCGACGTCGTCCACCCGCGGCGGCGCCACGCCGGCACCGTCACCCTACATCGGTCGTGACTCCGCCTTCGGCCCGACGTACGAGGTCGACTCGACCGGGAAGGTCACCCCGATCCGCGTGAAGAAGCCGGTGAACCGGTGAGCGACCGTGTCCCCGTGTCCCGCCACTCGGCCGCCCGCGCTCGTATCGGGCGCGCCGGTCGGCGTGTGTTCGTGCTCGGCGCCTCCGCCGCGCTCCTCACCGCCTGTGGCGACGGAGCGAGCGGTCCCTCCCTCCCCGGTCCCGCCGCGAAGCTCACCGTGAGCAGCGGCGATGATCAGGCCGCGCTCGCCGGCACCTCGCTCGCCCTCGCGGTGCGGGTGAAGGTCGCCGACGCCAAAGGGAAGGCACGGCCGGGGGACACCGTCAGCTTCGCCATCGCCAAGGGGGGCGGGACCCTTACCGGTACGCTGCGCGTCGTGACCGATGCGACGGGGAATGCGACCGCACCGGTCTGGACCCTCGGCAAGAACGGCGGCACCCAACTGCTCACCGCCACGAGCGGCACCCTCTCGACGCCGATCGACGCGCGCATCCAGACGGCGTACAAGATCGATCTCCGGTACGCCGGGACACCGCCCGCCGGCATCATCGCCGACGCCTTCAGCGCCGCGGTGGACCGCATCACCGCCATGATCGTCGGTGACATCCCCGACGTCGCGATCGGGACCGGGGGCACGCCGTTCCAGGTCACGCAGTGCAACAGCTCCTTCACCGGCATCACTGGGCTGAACGAGACCGTCGATGACGTGCTGATCTTCGCGAAGGTCGAGCCGATCGATGGGGTCGGGCAGGTCCTCGGCACCGCGGGCCCCTGTCTCACGCGGACCACCGGCGGCCTCACGGCGCTCGGCGTGATGCGCTTCGACAGCGCCGACCTCGCGGATCTGGCGTCGAAGGGTCGGCTCGCCGACGTGGTGCTCCACGAGATGCTGCACGTGGTCGGGCTCGGGACGCTCTGGAAGAGCCGCGGCCTCCTCGCGGACACCGGGACGGTGAATGTGCGCGTCACCGGCCCGCTCGCGGCGGCCTCGTGCGTGAATGACCACGGCGGGGCGGCCGTCTGTCTCGGCGCGGTGCCCGCCGAGAACTGTCTCGATCTCCCGAGCAGCGTCACCTGCGGCGCTGGGACGATCAACGCGCACTGGAAGGAGAGCCTCTTCCGCACCGAGCTGATGACCGGCTACGCCGGCAGCAGCAACCCGCTCGGCCGGATGAGCATCCAGGCGCTCGCCGATCTCGGGTACGGCGTGCATACCGGGCCGGCGGATGCTTATACCGTGCCGACGGCGCTGATGGCCTCGGAGAGTCAGCTCCGTGTCGGCGACGACGGGCCGCCGATGCTGCTGGCCGAGCCGATGCGGCCGCGCTTCAGCGTCGATGCCCGCGGGGTGGTGCGCCCGCTCGTGCCGCCGCGCTGACGATCGGCGCCGACCCGCGCCCCGCCGCGTGCGCGGTGGGGCGCGGGTCGCGACGCGCTACTTCCGCGAGCCTGTCCAGATTGCGATGAGACCGCAGCCCTGCGCCATCCGGCTCCCGGCGACGCGCTGGAGTTCCACCGGCACCGCGGCGGCGCTGCCGTAGATCTCGATCGCGGCGATCGACGGCCCCGTGACGATGTCGTCGATCGCGGCCAGCGAGCTCATCGGCGGCGGATTCGGGTTCCCGATCGCCTCCTCGTACGTGCCGAGGAGGCGCTGGCCGTCGAGGAGAATCGTCATCGCGCAGAGGGGGCCGCGGCCCTGCAGCACCGCCTTCCCGTTCATCGGCTGCACCTTGATGAAGCGGTCCCCCGCCAGCACCTGGGTGAGGCGGATCGGGTTGCGGAACTCGAGCTCCTCCGGCGTGATGATGCGCGCGGAGAAGGCGCCGCGCTGGACGCGTGTGGCGCGGTCATAGAAGCCGGTGCGCGCGAGCGGTGTGTTCGCGCGCGCGGAGACGGTGACCGGGTCGAGGGCGTTCGGGAGCGGAATCAGGTCGGTGATGAAGGTCCCCGTCGTCGCATTGCGCTTCACCCACCCGGTGAAGGGGTCGAACCCCATCCGGCGGACCTGCAGGTTGAGCGAGTCGGGGACGCGCATCGCGAAGACGGCGCGTCCCGAGTCGTCCGCCACGCGGCTCACGCCATTCACGATCGAGACGTAGGCGAAGGGGATCGCGTTGCCGCGCACGTCGGTGACCTGCACGACGGCGCGGTCGGCCTGCGCCCGAAGCGCGGGCGCGACGACGGCGAGGCAGAGGACGGCGAGGCGGGCGAGGGATCGGGTCACGGATGGCTCCGGTGCGGGGCAGGGGACGCCGGATGGTATGCCGGCGTCCCGTCAGGTGGTACTGCCCGTGGGGCTTCGTGTGGTCCTACGCGACCACGGCCAGAGGTTCCCCTACCGCACGGTCGGGTTCGGGGAGGAGCGCGATGGCGAGCACCTGCTCCAGCGACTCCACGAAGTGGAACCGGAGTTGCGCGCGCGCCTCATCGGGGACGTCCTCGACGTCGGCCTCGTTCGCCTTCGGGAGGATCACGTCGGTGATCCCCGCGCGCAGCGCGCCGAGGACCTTCTCCTTCACCCCGCCGATCGGGAGCACGCGGCCCCGGAGCGTCACCTCACCCGTCATCGCGAGGTCCTTCCGCACCGGCCGGCCGCTCAGCTCGCTCGCGAGCGCGGTCGAGATGGCGACGCCCGCCGACGGACCGTCCTTGGGGATCGCCCCCGCGGGGACGTGGATGTGCGTCTCCACCGCGCCGAGCCGTGCGCGCGGGATGCCGAGCCGCTCGGCGTTCTTCGTCACGTAGGTGAAGGCGGCGCGCGCCGACTCCTTCATCACGTCGCCGAGCTGGCCGGTGAGGATCAGCGAGACCGGGGCGCCCCCTTCGCCGGCGCTCGAGGGCGCGGCGATCGAACGGACCGAGGCTTCGACGAACATGATGTCGCCCCCCATCGGTGTGTAGTACATCCCGGTCGCCATCCCCACCTCGTGGGCGACGTTCGCCTTCTCGGGGTGCACGCGCGGACGGCCCAAGAGCTCGCGCACCTCGTCGGCGGAGATGACGCCATCACTGGTGGGATCGGCGCCCTCCTTGGTGGCGA
>JARIFA010000020.1 GCA_031127075.1 Gemmatimonadota bacterium | reverse complement strand
CCCGCTCGCTCGAGTGGATCCGCGCCTGGCAACCCACGGCAATCATCCTCTCCGGCGGTCCGAGCTCGGTGACCGACGAGGGGGCGCCGACCTTTGATCCCGCCATCCTCGACGTCGCGCCGGTCCTCGGCGTCTGCTACGGGATGCAGTGGATCGCCCAGACCGTGGGCGGCGCGGTGAAGGGGGGTGGGCGCCGTGAATACGGGCGCGCCGAGATCGTCGTGAAGGAGACGGGGGGTCTCTTCGCCGGCTTCGACGCCGGCGAGCGCTCCGTCGTCTGGATGAGTCATGGCGACCATGTGGAGACCGTCCCGCCCGGCTATGTGCTGACGGCGTCCAGTGACGGCAATCCCGTCGTCGCCTTCCGGCATGCGACCAAGCCGATTCATGCGGTGCAGTTCCACGCCGAGGTCGCGCACACCGTCCGCGGCGCCGAGATCATCCAGAACTTCCTCTTCGGCATCGCGGGCTGCACCCCGGATTGGACGCCGGGGCATTTCATCGAGCAGGAGGTCGAACGGATCAGGGCGCTCGTCGGCGACGCGCAGGTGATCTGCGGCCTCTCGGGGGGCGTCGATTCGTCCGTCGCGGCGGCGCTGGTGCATCGCGCGATCGGCGACCAGCTCACCTGCATCTTCGTGGACACCGGGCTCCTTCGGCTGCACGAGCGCGAGCAGGTCGAGCGCACGATGGGGCAGCATCTCGGCATCCGGCTCATCACCGTCCGGGCGGAGGACCGCTTCCTCGGTGCGCTGCAGGGCCTCGATGATCCGGAGAAGAAGCGCAAGGCGATCGGCCATACGTTCATCGACGTCTTCGAGGATGCCTCGGCCGACGCGGGGAAGGACGCGAAGTTCCTCGTCCAGGGGACGCTCTATCCCGACGTCATCGAGTCGGTGAGCGCGAAGGGCGGCCCGAGTGCGACGATCAAGACGCACCACAACGTCGGTGGACTCAAGCCCGACATGAAGTTCCAGCTGATCGAACCGCTGCGGGAACTCTTCAAGGACGAGGTACGGAACGTCGGGCGCGAACTCGGCCTCCCAGAGGAGATGGTGGGGCGGCATCCGTTCCCGGGCCCGGGGCTCGCGATCCGCGTGCTCGGCGCGGTCGATCCGGTGAACGTCGAGACGCTCCGCCGGGCGGACGCGATCTACCTCGAGGAGATCCGCGCCGCCGGGCTCTACAACGAGATCTGGCAGGCCTTCGCCGTCTTCCTCCCGGTGCGCTCGGTGGGTGTCATGGGCGACGGTCGGACCTACGAGCACGTGATCGCGCTGCGGGCCGTGACGAGCACCGACGGGATGACGGCGGACTGGTTCGCCTTCCCGACCGAGGTGCTCGCGCGCGTGTCGAACCGGATCATCAACGAGGTCCCCGGGATCAATCGGGTCGTGTACGACGTCAGCTCCAAGCCGCCCGCGACCATCGAGTGGGAGTGATCGCGTGCTGATGCGGCTCGCGCGGCTCCGACCGACGCGGGCCGCACTGCGGGAGATGCTGGCCATCGCCGGGCCGATCGTACTCGTCAGTCTCGGACAACAGCTGATGGGGGTGGTCGACGTCGTGATGCTCGGTCGGGTCTCCGCCGCCGAGCTCGCGGCGGGGGGGCTGGGGAATCTCTACTTCCATCTCACGGGCATCGCCGGGATCGGCGTGCTCCTGGCGATCGACCCCGTCGTGTCGCAGGCCGTCGGGGCCGGTGATGACGAAGGCGTCGCGCGCGGCGTCCAGCGCGGATTGCTCCTAGCCCTGCTGGTGACGCTGCTCGTGGGGCTCACCGCGTTGCCGTCGGAATGGCTCTTCACCCTGATGCGCCAGCCCGCTGAGGTCACACCGGCGGCGGCGCGGTTCGTCTGGTGGAGCCTGCCGGGGCTGCTGCCGTTCTACCTCTTCGTCGCGCTGCGTCAGGTGCTGCAGGCGAAGCATCTGATGCGACCGGTGTTGCTCGCCGTGCTGATCGGCAACGTGCTGAATGTGGTGCTCAACTGGGTGCTGATCTTCGGGCACCTCGGGCTGCCGGCCGCGGGGTCGATCGGGTCGGCGCAAGCCACCTCGATCGCGCGGTGGGTGATGCTGGCCTCCCTGCTCTGGAGTGCCTGGCCCGCCCTCGGGCCGATCCTCACGCGCTGGCGTCCCGAGAGTTTCGCGCTCGCGCCGCTCGGGCGGATGCTCGCCATCGGGGTGCCGATCGGCTTGCAGTTCTTCGCGGAGGTGAACGCCTTCGGGCTCGTGACGATCATGGCGGGCTGGATGGGCACGGCGACGCTGGCGGGGCACGAGATCGCGCTGAATCTCGCATCGACGACGTTCATGGTGCCGCTCGGGGTTGCGAGCGCGGCCTCGGTGATGGTGGGCCACGCGATCGGGGCCGGCGACACCGCCGCGTCGCAGCGGGATGCGGTCGCCGCCCTCGCGCTCGGCGTCGGGTTCATGGCGGTGATGAGCGTGGTCCTGCTCCTCGCCCCCGGGGCGTTCGCTCGGCTCTACACGGCGGATGCGGCGGCGGCGCTCATCGCCGCGGGCTTGCTGCCGATCGCGGGGCTCTTCCAGGTGTTCGACGGGATGCAGGCGGTCGCGTCGGGGATCCTGCGCGGGGCGGGGGATACGACGGCCGCGATGGTGCTGCACGTGCTGAGCTTCTGGGGGATCGGCGTCCCGCTCTCGTGGGCGCTGGCGTTCCCCCTCGGATTCGGCGCCGCTGGGCTCTGGTGGGGGCTCTCCGTCGGGTTGTCGACCGCCGCGGTGCTCCAGCTGGCGCGCGTCCGGACGAAGCTGCGGCGTCCGGTGGCTCGGGTGACGGTCGACCTGCCCGTTGTTACGTGAGGGCCAGCCTCAGACGCCCTTCTCTTCCAGCAGCGCCATGAACTCGTCGGCCGAGGTGATCGCCAGCAGCCGGTCTGGCACATCGGCCTCCTTCGAAAACTGGGCGATCTTGCCGAGCACCGGGAGGTACTGGTTGGAGACCTCGAGCGGCGGGGCGACGATCAGGAAGAAGCATCGGACGGGTAGGCCGTCGATCGCTTTGAAGTCGAGCCCGGTGGCCTTCCGGCCGAAGGCGACGCGCAGCTTGTTCACCACCAGGGAGCGGCAGTGGGGGATGGCAATCCCGCGGCCGATACCGGTCGAGCCGAGGTTCTCGCGCCGCTTCAGCATCTTGTACAGCGTGGCCTCGTCCTTCTCGTCCAGGCGAAGAAGCCCGATCAGCTCCCTGAGGATCTCGTCCTTGCTCTCGCCTGCGAGGTCGAGGGCGACGGCGTCTTCGGAAAAGAATTCGCGGAGTTCCATCTTGCGAACCTATCCCGAGTCCTGAGAGGTGTCAACGTGTGATGTTGCAACGAGTTGCGTCAGGTCCTTATAGTTCGCAGATGGCCTTCCCGTACCCCGTCGCCCACGACGTGCCCCTCATCCTCGCCCCGATGGCGGGGGTGTCCGAGTCACCGTTCCGGCGCCTCTGCCGGGCCTGGGGGGCGGATGTCGTCGTGACCGAGTTCCTCTCCGCGGAGGGGATCCGGCGGGAGAACGAGGCGACCATGTCGAAACTCCGGTTCGGTGCTGACGAGCGGACGATCGGCGTCCAGATCTTCGGGGCGGATCCGGTCGCGATGCGCGAGGCCGCGGCGTTCGTGACCGACGTCTTCCAGCCGGACTACATCGACATCAACTTCGGCTGCCCGGTGAAGAAGGTCGTGCGCCGCAACGGCGGGTCGGGGTGCCTCAAGGATCTCGGCCTCGTGCAGGAGATCATCCGGGCCGTGGTGCAGGGGACGCACCTTCCGGTCACGTGCAAGGTGCGGAGTGGCTGGAGCGAGGAGATGCGGGATCCGGTCACCATCGGGCTCCGCTGTCAGGACGCCGGCGTGAAGGCGATCGCGCTGCATCCGCGCACCCGCACGCAGATGTATTCAGGGTTCGCCCGGTGGGAAGAGATCGCGGCGATGAAGGCGGCGCTGGAGATCCCCGTCATCGGGAATGGCGACATCAAGACCCCCGAGGACGCGGCGCGGATGCGCCGCGAGACGGGCTGCGACGCCGTGATGATCGCTCGCGGATCGTTCGGTCAGCCGTGGATCTTTCGGCAGGCCCGGGCGTTGCTCGATGGCCAGCCGATGCCGCCGACCCCCTCGGTCGAGGAGCGCTTCGAGGTCGCGCTCTCGCATGCGCGGATGGTGCAGGCGTACGAGCCCGATCCGATCGGTGCCGCCATCGAGTTCCGGAAGCATCTCGGCTGGTACGTGAAGGGGCTGCCGCACTCGGCGGATCTGCGGAAACAGTTACACGCGGTGCATGACTTCAGCGAGGTCGAGGGGATCTTCCGGTCGTATCTCGCGAGTGGGGCCGCACACGAGGCGGAGGCTGCGTGAGGCGCGACCGCGTCCTCACGCTCCTCGAGCAGGTCGCCGCCGGCAATCTCGAGATCGACGCCGCGCTCCGGCAGCTCGATGCGGCGCCGCTCGAGGAGATCGGCGTCGCGACCGTGGATACGCATCGCGCCCTGCGGCAGGGCTATCCCGAGGTCGTGTTCGGCGAGGGGAAGACGCCTGAGCAGATCGTCGCGATCTGTGAGCGTCTCGCGGCACACGGCGACGGCTTCCTCGTCACCCGCGTCGCGCCCGACGGGCAGGCGGCGCTGCGGGCCCGGTTCCCGGCGGTGGACATCAATCCGCTGGGCCGGACGGTGCTGTTGCGCCGCTCAGCCGGGGCGGCGGCGTCCGCTGACGCCGGTCGTCGTCCCGTGGCGCCGTTGGCGCGCACCGTCGCCGTGGTGACGGCCGGCACGAGCGACCTGCCGGTCGCGGAGGAATGCGCGGTGACGCTCGCGGCGATCGGGATTCCCGTGGCGCGCATCACCGACGTAGGGGTAGCGGGAATCCATCGGATCCTCGCGCGTCGGGAGACGCTCGCCGATGCGGCGGTGGTGATCGTGATCGCGGGAATGGACGGTGCGCTGCCGAGCGTGGTCGGCGGGCTGGTCCGGTGTCCGGTCATCGCGGTGCCGACGAGCATCGGCTACGGCGCGGCCTTCGGTGGGCTCGCGCCGCTCCTCACGATGCTCAACTCCTGCGCCGCCGGCGTCACGGTCTGCAACATCGACAACGGCTTCGGCGCCGCCGTCGCGGCGAGCCGGATTCTCGAGGCGGGTCAGGGCGCCTGACGCGCGCCGGCGCCGGGTGCGCCGCCGCGCGCCGCGTTGAACATTCCCGTCCGTCGGGGTATCATCCCTTGGTAGCAACGGGGGCGACTGGTTTCGATTGTGTAGGTGGCTCCGTGGCTGCGCGCCCAGGTCCTCGGGTTCCTGGTAAAACACTCGGGAATTGTACAACTGCGAATTCTGACTTCGCTCTCGCCGCGTAAGGCCTAGCCTTACCCCGGCAGTGCCGGACCTGCAGCCCGCCCGGGGCGGCGGTCCGGTATCGCAAATCCGGGCTGGCCCAACGGTGTGCCTGCCACCGACGGGCGAGATTCCAGTAGGCTCATCCGTGTGTGGGCGGCCCGTCGGCCAGCACCCGGAGACATCAATCGGCGGGATACGCGCGTAGATGCTGCGGAAGATCGTATGCAAGACGGGAGTTCGAATCTCCCCGCCTCCACTCGCCGCAGGACGCGGTGATGCGAACCGGGCCGCCCCATGGGGCGGCCCGGTTCGTGCATCTCAGCCGCGCCGTTCCTCGCGCCACGCCCAGAGCGTGAAGGTCAGCAGCGCGACGAGCAGCGCCGGGATGAGCATCACCATCCCCACCTGCAGCACCCCCTCCGCGAGCGGGCTCCACGCGCCCGCCCCCGATGCCCCGATCCGGAGCGCCGCACCGAAGGCGAGGCCGCGCCAGAGGGTGAGCGGGACCCAAGTCAGCACGAAGGCCACGGCGGCCCACCGGGCACCACGGCGCATCGCTACTTGGTGTCGTCGCGGAGCCGGATCAGCCCTTCCTGAGCCACCGAGGCGATCAACGCGCCGTCCCGGGTGAACACCTGGCCGCGCACGAAGCCCCGCGCGCCGTGGGCCGACGGACTATCGCTCACGTAGAGGAGCCACTCATCCGCGCGGAACGGCCGGTGCATCCAGAGGGTGTGATCCAGCGAGGCGATCCGCACGCGACGGTCTCGCATCGTGAGCCCGTGCGGGAGGAGCGCGGTCGGCAGGAACCCGTAATCGGAGGCGTACGCGAGCACCGCCTGATGCACGATGGTCGGGTCAGGGATCCGGTCGACGACGCGGAACCAGGCGGCGCGACGTGCCGCGACGGGACCGATGGCCTCGCCCGGGACGAAGGGATTGCGCGGCGTGATCAGCCGGAGGTCGATCGGACGGTCCTGCGTCCAGATCGCCCGGATGGGCTCGGGGATCAGGTGCGCGTGCTCTCGGATCAGATCCAGTTCGGAGGCGAGCGATTCAGGCGCTGGCACGTCCGGCATCGGCAGCTGGTGGTCGATGCCCGGCTCCACGACGTGGAAGGACGCGGAGAGATGGAAGATCGCCTCGCCGTGCTGGATGGCGGTGACGCGTCGGCTGGTGAAGCTACGTCCATCGCGCGGCCGGTCGACGAAGTAGACGATCGGAGTGGTGAGATCCCCCTCTCGGAGGAAGTACCCGTGCACCGAGTGCGCCTCACGGCCCTCCTCGACGGTGCGCCGCGCGGCGACGAGGGCCTGCGCGAAGACCTGCCCCCCGAAGACACGTCCGGTGCCGAGGTCGCGGTTCTGGCCGCGGTAGATGTTGTGCTCGAGGGGTTCGAGCTCGAGAAGCTCCAACAGCTTGGCGACGACGGTCATCCCGGGAAGCTAATCGGCGCGGGGGCGGTCTACGCCCCGTCCGGGAAGACCACGTCATCCGGTCGGTTGCGCAAATGGTCGGCGAGCGCGGTGAATCGTTCCTGCAGGAAGGCCTTCACCGGCTCCGGCGCCAGATGCTCGGCGAGCGCACGGTCCATGCACCAGAGCCACTCGTCCCGCTCGCGCGAGGCGATCGGGAAGGGAAGATGCCGGCCCCGCAGTCGCGGATGCCCATACTTCGCCTCGTACAACGGCGGCCCACCGCTCCATCCGGTGAGATACTCGAAGAGCTTCTCGCGGCTCCGTTTCAGCGAGGCGGCGTGGAGGCGTCGGATGGTCGCCGCCTCGGGGGCGGTCTCCATCAGGTCGTAGAAGCGGTCGACGAGCATCCGGATACCGGACTCGCCGCCGAGCGCGTCGAATGGGGGTGTCGGTGTGGTCACCTGAGAAGATTACGACCCCACGGCCTGCGCCGCCGCCAGCCGGGCGATCGGCACTCGGTATGGGGAGCAACTCACGTAGTCGAGCCCGGTCGCATGACAGAAGCTGATCGAGCGCGGCTCGCCACCGTGCTCGCCACAGATCCCGACCTTGAGCGCAGCCCGGGCGGCGCGCCCTTCCGACGTGGCGAGGGTGATCAGCCGCCCGACCCCATCGACGTCGAGGACCTGGAAGGGGTCGTCCCGAAAGATCCCCCGCTCCACATACAGTGGGAGGAAGCGCCCCGCATCGTCGCGCGAGAGGCCAAGCGTGGTCTGGGTGAGGTCGTTCGTGCCGAAGGAGAAGAACTCCGCCTCCGCCGCGATCGCCCGGGCGGTCAGTGCGGCCCTGGGGAGCTCGATCATCGTCCCGACGAGATACTTGATCGCCGTGCCCGTCTCACGCGCCACGGCGGTGGCGATGCGATCGACGATGGCCCGCTGGTGCCGGAACTCCTCGACCGTCCCGACCAGTGGGATCATCACCTCAGGGAGGACGATCCCGCCGCGTCGCGTGACGGCGGTAGCCGCCTCGAAGAGCGCGCGCGCCTGCATCTCGGTGATCTCGGGATAGGTGATGCCGAGACGGCAACCGCGGTGGCCCAGCATCGGGTTGGTCTCGCGCAGCGCGTCGACGACGCGCATCAGCTCGGCCCGTGTCACGCCGACCCGGCGCGCTAGGAGCTTCGCCTCCTCGCCCCCGTGCGGGAGGAACTCGTGCAGGGGCGGGTCGAGGAGGCGGATGGTGACGGGGAACCCGTCCATCGCCCCGAAGATCCCCTCGAAATCCTCCCGCTGCATCGGCAGGAGCTTCGCCAGCGCTCGCCGGCGTCCGCCCTCGTCGTGCGCGACAATCATCTCCCGCATCGCGTGGATGCGTTCGCCGTCGAAGAACATGTGCTCGGTGCGACAGAGGCCGATGCCCTCGGCCCCGAAGCCGCGCGCCACCCGGGCGTCGTGCGGCGTGTCGGCGTTCGCGCGCACCTTGAGCCGCCGCCGTGCATCGGCCCATCCCAGCAGTTCGGCAAACCCGCGGTAGACCGGGGCCTCCTCGGCCGTCCGCGTCCCGGCGCTCACCTGCATCACTTCGCTCGGCATGGTCGGCAGATCACCGAGAAAGACCTCGCCGGTCCCGCCATCGAGCGTCAGCCAGTCGCCCTCGCGCACCTCGGTCTCGCCGACGGTCACGCGATGATGGGCCGCATCGACCCGCAGGACGCCGCAGCCGACGACGGCGCACTTCCCCATCCCGCGCGCGACGACGGCGGCGTGGGAGGTCATCCCGCCACGGGCGGTGAGCACGGCCTTGGCGGCGACGATGCCGTGGAAATCCTCCGGGGTCGTCTCATCCCGGATGAGGATGACCGCATCGCCCCGTGCGGCGCGCGACTCCGCGATGTCGGCGTCGAAGACGGCGATACCGGAGGCAGCCCCGGGGCTCGCCGGCAGGCCCACGCAGAGGGGCGTGCCGCGCGCGGCCGAATCGATGACGGGGTGGAGCAGTTGGTCGAGCTGCTGCGCGGGGACGCGTTGCAGCGCCTCCGGTCGCGAGATCAATCCCTCGGTCACGAGGTCCCGGGCGATGCGCACCGCCGCCGCCGCGGTCCGCTTCCCGGTCCGCGTCTGGAGCAGGTAGAGTCGGCCGCGCTCCACGGTGAACTCGAGATCCTGCATGTCGCGAAAGTGCCGTTCGAGGAGTGATTGCGTCCGGAGGAGCTCCGCGTACGCCTCGGGGAGCCGGTCGGCCATCACCGCGATCGGCTGCGGCGTCCGGATCCCCGCGACGACATCCTCGCCCTGTGCGTTCACGAGGAACTCGCCGTAGAACACGCGCTCGCCCGTGGAGGGGTCCCGCGTGAAGGCGACGCCGGTGCCGGAGTCCTCGCCGAGGTTGCCGAAGACCATCGCCACGATGTTCACGGCGGTCCCCGGGGTCTCGGCGATGCCGTTCACGCGGCGATAGTCCACCGCCTTCTTGAGCGTCCACGACCTCCAGACCGCCTCGATGGCACCCCAGAGCTGCTCCCGTGGGTCGTGCGGGAACGCGTGGCCCGTGGCCGAGCGGATCAGCTGGTGGTATTCCGTCACCAACGCCTGCAACGCCTCGGCGGGCAGCTCCGCATCGGTGCGCGCGCCGGTGGTCAGGCGCTTCGCCGCTAGGAGATGCTCGAAGTCGTGGAGCGGGACGCCGAGGACGACGTCGCCGTACATCTGCAGCAGGCGACGATAGGAGTCGTAGGCGAATCGCGGGTTCCCGCTCAGCGCGGCGAGACCGCGCACCGTGTGATCGTTCAGGCCGAGGTTGAGAATCGTCTCCATCATCCCCGGCATCGAGACACGCGCGCCGGAGCGGACAGAGACGAGGAGCGGGTTCTCGGGATCGCCGAACCGCTTGCCGGCGGCCGCTTCCAGGCGGGCGAGCGCGTGCTCCACTTCGGCCGGTAGGTCCGCGGGGATGCTCCCGTCCGCGAGATAGCGGTCACAGAGGGGGCAGGCGATGGTGAATCCGGGGGGCACCGGCACCCCCAGATTCGTCATCTCCGCGAGGTTCGCCCCCTTCCCGCCGAGGAGGTCCTTGTCGTCCTTGGTGGCCTCGGCGCGGCCATTGGCGAAGAAATAGACGGATTGCTGCACGGCGGGCCTCCGCGCCCCGCGGGGCGCTCAGGCCGTCAGCTGCGCCGGATCTGGACCGGGGCGGCGGGCGGCCGGGTGGGGTAGCTCCCCGAGAAGCAGGCGTGGCAGAACCCGTCCGGCCCATCCGGCACCGCCTGCAGCATCCCGTCGAGCGAGATGTAGCCGAGGGTGTCGACCCCGATCAGCCGAGCGATCTCCGACACGTCATGCTGGGCCGCGATGAGCTGCGCGCGGTCCGGGGTGTCGATGCCGTAGTAGCAGGGTCCCGTGATCGGGGGGGAGGACACCCGCATATGCACCTCACGCGCGCCAGCGGCGCGGATGAGGGACACGAGCCCCCGTGTGGTCGTTCCACGGACGATGGAATCATCCACCATCACGACGGACTTCCCCTCAAGGATCTCGCGTACGGCGTTGTACTTCACCTTCACCTTCTCATCGCGCCCCTGCTGCGTGGGCTGGATGAACGTGCGACCGACGTAATGGTTGCGGATCAGCGCGAGCTCGAGCGGGAGTCCACTCGCCTCGGCGAAGCCGAGGGCGGCGGAGTTCGACGAGTCCGGCACCGAGAAGACGAAGTCCGCACCGGGGGCCGGATGTTCCACGGCCAGCCGCCGCCCTAACGCCCGTCGGGCGCGGTCGACGGAGCCGCCGAAGACCCGGGAGTCGGGACGGGCGAAATAGACGTGTTCGAAGACGCAGCGGTGGAGCGCCGTCGCCGCCGGCCGCTGGATGGTGCGGGTGGACCCGTCGGGCTCCACGGCGATGATCTCGCCAGGAGCGACCTCACGGACCGCTCCCGCCCCGACGATGTCGAGGGCGCACGTTTCAGAGGCGAAAACCGTCGCGCCATTGAGCCGGCCCATCGCGAGCGGTCGCCACCCATACGGGTCGCGGGCGGCCAGGAGGGTCTCACCGATCGCCACGAGGAGCGAGTAGGCGCCCTCGATGCCCTCGAGCGCCTCGGCGAGCTTCGCCTCGGGCGCGGCCGCACGGGCCTTCGCCAAGCGGTGCACGATGACCTCCGAGTCCGCGGAGGAGCTGAAGATCGACCCGTCGGCCTCGAGGGTGTCCTTCAGTTCGGCCGCGTTGGTGAGGTTGCCGTTGTGCGCGAGGGCGATGTGCCCGCCGCGGAAGTGCACGAGCTTCGGCTGGGCGTTATCGATCGTGCTGGAGCCGGCCGTCGAGTAGCGCGTGTGGCCGATGGCGACCGACCCGGTCAGCGTGGCCATCGCGTCCGCCGCGAACTTGTCGGAGACGAGCCCCATCGCGCGGATGGCGCGCACCTGCTCGCCATCAACGGCCACGATGCCGGCGGACTCCTGGCCGCGGTGCTGCAACGAGTACAGCCCGAGGTGCGTCAGCGCCGCGGCGCTGGGATGACCGGAGATACCGAAAATGCCACACATCAGGCCACCCCCTCCGTGCCCACCGTCTCGGCCGCGGCGCGCGACATCGCGCGCGGGATGGCGCCGTGGTAGGCGTCCGCCAGCGTGGCGAGCGGCGCCGTCCAGCGCGAGGCGCCCACCTGCACGGTGAGGCCGTCGGTCGCGAGACGTACCGTGCCGATGCGATACACGGGGACGCCGTGACGGGTGGCGATCGCGGTCACAGCATCGGCGTCGGAGGTCGAGACGATGATGCGCCCTTGGGTCTCGCCGAACAGCAGGGCGCGCCGCGAGAGCGCGGGCCATGCCGAGAGATCCACCTCGGCGCCGAGCGGATGCGTCTCATCGGCGATGCACGATTCCGCGAGCGCGACCCCAAGGCCGCCTTCGGAACAATCGTGAGCGGAGCGGACGTGGCCGGCGCGGATGGCCTCGAGGATCGCGTCGATGAGTGCCTTCTCGGCGTCGAGATCGCAGGCCGGCGGCGCGCCGGCGACCGTCCCATGGATCCAGGCCAGGTATTCAGAGCCGCCGAGCTCCTCGCGCGGTTCGCCGAGGAGGAGGATCGCGTCCCCGGGGGTCGTGAAGGTCATGCGGGTGGCGTGTGCGGCATCATCGAGCACCCCCACCATCCCGATCGTCGGCGTGGGGTAGACCGCGCCCTGCGGATTCTCGTTGTAGAGCGAGACATTGCCACCGGTGACCGGGGTCTCGAGGGCGCGGCACGCATCGCCCATCCCGTAGACGGCCTCGCGGAACTGGAAGAACACCTCGGGCTTCTTGGGATTGCCGAAGTTGAGGCAGTTCGTGATCGCGCGCGGGGTGGCGCCCGTGCAGGCGACGTTGCGCGCGGCCTCGGCGACGGCGATGCGGCCACCGACGCGCGGGTCGAGGTAGACGTACCGACCGTTGCAGTCGGTCTTCACGGCGATGGCCTTCCTGGTGCCGCGGATCCGGATGACCGCGGCGTCCGCGTGACCGGGGCCCGCCACGGTGCTGGTGCGCACGGTGGAGTCGTACTGCCGATGGATCCAGCGCTTGCTGGCGATCGTCGGAGCCTCGAGGAGTCGCGTGAGGGTCCAGATGGGATCCGCCTCCTCCGGCTGCTCCGCGATCGCGGCGACGTCACGGGTGCGGCGTTCGATGGCGGCGTCGCTCTCGCGCGCCTCGGGATGGTATTGGGGGCAGTCGGTCACCAGGCGCGTGCCGGGGAATTCCGCGACGACGCGGTCGCCCTCGGTGACACGATACACCGGCTCCGCAATCACCTCACCGATGACCTCGGCGACGAGATCCCACTTCGCGAGAATCGCCTTCACCTCGGCCTCGCGGCCACGGGTCGCCACGACGAGCATGCGCTCCTGCGACTCACTGAGGAGGATCTCGTAGGGGGTCATCCCGGCCTCGCGCACCGGGACCTTCATGGTGTCGATGGTCACGCCGACATCGCCACGCTCGGCCATCTCCGCACTGCTGGAGGTCAGGCCCGCCGCCCCCATATCCTGGATGGCGACGATGTGGCCGGAGCGGATGAGCTCGAGCGACGCCTCGAGGAGGAGCTTCTCCGTGAACGGGTCGCCGACCTGCACGCGTGGCCGCTTGGCCTCCGTCTCCGCCGACAGGTCCTCGGAGGCGAAGGAGGCGCCGTGGATCCCGTCACGCCCGGTCCGCGCGCCCACCGCGATGATCGGATTGCCGACGCCCTCGGCCTTCGCGCGGATGAGCTCCTCTTCCCGGAGGAGGCCGACGCACATCGCGTTCACGAGCGGATTCCCCTCGTACGCCGCGTCGAACATCACGTCGCCGGCGACGGTGGGGATGCCGACGCAGTTGCCGTAGTCGCCGATGCCCTTGACCACGCCCGCCACGAGGTAGCGGACGCGGGGGGTGTCGAGCGAGCCGAACCGCAGCGAGTTGAGCATCGCGATCGGCCGGGCCCCCATCGTGAACACGTCGCGCAGGATCCCGCCCACGCCCGTCGCCGCGCCCTGGTAGGGTTCGACCGCTGAGGGATGGTTGTGCGATTCGATCTTGAACGCGACCGCGAGGCCATCGCCGATCGCGATGACGCCGGCATTCTCGCCCGGCCCCTGCAGCACCCACGGGGCCTGCGTCGGCAGGGTCTTGAGGACGGGGCGCGAATGCTTGTAGGAGCAGTGCTCGCTCCAGAGCGCGCTGATGATCCCGATTTCGGTGAGTGTCGGGGTGCGGCCGAGCATCGCCACGACGCGATCGTACTCGTCGGGGGTGATCCCGTGCTCGGCGACGAGCGCGGGGGTGATGGCTGGGTCGCCGGGGCGGGGAGTGGCGTGCGTCGTCACGGGTCAGGCCTTCACGGAGGCGAGCAGGGATTCGAACAGGACGAGACCGTCGGTCGAGCCGAGCAGGGGCTCGAGCGCACGCTCGGGGTGGGGCATCATGCCGACGACGGTGCCACCGGGATTGCAGACCCCCGCGATGTTCCGCATGGACCCATTCGGGTTGGCGGCCTCGGTCGGCTCGCCGGCGGCATTGACATAGCGGAAGACGACCTGCCCCTCACTCTCGAGGCGGGTGAGCGTGTCGGCGTCCGCGGTGAAGCGGCCGTCGCCGTGGGCGATCGGCATCGTGAGCCGCGCGCCCGCGGTGGCGGCGTTGGTGAACACCGTCTGGGACGTCTCGACGCGCAGCGTCACCGGCATCGACCGGAACTGCAGGCTCACGTTGCGGAGCAGCGCGCCCGGGAGCAGCCCCGCCTCGCAGGCGATCTGGAATCCGTTGCAGAAGCCGATCACGGGGCCGCCGCGACGTGCGTGGGCAACGACCTCCTGCATGATCGGCGAGAATCGGGCGATCGCGCCGGAGCGGAGGTAATCGCCATAGCTGAACCCGCCGGGCAGGATCACCACGTCGGCGCCCTGCAGGTCATGATCCTTGTGCCACAGGAGGACGGCGGACTCGTGCAGACGCTCGACGATCGCCAGGAGGGCATCCTCGTCGCAGTTGGAACCGGGGAAGGAGACGACGCCGACCTTCATGCGGGGCGGACCCCGGCGAGTTCGAAATCCTCGGTCACGGGATTCGCGAGGAGGTGGCTGCACATCTCGCGGACCGCCCGCTCAGCGCTCGCGGCGTCCGCGGCGTCGAGCTCGAGGACCACGTGCCGCCCGACGTGCACGTCACGGACGCCGGCGAAGCCAAGGGTGCGGAGGGAATCGGCGACGGCCTTTCCCTGGGGGTCGAGAAGCCCCTGCCGGGGCACGATGTGGACGCTGACGACGAAGCGGGTCACGAGCGGAGGTCCTCCGGGGCGTCGGCGGTCACCGACAGGCCATCGGGGTCGAGGGGGTTGGGGAGGTCGAGCACGCCGCGCAGCACGGCCATCACGATGCCGATGATCACGTACGAGACGCCGACGGGGAAGAAGAACTCGCGCGGCATCAGGAAGAGCGCGACGACCGACGAGACGAGGAGGAGCAGGCCGAGCGCACCGTCGATTGTCCGCAGGCTGAACCTCGGCCAGGCCCGGTACGGCACATTGCTGATCATCAGGAAGCTCAGGGTCGGCATCAGCCAACGCAGGATCGTCTCCCAGGGCCAGCCGGCGAACAGGGTCTGGTACAGCGGGGTCTGGCTGAACCAATAGTAGGTGGCCAAAGTGCCGCCCGCGGCTGGGCTCGGGAGCCCCGTGAAGTACTTGGCCTTCGTCTCCGCGCCCGCCTGTTCAATGTTGAACCTCGCGAGCCGCATCACGGCGCACGACGCGAACAGGAAGACGAAGATCCAGTCCCACTTCGTCTTGTTCAGTTCGGCGAAGTAGATCATCAGCGCCGGCGCGAGCCCGAACGAGATCGCATCGACCAGCGAGTCGAGCTCCTCGCCGAACGCGCTCCCGGAGTTGGTGGCGCGCGCGATGCGGCCGTCCAGGGCGTCGCAGAATCCGCCGAGCACGATGCACCAGCCGGCCTGATCGTGCTCCCCCCGCGAGGCGGAGACGATGGCGTAGATCCCGAAGAAGAGGTTTCCGAGGGTGAGCCCGTTCGGGAGCATCACCATCGAGGGCCGCGGGAATCGGCGCCGCGCCATCAGCGGGTCCCGTCCGCCGGGAGCTCGGCGAGCACGGAGACGCCCGCCTGCGGTTTCTCCCCGAGCGTCGCCCGGATGGTGCTGCCCACCGGGACGAAGACATCCACGCGCGAGCCGAAGCGGATCAGCCCCATCCGCGCCCCCTGCTCGGCGGCATCGCCGACCTGGCTGTACGTCACGATCCGCCGCGCGACGAGTCCGGCGATCTGCCGGAAGAGCACCTTGTGGTGCCCGGTGTTCACGCCAACGGACATCTGCTCGTTCTCGAGCGAGGCCTTCTCGACCGCTGCGTTGAAGAACTTGCCCTCGTTGTACCGCACGTGCTCGACCCGCCCGCTCACCGGATAGCGGTTCACGTGCACGTTGAAGACGTTCATGAAGACCGAGATGCGGATCGCGCGCCCGCCGAGATACGACGGTTCGTCGACCTCGCGGATGTCGATGACGCGGCCGTCCGCCGGCGAGATGACGAGGCTCGCCCCACGTGGGCCGTCGCGCTCGGGATCGCGGAAGAAGTACACGACCCAGAGGCACAGCAGGGTGAGAACGAACGCCAGCAGCCAGAGTGGCCAGGAGCGCTTCGCGAGCGCGGCGGTGTAGCCGGCTGCGGCGAGCGCGAGGGCGATGAGGATGAAGGGGATCCCTTCGCGGGCGACGGTCACGGGAGTCGGGTCTGGTCGTGGGGGGCGCCGGTGAGGCGCTCGTAGGCGTCGAGGTAGCGGCGGCTCGTGGCCGTGACGACCTCGTCGGGCAGGGTGGGGGGCGGGGCGTTCCCGTCCCAGCGGCCAGCGCGGCGCTCCGCGTCCAGCCAATCGCGTAACGGCTGCTTGTCGAAGCTCGGCTGCGCCCGGCCCGGTTCATGGCGGTCGGCGGGCCAGAAGCGCGAGCTGTCCGGCGTCATCACCTCGTCGATGAGCAGGACCGTGCCGTCAGCGGCGCGGCCGAACTCGAACTTGGTGTCGGCGATGAGGATGCCGCGCGTGGCGGCCAGCTCGCGCCCGCGCCCGTACACCAGACGGGCGAGCCGCTCCAGGGTCGCCGCGGCCTCGGCGCCGACGATGCCCGCCATCTGCGGGATCGTGATGTTCTCGTCGTGCCCGCTCTCGGCCTTGGTCGCGGGACTGAAGACGGGCGGTTCGAAGCGGTCGCTTTCCCGAAGGCCAGGTGGGAGCGCCTCGCCCGCCAATGTGCCGGTGGCCTGGTATTCCTTCCACGCGGAGCCGGCGAGATAGCCGCGCACCACGCATTCCACCGGGAAGACCTCGGTGCGCCGGCAGAGCATCGTCCGGCCCGCCAGGACGTCGCGGTGCGCCCCCAGGGTCGGGACCGCGGCCACGATCTCGTCGACGTCGCAGGAGAGCAGGTGGTGCGCGACCTCGCCCTCGAAGTGCCGAAGCCACCAGGCGGTGACCTGCGTGAGGACCGCGCCCTTGTACGGAACGAGCTCCCGCATCACCACGTCGAAGGCACTCACGCGATCGCTGGTCACGAGCAGGAGACGCTCGTGATCCACGACGTACACGTCGCGGACCTTCCCGCGCCGCAGCAGGGGGAGGGGGAGGGCGGTCTGTCCGACGAGGACGGGGCTCATACACGCACCTCGTCGGCGCCGGCGGCCGGCGCGGCGTGTGCCGCGAGGATCGGTCGCACGATCTCGGCGAGGAAATCATCGACCTGAGCGGCGGCACGGCCGATGAATCGGCGCGGGTCGAGCGCCTCGCCCATCGCCGCGGCGTCCACGGGGAACTCGGGATCGCCGGCCAGCCGCTGCAGCAGGTCGTTCGGTCGCCCCTCGTCCTTCATCGCGCGGGCGGCGGCGATCGAGTGCCGCCGGATCACCTCGTGCGCCTCCTGACGGTCGCCGCCCGCCTGCACCGCCTGCACGAGGAGGGACTCCGTCGCCATGAAAGGCAGCTCTTCAGCGATCCGCGCCCGGATCCGGGCCGGGTGGACCTCGAGCCCGCGCACCACCGTTTCGAGCAGGATGAGCGTCGCATCGGTCGCGAGGAACGCTTCGGGGAGGACCAATCGGCGGATCGCGGAATCATCCAGCGTCCGCTCGAAGTACTGGACGCCGTGCGTCTCGTTCGCGGTGCCGGCCACCGACCGGATGAAGCGGGCGAGCGAATTGATCCGCTCGCACTTCATCGGGTTGCGCTTGTACGCCATCGCACTCGACCCGATTTGATCCTTCCCGAACGGTTCCTCGATCTCCCCGAACGCCTGGAGCATCCGGACGTCGCTCGCGAGCTTCGCGGCGCTTGCCGCGACGCCGTCGAGCACATCGAGCACCTGCGCATCGAGTTTGCGCGTGTACGTCTGTCCGCTCACCGGGATCGAGGCGGGGACGCCCATCCGCTCGCACACCATCGTGTCGAGACGCCGCACCTGCGCGTGGTCGCCGCCGAGCAATTCGAGGAAGCTCGCCTGCGTGCCGGTGGTGCCCTTCACGCCGCGGAGCGGGAGCGTCGCGAGCCGATGCTCGAGGTCGCGCAGGTCGAGGACGAGATCCTGCATCCAGAGCGTGGCGCGCTTGCCGACGGTGGTGAGCTGCGCCGCCTGGAGGTGCGTGTAGCCGAGCGTGGGCTCGTCGCGCCACTGCTCGGCGAAGGCGGCGAGGGCGCGCAGGACGGCGACGAGGCGCGCCTGCAGCAGGAGCAGTCCCTGCCGCATCTGGAGGAGGTCGCCGTTGTCGGTGACGAAGCAGCTCGTCGCCCCGAGGTGGATGACGCCGCGGGCCGCCGGCGCGCGGTCCCCGAAGGCGTGGACGTGTGCCATCACATCGTGCTTGAAGCGTGCCTCGTACGTCGCCACCGCCTCGAAGTCGATGTCGTCGAGGTGCGCGCGCATCTGCGTCAGCGCCTCGTCGGGGATGGCGATGCCAAGGGCCTGCTCGGACTCCGCCAGCGCGAGCCAGAGGCGGCGCCAGAGCCCGTGCCGGGTCTGCGGGCTCCAGAGGGTGAGCATCGCCGCGGAGGCGTAGCGTTCGGCGAGCGGCGAGCGATACTGGGTGTGCGTCATGAGATGCGGAAATCGGTCGAGTAGACGGCGCCGGCGCGCTCGAGGAACAGCCGGATCGGTCCGCGGCCCCCGGCGGCCTGGAGCAACGCGGCGACCTGCTGCGCGTCGGTCACGGGCGTGTTGTTGATCTGCACGATCACGTCGCCGGCCCGGATGCCGAGGGCCTGGGCGACGCGGTCGCTGACGCCGACGACGACAGCGCCCTGCGGCGATTTCACGCCGCGCTCCGCGCGGATCGCCGCGGTCAGGGTGATCAACTCGAGTTCGCGGAGCACGGCCACGCGTTCGGCGCCCACTTCGGGGAGGTCCTTCACCTGCACCGCGAAGCGCTCTTCCCGCGCGCCGCGCCGCACCTGAAG
This sequence comes from Gemmatimonadota bacterium, assembly GCA_031127075.1. Taxonomy (GTDB): domain Bacteria; phylum Gemmatimonadota; class Gemmatimonadetes; order Gemmatimonadales; family Gemmatimonadaceae; genus Pseudogemmatithrix. The sequence goes on along the minus strand of JARIFA010000020.1, from coordinate 13,486 downwards.
CGGGACGCGCTCCCCCACGCGAAGGTCGAGCAGTTCCGCCTCCCAATCGTAGGCATTGCGGATGGCGCGATCCCGACTGCGGACGATGACGTCGCCGGCGCGCAGCCCGGCCTCAGCGGCCGGGCTGCCGGTCACGACCCGATCGATGGTCGCCCCGGTGGTGAGGCTCCCGCGGCTGGCGCCGGGCGTCGCCGGCGCGACCTTCGCCCCGATCCACGGTCGCCGGATCGTGCCGTGCGCGAGGAGGTCCTCCGTCACGCGTCGGGCGCGATCGATGGGGATGGCGAAGCCAAGCCCGACGCTCCCGCCGGTCGGGCTGTAGATCGAGCTGTTGACCCCGATGACCTCGCCGCCGGCCGAGATGAGCGGCCCACCCGAGTTCCCCGGGTTGATCGAGGCGTCGGTCTGGATCATGTCGACGTAGACGCTCGGACCATCCCCGCGTCCCGTGAGGTTGCGGCCCACGCCGCTCACGACGCCGACGGTGACCGAGGGCTCGCTGTTGCCAAGCAGGAAGCCGAAGGGATTCCCGATGGCGACGACCCATTCGCCGAGGAGGAGGTCGCGCGAGTTGCCGAGGGGGGCGGTCGGCAGGCCGCGCGCGTCGATCCGCAGGACGGCGATGTCGTTGAGCTCATCCGCGCCGACGAGTGTCGCGGGATAGGTCGTGCCGTCACGGAGCGCCACGTTGATCCGGCTCGCGCCCTGGACGACGTGGGCGTTGGTCACGATGACGCCGGACGCGTCGATGATGAACCCCGAGCCTATCCCCGCCTGCACCTGGCTCCCGGGCCGCGCGCCGAAGAAGACGTCGAGCGGGGTCGCCGTCGTCCGCTCGACGCGCTCGGTCTGCACGGTGACGACGGCGGGGGCAACCCGTGCGACGGCGGTCGTGATGACCGTGCGACGGCTCGAGTCGATGGCGCGGCGGAGGGTGTCGAGGCCGCGACCGTCGCCCGCCCCCTGCGCCGCGGCGGGCGCGGCCCAGAGCAGGCCGACCAGGAGCAGGACGAGGCGTGGCGCGGTGGGGCTCATCGGGCGCGTCGGGGCTTGGCGCGGCGGCTGACGTCGACGAGGAAGCGGTCGACCCCGCGGTCCGTCAGCGGGTGCTGCTGGAGGGCGCGGAGCCCCTCCGGCGAGAGCACGGCGGCATCCGCGCCGGCGGCGGCGAGGTCGCCGAAGCGCGTCGCGTTCGCGGGCGCACCGGCCACGACGTCGCATTCGAGCAAGGAACGATCCAGCGCGAGCCGGAGGTCACGAATCACGGCGTCCCCTGACTGGCCGACCGCCTCGAGTGCGTCGACCGAGACGACGACGTGCGCGGCCCCGGCCTTCGCGGCGAGGACGCCCTGCGCGACGGAATGCACAAAGGTGGCCGCGCAGCGGATGCCATCGGCGCGGAGCCGGGGCAGGGCGGGAATCGCATCCTCGATGAACGGCACCGCTACGATCACCTGTTCCGCGAGTCGGGCGAGCGCCTTCCCGTCGCGGACGATCTGGTCCGCCTGGAGGGACCCGACGCTCGTGAAGATCGGCAGCGACCAGACCGCCGCGACCTCGGACAGGATCTCGCGCGGGTCGGCGTGCGGCACGGTCGCGGCGAGGACCCCGGGGGTCGCGACGATGCCGTCGCACCAGCCCATCGTGTGGGCCCACTCGATCTCATCGGGGAGGACGGAGGCGAGGTAGAGGCGCATCAGGCGGCGTAGAGCTCGGGAGGGTAGGTGACGGCCTCGAGGCAGAGCCCCATCGGTGGTGCCGGGGGGGAGACCTCGTCGTTCGTCGCGGCCGTGAGCAGGGTCGCGAACGACTCACGGGGGCGGCGTCCGCGCCCGACGTCGAGCATCGTCCCGACGAGGAACCGCACCATATGATGCAGGAACCGGTTTGCCGCGATCTCGAAGACGAGGTCGCCCCCCTCCGGGGCGGCGGATGGACGCCAGCGCGCGAGGGTCACCTCGCATCGATGGTCATCCGTGTCGGGCGCGGTGCCGCGGACGGCGAATGCCCGGAACACATGGGCCCCGGCGAGGCGCTCGGCACACCAGTCGAGGGCTGGGCGGTCCATCGGCTCGTGCCACGGCGTCGCGAAGCGGCGGCGGAAGGGGGATCCGGCGTCCGCGGCGGTCCCGATCGCATAGGTGTACCGCCGGGCGGTGGCGCTGAACCGGGCGTGAAACTCGGGATGCATCGCTCGCACGTCGGCTACCCAGAGGTCGGCAGGCAACTGGCCGTTCAACGCGCGCTGAAGTCGCTCAGGGGTCCAGTGCGCCCGAAGTTGGACGCCCACGGCCTGTCCGCGGGCGTGCACCCCGGCGTCGGTGCGCCCGGCCCCAGTGACCCGGATCGGGGCGTCGACGAGGCGCTGCAGGGCCGCCTCCAGCTCACCCTGCACGGTGCGGCGGTCGGGCTGGACCTGCCAACCGGCGAAGTCCGTTCCGTCGTACTGCAGGACCAGCTGGAAGGTCCGCTCCGCCATTCGGAGAAACTTAGCGGGACGCGTGGGGGGGCTTCAAGCGAAGCACCGGCACCGCCGATAGACTTCCGCCATCGCACGCCACCCGACCTGATGTCGTCACGCTCCCTGCCCGGTCTCGCGCTCGCCCTCGGCGGGGCCGCCTCCCTCGAGGCGGCCCTCGTGGCGCTCGACGGAGTCGTCGCCGAGGACGACCGCGACGCCCGGCTCGCGTACCTGACGTTTGACAGCCGCGCGGAACTGCTCCGGGCCCGTTGGACCGTCCGGGATGGTCGGGTCGATCCGGCCTCGATGGAGCTCTCCCTCGGCCAACTGCCCCAGGCCGTCGAACGCGGGATCCGGGAGGCCGGCGCCTTCGCGGATGTCCGGGAGGAGCCCGCCGCCTATGCGCGCCTGCTGGGCCTCACGCCGGCGACCGCCGACGGCACACTCGCCGTCCGCGGACTCGCGGTGGAGGGGGTGTTGCACGGGGTGCTCGTCCTCTGGGAGCCGCGGCGCGTCTTCGGCGTCCGCGCGGCGGAGCGCCTCGAACCGGCCGTGGCGCTGTACGGTCTGGCCCTCGCGAAGCATGCCGCCCTGCTCGCCCGTGATGAAGCCGAGGCGAGTGTCGAGACGATCGTCGAGCGGGTGCACGCCGAGATGATGAACCGGTCGGCGTCGACCGAGCGCGCGCAGGCCGAACTCGAGGAGGCCGTCCGGCAGCAGGCGCGTCGCCTCGCGGCGGCCGCGTCGGAGGCCGCGGTGGCGGCGCATCATCTGGAGCAGGCGGAGATCGAGTTGCATCGCCGCGGGGAGTCCCTGCGAGCGCGGACCCGGACGCTCGCGCTGCTGGAGCGGCTCCTCGCCGTCGCGAGCGCCACGCGGGAGCCGGCAGCGCTGACCGATGGTCTCCTCGCGCTCCTCGGGGACGATCTGGAGGCGGCCCGCTGCTCGCTGTTCCTCGTCGCCCCGGCGGCGGCGACGTTGTACCTCGCCGCGGGGCGGGGGCTCCCCCCGACGGTCACGCTCGGCCGCATCGTCCCGTTCGGCGAGGGGGTGGCGGGGCAGGTGGCGGTGCGCCGCGAACCGCTGCTCGTGACGGACGCCGTCGACGCGAAGGCGCAGTTGCAGACCCGCGATGATTACCGGACCGCTGGGTCGTTCATCTCGTTCCCGCTGGTGTGGCGCGGCGGGCTTCACGGTGTCGTCAACGTCGGCAACCGGGTCCAGCAGGGACACTTCACCGAGGAGGACGTGGCGCGCGTCAACCTCCTCGGACTCGTGGTTGCGGCGATCGTTGTGGAGAACGACCTCGCCCGGGCGCTCTGGCGAGGAGAGGCGCCGCCTCAGTAGCGGCGCATCACCCCGACGACGATCCCCTGCACACGGATCTGGTCCTCGCGGACGTAGATCGGTGCCATCGTCGCATTGGCCGGCTGAAGCCGGATCCGCCCATCGCGCTCCCGGTAGTACCGCTTCACCGTCGCGCCGGCGTCGTCGATCATCGCGATCACCATCTGGCCGTTGTCGGCCGCCGGCCGGTCCTGCACGACGACGAAGTCGCCATCGGCGATCTGATCCTCGATCATCGACTGCCCGCGCACCTGGAGCACATAGTGCGCGCCCCCGCGCCGCACGAAATCATCGGGCACGGCGAGGGTGTCGGTCCCGTCGTACGCTTCGATCGGCGCCCCGGCGGCCACCGCGCCGAGGATCGGCAGTTCGATCGAGCGAGGCGTCGCATCACTCGGGAGAATCTCGATCGCCCGGCTTTCGTTATAACTCCGCCGGATGTATCCCTTGCGCTCGAGATTGCTCAGGTGTTCGTGGACCGTGGCCAGCGAGTTATAGTTGAACTGCTCGGCGATCTCCTCGAAGCTCGGCGCGTAGCCGTGCGCAGACGAGTAGTCGGAGAGGTAGGTCAGGATTTCGCGCTGTTTCTTGGTCAGCGGCATCGGCCACCTGCGGCGGAAGTGAGGAACGGAAGGCAGCCGGCCGGCCGCCTCACCGAGAGGACGCCCGAACAGTCACCGAAGTAACCCTATCCGAACAGTGACCGAAGCACAAGGCGATCCGAGGGTGTCAGGGCCAGGGGGGGCCGCGGCGGCATTGCCGGCGGACCCGCAGCTGGTCGTCGACGCGTTCCGCTTCTTCGACAAGGTGATGCGGGCGCACCAGCTCTACATGGCGAACAACCCAGCCTATGTCCGGTCGCTGGATGCGTCGCGTGCCGGATTCCGGGCGCTCTTCGGCCAGGTGGACGGGGTGGAGCTGACCGTGACCGAGACGGCGCTGCTCTGGCACGGCGTCGTCGTCCACGAGATGCCGCAGATCGCCGGGGACTCGCTCCCCTGGCTGCTCTATAAAGACGGGGTCCGCGAACTCTCCCTCTATCGGGGCTTCGAGGGTGCGGAGCTCGTCGGGTTGCTCCGGTGTCTCGCGTCCGCGCGGCGGGCGACGGCGGAGGACGATGACCTGCTGACGCTGATGTGGGAGCAGGATTTTCTCTACCTACGCTATCAGTACATCGAGACCTTCGATCAGACGCCGCCGCTCGTCCCAGGGGAGTCACCGGGACTCTGGAGTGTCCGCCCCGCAGAGGCGCCCACCGTGGAGGAGGCCCTCCGTGGGCTGCGCGAGGGGCGGCCCACCGCGGTGCCCGCGCGCCGAGCGTCGACGGTGATTCGAACCGCGGAGGCGCAGGGGACCCCCCACGCGTTCCTCGCGGCGGAGATGGAGTACCTCCGGTCCGAAGCGACCCGAGAGCAGGCGCTCGATCTGCGTCGGGCGGTGTTGGGGTCCCTCTTTGACATCTTCGAGGAGCAGACGGACCCGACGGTGCGCGCCGAGGCGGTCGAGGCGATCGAATCCCTCTGTGTGCACTTCATCGACCGTGGCCACTTCAACTCCGTGGCCTACGCCGTCCGCGAGGTCCTCCTGGTCCTCGAGCGAGCCCCCGACCTCGCGGACGCGGACCGGCGGACCCTCGGCCAACTCGCCGAACGGATGAGCACGCAGGAGACGCTCGCGCGGATGCTCGACGTGCTGGAGGGGGTCGAGGTACTGCCGAGCGAGGACGACCTCGTCGACCTCTTCGGCTATCTGAAAGTCGGGGCGATCGCCACGCTCCTCGACTTCTCGGCGCGGACTCATAACGGTACGCTCCGGACGACGGTCGCCGCGGTCATCGAGCGCCTCGCGATCTCGCACACCGCCGACCTCGTCCGGCTTGTCGCGGACCCCCGGGCGTCGGTGGCGATCGAAGCCGCACGCCTTTCGGGTCGTCTCGGCGTCACCGCGGCGGTCGCCCCCCTCGCCGGGGTCGTCCATTCGACCGCGGAGCAAGAGGTGCGACTCGCGGCGCTGGCGGCGCTCACCGCGATCGGCAGTCCCGATGCGATCGCCGCCCTCGAGCCGCTGATCGCCGATCCGGTGCGCGAGCTGCGCGTGCCGGCCATCAAGACGCTCACCGCGCGCCGCGTCGCCGCCGTCCGCCCGCGGGTGGCCGCGCTCATCAAGGGGAAGGCGATTCGCGAGATGGACCGCTCAGAGCGGCTCGCGCTGTTCGAACTCTTCGGCAGCGTCTGCGGGGATGGGGGCGTCCCCGACCTCGAGGCGATGCTGACGGTCTCGGGTGGTCTCTTCGCCCGGGGCGGCGACACCGAGCTCCGCGCGGCCGCGGCGATCGCCCTCGGGCAGGTCGGGACCCCGACGGCGCGGCGTACACTCGAGGCGTTCGCCGCCGACAAGGATCCGGTGGTGAAAGCGGCGGTGGCTCGGAGTCTCCGGGCACGTTCTATCGACGGGGGTACGAGCGTATGACGGGACCGAACCGGCCGTCGGAGGGCGGGAGCCTCGGGCGGGCCACCGGGAGCATCGCGACCGTCGGGTTGGGCGAGGGGGACGTCCGGATGCTCGGGCGGCAATTCCTCTTCTCGCTCTACGCCGCGATGCGAAATCTCCGCATCTATCCCGTCGACAACCCGACGGTGCAGAAGTCGCTCGAGGATCTCTCCAGGACGGCGCGGGAATTGGTGTCGAGCGACGGGGAGGGCGAGTTCCGTGTGGCGGGGGAGTTCCTGTTCCTCAATGCGACGCGGATGAAGCTTGAGGTCGACAACTACGAGAGCTTCAGCTTCGTCATCGCCCGGTTCCGGGAGAGCGACGTCGAGCGGCTCGGATTCCGCCAGCTCCCCGAGCCGGCGGAATGGGCGGTGCTCCTGACCTGCCTCCTCGATCCGGTCGGTTCCTCGCCTCGGTCGCGGTTCGATGCGTTGCGTGATGCGCTCGAGGTGCACGACGTGCAGGCGTTCCGGCTGCGGCCGTTCGAGCAGGAGAGCGATGCGCTGGACGATGCGGCCGAGCAGCGGGCGCGCGCCCGCCGCGTCTACGAACAGGCCGTCGTCGCGATGGTGGATGTGCAATGGGCGGTCGGGCACGCGCATCCGGCGAACCTGAAGCGGCTGAAGCGCGTGGTGCAGGGCATCGTGGACCAGATGTTGGTCGCCGAGGCCTCGCTGGTGGCGCTCACCTCGGTGCGTGGGTATGCCGCCGACGAGGTCGCCCATGCGATCGATGTGGCGATCCTGTCGGTCGCGCTCGGCCGGCGCGTCGGGCTCAATCGGTTGGCGCTGTATCAGCTCGGCTTCTCCGCGCTTTTCCACGACATCGGCCTGTCGCGGCTCCCGGAGTCGCTCTACGACGCCGCCGCCGTGCCGCCGGCGGACCGGTGGCGGATGCTCCGACAGCACCCGTGGCTTGGCGTGCTCGCGCTCCTCCAGCTCCGGGATCAGGCGGATTTCGCCTATCGCTCGATGCTCGTCGCGTATCAGCACCACATGCGACGCGATCTCTCCGGCTATCCGCAGACCCGCCGCATCGGCGAGCTCACGTACTCCGCGCGCATCGTCGCGGTCGCGGATGCCTACGCCGCGGTGACCTCGCGACGGCTGGCGACGGGGCTCCCGCTCGATCCCTCGGAGGTGCTCGCGCTCCTGCTGGCGAACCCGGCCCGTGCCCTCGACCCCGTCCTCCTCAAGGGGCTGGCGCAACTGCTTGGGACCTACCCGGTCGGTACCGCCGTGCTGCTCGCGTCCGGCGAGGTCGGCGTCGTGGTGCGCGTCAATCCGCTCGCCGAGCTCGGCGACCGCCCAATCGTGCGGATCGCGCGGGACGCCGAAGGGGCGCATCAGTTCCCAGGTCGTGAAGTGAATCTCGCAGAGGTCGATGAGGCCGGGGCGTTCCGTCATGCCATCGTCGGCACCTTCGACGCCGACCGTCACGGGATCCGCGCCGGGGATTACGTGCTGTGAGCACGAGCGGAGCGGCCGCAGCGCCGATGGATGGAGGGCCGGTCCTCCCCGCGTGGGCGGAGGTCGGGGAGCGACGCCTCGCCCACATCGGTCGTGTCACGGCATTGCTCGATGACTGGGCCCGGGCGTTGCAGCTCCCCGCGGATGAGGCGCAGGCCTGGCACGATGCCGGTCGATGGCACGATGCCCTGCGGGATGCCGACGAAGCGACGCTCCGGGCGCTGACGCCCGGACTCGACCGGCCGTTTGCGGTGTTGCACGGGCCGGCGGCCGCCGCGCGCCTCGTGGCCGAGGGGGAGACGCGCGAGCACGTGCTCGAGGCGGTCCGGTGGCACACCGTCGGACACGGTGAGTGGGCACGGACCGGCCGCGCCCTGTATATGGCGGACTTTCTCGAACCCGGTCGGCGGTTCCTCCAGGCCGACCGTGCGTTCCTCGCGCAGCACCTGCCGCACGACTTCGATGGCGTCTTCCGTCAGGTGGTCCGCATGCGCCTTGAGTGGACCCTGCGTGAGGGCAAGGAACTCTTTCCGGAGGCGGTCGACCTCTGGAACGCGGTGCGATGAGCCGCTGGCACGGGAAAGGCCGGTGGCTGCTGCTCGCCCTCGTGCTGGGGGCGCTCGGCGCGTGGGGCTGGTCGCGGCGCGACCGCGCGGCGGCGATGCCGGTGCGAGAGCCGCCCACGGCCGATCGGATCGTCCCACCGGGCACGCGCATTGTGGTAGCGGCGCTCAACGGCACGTCGACGCGCGGGCTCGCGCGCCGTGCCACCCGGGCGCTCCGGGATGCCGGCTTCGATGTCGTCACGTCAGGGAATGCCGAGGCTCCGACCGATTCGTCGATCGTCTACCGACACGCGGGCGACACCCTCTGGGCGCAGTGGGCGGCGCGGGCGATCGGCGGGGCGCGCATCATCGCACGCCCCGACTCCTCACGCGACCTGCACCTCACCGTGGTCGTCGGTCGGGCGTGGCGTCCGCCGCCCGATCCGTTCGACCCGTAGCTGCCCACACGCCGCGGCGATGTCCGTCCCGCGGCTCTTGCGGATCGCGACCTCCACGCCGTGGCCGCGGATGCGTCGGGCGAATCGCGCGATCTCCTGCGGAGACGTGGGGGTGAATCCCATCGAGCCGCCGGGATGCAGCGGGATGAGGTTCACGAAGGCCTGGCATTCGCGCGCGAGCGCCGCGAGCGCGTCTGCGTGCGCCGGCTGGTCGTTCACCCCGCCGAGCATCACGTATTCGAAGGTCACGCGGCGATCGAACGCCGCCGCCGCCGCAATCACGTCCGCCAACGGATACTTCGTGTTGACCGGCATCAACTGCTGCCGGAGCGCATCGCTCGGCGCGTGGATGGAGAGCGCGAGACGGAACTGCTCGCGACGCGCCCCGAGCGCGATGATCCCCGGGAGCACGCCCACGGTCGAGACGGTGATGTGACGCGCTCCGATCCCGAAGCCCATCGGATCATTGAGGATGGTGAGCACGTCCGTGACCGCCTTCCAGTTCATCAGCGGCTCTCCCATCCCCATGAAGACGATGTTCGTCGCGCGCAGCGGGTCGGCGAGCAGCGCGAGCTCGCGTACCTGGCCCGCGATCTCGTGCACGGCGAGGTTCCGCGCGAAGCCCATCGCACCGGTGGCACAGAATGCGCACTGGAGCGCGCAGCCCGCCTGTGAGGAGATGCAGAAGGTGAGGCGGTCCCCGTCCGGGATCGCGACCGTCTCGATCATCTGCCCGTCGGCGAGCTGGAACAGGAACTTCCGCGTGCCGTCCGTCGACGCCTGCGAGGTCACCAGTGGGAGGCGGGGCAGGGCGAACGCCTCGGCGAGCCGGGTACGTAGCCGCACCGGGAGGTCGGTCATCTCGTCGAAGGTCGCCACGGGGCGCGCCCAGAGGCGCGCGACGATCTGGCCCGCCCGGTACCCTGGCTCGCCCTCGGCCTCGAGGAATGAGCGGAGCGTCCGCTCGGCGTCCGCAGGGGCGAGATCCAGCAGATTGATCATTCTGCAGAGTACCGGGACGAGGGGAGCGGGTCAACGTGTCGCGGCTACCACCAAGTCACGGCGCCCGTTAGGTTTACATCGCTGATGCGTGTCGTCTTCCCCCCTCGCTGGTGGCCCGCCGTCTCTTGGATGGGATTCATCCTTTTGATGACCTCGTGGCCGAAGCTCGATCTTATCGAGATCGCCTCGTCCGCTGACAAGGTCGCGCACTTTGGGGCGTACCTCGTCCTGAGCCTGCTGTCCGCCCGTGCCGCCTTCCCTGCGGACCGGCCGTGGCGCATCGCCGCCGCGATCGTCGCCGCCATCGCGGTCCTCGCGATGCTGGACGAACTCCATCAGGCGTGGATCCCCGGTCGATTTCCCGACGTCTGGGACTGGTTCGCCGACATCGGCGGCGGGGTCGTCGGGATCCTGCTCGCTCCTCTCTTCTTCCAGCCGGCGCCGCGGCGCCATGGGTCCGCCTCGTGAGCTCCAGTCCCTCCACCGCCCGCGCCACAACCCTCCGCTCGCATCTGGCGGGGGCTCTTGGTCCTTCGGACATCGGCGCCGCGGTCCGCCTCGGTGGCTGGGTGCATCGGACCCGTGATCTTGGCGGGCACGTCTTCCTGCACCTGCGGGATCGCGAGGGGATCGTGCAGTGCTCGTTCAACGCCGACTGGGCGCCGGCGGAGGTCGTCGCCGCCGCGGCGGCGGTCGGGATCGAGACGGTCGTGCTCATCGATGGGATCGTCACGGCGCGGCCTGCGGAGATGCGGAATCCGGAGATGGCGACGGGGGACATCGAGGTCCGCGCCACCGCGCTGCGAGTGGTCGGACCAGCGGTGACCCCCGCGATCCCGGTCGCGCTGTCCAAGGAGGCGAAGCCGCCCGCCGAGGACCTGCGCCTCCGGCATCGCGTTCTGGATCTGCGGCGGGAGGAGTTGCAGCACGCCCTCGTTCTCCGGCACCGCCTGATGCAGGTGACGCGGCAGGTGCTGAGCGATGACGGCTTCCTGGAGTTGGAGACGCCGATCCTCACGAAGCCGACGCCGGAGGGGGCGCGCGATTTCCTCGTGCCGAGCCGGATGCATCCCGGCGAGTTCTACGCGCTGCCGCAGTCGCCGCAGATCTACAAGCAGCTCTTCATGTGCAGCGGGTTCGACCGGTACTTCCAGATCGCGCGCTGTTTCCGCGACGAGGATCTCCGGGCCGACCGGCAGCTCGAGTTCACGCAGATCGACATCGAGGCCTCGTTCATCTCGCAGGAGGACGTGATCGCCGTTGGCGAGCGTCTCGTGCGCGCCCTCTGGGCGGAGGCCGGCGTCACGGTGACGACGCCGTTCGAGCGGATGACCTACGCCGACGCGATGGAGCGCTACGGCTGTGACCGCCCCGACCTCCGCTACGGGCTCGCGATCGAGGACCTGACCCCGATCTTCCAGTCGAGTGAGTCCGGCATCATCCAGGGGGCACTCGCCGCCGGTGGTCGGGTGCGCGGGATCCGCGTGCCCGGGGCCGCCGGCTGGAGCCGCAAGCAGGTCGATGAGCTCGAGGCGATCGCGAAGGGCGCCGGCGTGGGCGGGCTCATCCGCCTGAAATCGACGGCGGGGGTGCTCGAGGGACCGCTCGCGAAGTTCGTCGGGCCGGAGGCGGTGGCGGCGCTCGGGCTCGCGGACGGGGAGCTGCTCCTCGCCGTGGCAGCGGGGGATCGCGTCGCCAACCCCGCGCTCGATCGCGTGCGACAGGAGTGCGCGTCCCGGCTCGGCCTCGCCGACCCCGCCGCGCGCCGGTTCCTGTGGGTCGTGGACTTCCCGATGTTCGAGATGGATCCTGTGACCGGCGCGCTCGCGGCAGTGCACCATCCCTTCACCTCGCCCAACGCCGACGACATGCGGGCGCGCCCCGACGCGCCGGCCACCTGGCGGGCGCTCGCCTACGACTGCGTGCTCAATGGCGTCGAGCTCGGCGGTGGCAGCATCCGCACCAGCGACCCGGCGGTCCAGGCGCGGATGTTCGAGCTGCTCGGGATCGGGGACGCGGCGGAGCAGGAGCGGCGTTTCGGGTTCCTGCTCGAGGGGCTGCGGGCGGGCGCCCCGCCGCACGGCGGCATCGCTTTCGGCTTCGACCGGATCGCGATGCTCCTCGCCGGCGCGACCTCCCTCCGCGACGTGATCGCGTTCCCGAAGACGACCGCCGCGCGTGCGCTCTTCGAGGGCGCGCCGAGCGTCGTGCCGTCGCAGGACCTCGACGAGCTCCACATCCGATCGGTGCCGTCGGATGGCTGAGGCCGCGGGGACCGAGACGATTCAGCGGCTCTCGACCGAGGGGGCGGACCTTCTCACGCTCGCCGGGGCCGGGGACGTGAACCTCGCGGAGTTACAGAAGCTCTTTCCGGTGCGCGTGACGCTGCGTGGCGACGCGATGTCGCTCGCGGGGGCGTCCGAGGCGGTGGACCGGGCCGCGGCGGTGGCGGCCCGGATGATCGAGCAGGCGCGGCAGCGCGTGCCGCTCGAGCCCGATGACGTGCTCCGCTTTTCGCTCGAGGGCCCGGCGCGTGACGCGGGAAGTCCGGGGCGCATCGTCCTCCCCGGCGTGCGCAAGATCATCCAGCCCAAGACGCAGGGGCAGGCGGAGTACCTCCAGCAGCTGATGGACCACGAGATCGTGATCGGCATCGGCCCCGCCGGGACGGGGAAGACCTACCTCGCGGTCGCGGCGGCGGTGGATGCCCTCGCCCGGAAGCGCGTGCGGCGCATCGTGCTGGCACGGCCCGCCGTCGAGGCGGGTGAGTCGCTCGGCTTCCTCCCAGGCGATATGCAGGCCAAGGTCGATCCCTATCTGCGACCGCTGTATGACGCGCTCGACGACCTGATGCCGCCGGAACGGGTCGTCCGCGCACTCGAGACGCGGGTCATCGAGATCGCGCCCTTGGCCTACATGCGCGGCCGGACGCTCGCCGATGCCTTCGTCATCCTCGACGAGGCACAAAACGCCACGAGCGCGCAGATGAAGATGTTCCTCACCCGGCTCGGCGTGAACTCGCGGGCGGTGATTACCGGCGACAAGACGCAGGTGGATCTACCGAAGCGGGAGGAGAGCGGCTTGCTGCAGGTGGAGCGGATCCTCCAGGGCATCGAGGGGATCGGATTCCACTACTTCACCGAGGTGGACGTCGTGCGGCACCGGCTCGTCCGGGACATCGTCGCCGCGTATGCGCGGGAGACCGAGGGATGACCGCACGTCTGGTGAGCGTCCAGCTGGAGGGCGTCCGGACCCCCGTCTCTCGCGCGCGTCTCTCCGCCGCGGTCGCGGCGGTCCTGCGCGCGGAGCGCGCGGGACCGGCGCTCGTCTCGGTGACGCTCGTGACCCGTCGGCGGATCACGGCGATGAACCGCCGCCATCTCGGCCACGCCGGACCGACCGACGTGATCTCGTTCACCTTCCGTGATCCGGCGGGCGCCGTCATCGGCGACGTGTACATCTGCCCCGAGGTTGCCGCCGCCAACGCGCGGCACTTCGGCCGCCCGGTTCGGGAAGAACTCGTTCGGCTCGTCGTCCACGGCACCCTGCACGTGCTCGGGCACGATCACCCGGACGGGGAGGCGCGGGAGGGCGCGCCGATGTGGCGTCGGCAGGAGCAACTCGTGCGTCGGGTGCTCGCGGGATGACCCTAGTGTTTCTCGTCGCCGCACTGGTGGGGTCGACGGTGGCTGCGGCCAGCGCCTTCGCGGACAG
>JARIFA010000087.1 GCA_031127075.1 Gemmatimonadota bacterium | reverse complement strand
CGGCCGCCGAACTAGGCGATCTCGACCACGTTCTTGTAGTACCCGAGGAGCACCACGCGCACGATGACCGAGCCGTTGCCCGCAGCCGCCGCAGCGAGCGCCGGGGCGCGGCTGCCGAAGCGGACCAGCATCGAGAAGGTGCTGTTGCCCGGAAGCGCCACGGGGTGCTTGCGGTAGAGCCACACCGACCCGTTGCCGTTCTGGAGGGTACCCGTCGTGGTGAGCGCGCCAGCGCCCGTGGCGGTGACCTGCGCGAGCGCGCCGAACGCACCACCACCCGCGCCCGCGAGGTTCGTCGGGCACACGTCGATCTGGGTCTGCGTGAAGTCCCAAGTGATGACGGAGTTGGTGATGATGTTGTTCAGGTTGCCGATGCGGTTGGCCGTCGCGATCGGGGTCGCGTTGAAGCTACCCGCAGCGTCAACGTCGTTGTTGGTGGTGCCAACGGAGACGCTGATGCCGAAGCAGTCGAACGCGATACCGCTCGGGATACGACCGCCTTCCTTCAGGTTCGTCTCCGCGATGGAGAGAGCCTGACCGAAGCCCTGACCCTGCTGGCCGAGGGGAGTCGTGAAGACGCGGTTCACGCCGTTGGCGAGCGGAGCCGCCGCGGGGAGGAAGAGGGACGACCAGAGCGTCTGCTCGCCGAAGCGGAAGACATTCTTGGGCAGCTCGAACGAGACCGGGGGAACCCCAGCCTGTCCGCCGCCGATCATGGGGATTCCGGGAACGCCGTACATGATGTTCAATCCTTTGAGATCAGGCGATCTCGATGACGTTCTTGTAGTAGCCCAGCAGCACAACGCGAACGATCAGGCCGTTGGCCTGCACGGTGGCAGCGCGGCTGCCGAAGCGGAGGACGATGCTGAACGTGCTGTTGCCGGGGAGGGCGACGGGGTGCTTCCGGTAGAGCCAGATGCTGCCGTTGCCGTTGCTGACGTTGCCGAGGCTCGCAGTCACGGCACCCACGGCCGCGGGGTCCTGCGACGCGGAGAGCGTACCGAACGCGCCGCCGCCAGAGCCCGCCAGCATGACGGGGCAAACCTCGACCTGCGTCTGGGTGAAGTCCCAAACGATCACGCCGTTGTTCTGGAGGTTGACGAGGTCCGTGATCTCAGCCGCGGTGTCGACGGCGACGCCCACGTTGGTGCCCACGTCCTGCTGGTTGCTCGTCGCGATCTGCTGGACAGCGATCCCGAAGGTGTCGAACGCGATCCCGGAGGGGATACGGCCGCCTTCCTTGATGTTGGTCTCGCTGATCGACATGGCCGCCGCGAACCCCTGACCCTGCTGCCCGAGCGGGGTGGTGAACATGCGGAAGGTGCCGTTCGCGAGGGCGGAGTTGCCAGCGAAGAACTGCGAGGACCACAGGGTCTGCTCGCCGAAACGGAACACGTTCTTGGGAAGCTCGAAGCTGACGGGCGGAACACCCGCCTGCCCGCCACCGACCATCGGAATACCGGGAACACCGTACATGGAAGTTTCCTTGGTGAGGATTGTTGACGGAGGACGAACTGACGGAGGCTACATGCCCTCGCCAGCGTAGACGATCCCGTTCAGGCTCGGAGAGCCGTAGGAGAGACCGCCCATGTCCACAGGGCTGCCGTAGGAGAGACCTCCCATCTCGATGGGGTTGGGGCGGCCCATGATGATGGGGTTGTGACGCGTCGCGGTGTGGACGCCGCTGTAATCGAGCCCGCCATAGCTCAGGCCGCCGAAGGGGACCACCTTGTAGGCCGTGCCGTCGCCGTAAGCGGTGGCGGCATCGCCCTTCAGGTAGCGGTAGGCGTCGAGCGCGCCACCCACGATCACCGCGCCGAGGGCGAGGTTGAACTGGAGTTCGCGGCTGATGCCGACGCTGGAGAGGGCGTTCGCGAGGGGCTTGACCTGAAGCGCCGTGGCGACCGCGACACCGCCGATGGTGTACGCGCCGCGCTCCGCCGCCGTCTTGACGTAGCCCGTGAGCCCGCCGAGGTAGGTCGGGTTGATCATCTCAACCGCGGGGCCGATGAGCTGCTTCACGGCGAAGTAGTGCACCGCGCCAACCGTCGCGCCGACGAGCACGGGGGTGGCGTACGGCACGGCCCAGCGCGTGAACGGCGTGGCGTTGAGGCCGCGCTCGATCATGTCGAAAGGCGCGAACCCGCTCGGGTTCCGACGCCCGTTGCGGCGGACGCGGTTGCGGCGGTTGCGGCGGGGGTTGCCGCGGCCCGCGGCTGCCTCCAGACGCGCCAGATCCTCGTACGACATCCCGGAGTTATTGACACCGCCACGCTTCACGTCGTTCGACGCGTCGCCCTCGAAAGCGCCCGACATGAAGAGGGGGCCCTGAATGGTGCCCAGCTCCGCGCGGGTCTTGCGGTGCGCGCCGTAGACCTTCTTCTGCGACTGCATCTTGGCCTGATGTTCCTTGGAGATGCGGCGCTTCTTGGGGCGGCGCACGTCGGCGACGTACCCGTAGCGACGGATCAGCTTCTCCAACTGCGCGGCCGACATCTTCTTCGCACGACGGCGGGACGCGCTGCGGCGAGCGCGGCTGGTCTGGCCCTTCCGCCCGTACTGACGACGCTTGGCGGCGGTGAGCTTCGACGCGCGACGCTTCGCAGCCTTGCGGCGGGGGAGGAAACGCCCGTTCTTGGAGCGCTTCATGCTCTTGGCGTGGGCGCGAGCCTGACGCTTCGACATGCGGTTCATGAGCAGGGGGTTGCTGATGGTGATCGCCATGAGATCTCCGAGACCGTTCAGGACATCAGGGGAAGAGGAGGCCTTGCGGCGGGGGTTGCTGATGTACAGCGCGCCGTCGAGGGGCAGGGCCATGAGGGAAAGCTCCGGTGGGGTACCGTTGGAACCATCACACGGGGGAGGGGGAGGGTGCAATCTGCGAAGGGGCCTTCGTTGGCACTTCAGGTGCCATCGGTCTTGCCGACAAGCACTTGACGGGTCAAATCGTCAGAACCACGGGGTCCCATGTCAGCTTACGAAGAGCCGAACTACCAGCTCCTGCGCGTCATGATCCGAGCCGACTTGATGGAGTGGCTTCGCGACCGCGCCACCTCCGCGACGGAAGAGCGCGGGCGCTACATCTACATCAGCGAGATCGTCCGCGAGGCGTTGAACCGCTACCGCGCTGCGGAAGCGGACAACGTCCCCGCGATCGTCATCCGGAAGACGCCGGAGCGCGCGGTGAAGACGCTCGCTTAGTGGGTTTCCCACTCGTAGGCGTACCCAGAGTCGTCGAAGTAGCCCTTGGCGGCCAGCGCGGGGTGTTCGTCCGTCGCCTCGACGATGATGTCCGGGTGCTGCGCCAAGTAGCCGTACAGGTCACCGCCGATGCGGCCTGCCTTCTTCACGCTATCGTACACCTCGACCGTGGCTCCGTTCGTGTGCCCGTTGAGGAGGAAGTACGCCGTCTTCGCGATCGACTTGGTCTGGGCGAGGGTGAGCCCCTTCTTCCCAGCGGAACGCTTGGAGCGGACCTTGGCCATGATCGCGTCGAGGCGAGCCTGCGTCATCTTGCGACCCGCGTTGCGGCGGGTCGTCTTCTTCGCGGCCTTGCGCTTGACGAACTGCCCCGCGGCGTTGCGCTTGGGGGCCGTGCGCTTGGCGGGCTTCCGAACGCGGGCGAGCGCCGTCGTACGCTTCGCGGGACGACGAGTCGCCTTGCGGGCGGTCTTCTTCGCGGGCTTGCGGACCGCGCCACCGTCGAGGCTGGCGGCGATCTTCTTCGCCTTGGCGAGCGAGAAGGCGTACTTCTTCGTGCCCGTGATCTTGTAGACGGTGCGACCGTACTTGTCGGTCGAGGTGGTGATCTTACGTGCCATGACGTACCTCAGTTCGTGATGCCGGGGTTGGGGACGGTGTAGTCGCCGCCCGCGAGCCAGAAACGGCCGCGGGAGTCGACACAGAGGATGGGCTTGACCGGGGCGTGCGGGTGCTCCTCGCCGAACTCGTGTCGGTAGTTCGACGCGGGATCGTCGCCCCTCTTGTGCGTGTAGTAGGTGATCGTGTGGCAGGGCCCGATCGGCGTGACGTTCGTCCGGACGAGCACGTCGTCCGCGTGACGGCCGCCCGCGAGCTGCGCGAGGTCCGCGAAAGGGACCACGTTGCGGCGATCGTAGAGCTTCTCGCGCACCTTCTCCTGCACCGCCTTCGGGGTGACGATGTACAGGTTCGTGTTGCGGTGATCGAGGTCGCCGTCGAAGCCGAGGTGGGACTCGTTGACGTGCTGGCTCTGGATGCGGATCGTGAAGTCCGGCTTCCCGCCGACCACGCTGGCGGGGTTCGTGCGCGCGTTCAGCAGGCCGAACTCGACCATGCGGCCACACTCGATGATGTGGTCGGGGTAGTCGGGGTCGTCGACCTCGATACGCGAGATCACGGGAAGACCCCACGCCCAGTTACGGCGACGGTCCGCGTACTTGCGGTCGTCGCCCGTGAGGTCGTGTTCCGCCACGCCGAGACGGTCCAGCGCGCGGTGGCTGGTCCGTTCAACGGTGTCGTGCCGGAAGTTCCCGTCCCGGCTGTAGTTGCGGCGAGTCGTCACTTGCGGTTCCTTCGGCGGTTGGCCCGCTTCGGCTTGCGTACGATCAGGTAGATGCCGACACCCGTGCCGACGACCAGCGTGCCCACGCCGACCTTCAGCCAGAAGACGTACTTCTTCCAGTCTTCCTCACGGAGACCTTCGGGGATCTGGCCCTTGACCCACGCGGCCACGGCTTCGGTGATCGGCACGGTGAAGAGACCGCCACCGCCCGCCCCCGTGAGGGGGTTCTCGTCGTCCCGCTGGTCGCGGGTGCCCGACTGCGCGCCCGCGGACGACTGGATGCCGAACACGGCGTACACGCCCTTCAGGTTCGTCTTCGACCGACCGCCGACCGCGTCCATCGCGTTCGTCGCCCGCGTGTAGTACGCGGCGATGTCGGCGGGCGCTTCAGAGAACCCCGGCTTGTAGACGTTGAGGACGTTCGCCTCTTCGTACCCGCGGGTCTGGGCCTCGATCGCCTTGGCCTCCGTCAGGAGGGTCGGGTAGCCGAGGGTCGACGCGAGTGCGAGCCAGTAGGCCGCCTTGTGGCCTGCCCCGTAGGTGTTGGTCGGCGCGCGCAGCATCTCGCTCCGCGCGACGGGCAGCTCCGTGGCGTACTTCTTCGACGACAACGCAGCTTCAGCGAGCGCGACCGCGTCAGCGACGAACGCGCGCTCCTTCTGCTGGATGTCTCCGATGATGCCGTACGCAACCTGCATGACCTACTCCTCGTCCTCGTCGATCTCCTCGACCTCTTCCTCGACCTCTTCCTCGCGGTTCCGGCGGCGGTTCTTCCGGTTCATGCGGGGGTTCGAGTACTTCTTCATCCTGTTCTTGCGGGGGTTCGCGAGCGCGGGGGTCGCGGCAGACTCGTTCAGCCCGAGCATCCCCTTGATCGCGTCCCAGTTCAGCGCGACGGCGATACCGCCCGCTGCGACGAGGGCGTAGAAGTAGCCCTGCTGGTAGAACGCGGCGTTCGGGTCGTAGATCCACGTCGGAACGAGCGAAGTCGGAGGCGCGGGCTCGGAAACTGCGGCCGGAGCAGGCGTGTACGCCGGAGCCTTCGGCTTGTTGCGGGCCTCGATGTCGGCTGCCGCAGCGCGGGCCTGATCCTTGTTGAGCTTCGTCCCCTTGGCGGAGATCTCCGCCACGATGGCGTCGCGCACCTTGGCGTCCGTCACCTTCAACTGGTTCTGGCTGCCGTAGTTCTTCGACGGCGAGGCGTAGATGAACAGGTCCCCGTTCTGGGGGAACCAGTTGTAGATGTAGTCGCCGACGCGGTAGAGCCCGCCATCGGGGATCGCGCCGTAGTAGTTCCACTCGTGCATGGTTCAGGTCCTTTTGCGCGTCGCGCGGTAGATGCCGTAGCTGCCAGCGGCTGCCAGCACGATCAAGACGTAGGTGTTCACCCCTCCGTAGCTCGACTGGAGGCCGAACGGACCGTCCGCCGCATCCCGACCGCCAACGGACTTCAGGGACGCCGGAGACACGGCAACGCTCACCGTCTGGCGGTTCTGTCCGGCGGCCGTAGCGGCAGCACGCTGCGCGCGCTCCTCCAACGCGTTCTGGAGCTGCTGCTTCTTCTCGCGCAAAACTAGGTTGAGGTTCGTCTCGAACCCCTGCGACTGCGACTGTTCGCGCAGCCACTTTTCCACTTTCTCGGGGAGGGGGACCATGCCGAGGATGAAGTCTACGATCTCACCGTTGAACTTTCCGTACTTCTTGGCGACTACGAGGAAGTTCTCCAGCGGCGCGACCGAGTTGGCGGCGATGTTCGCCACCTTGACGAGGTCCGCGTCTTCCATCATCTTCTGGATTTTGGGGTACGCGTCTTCCGTCCGACCAACCCTGAAAGCGTCACGGACCGCGTTGTCGCTTCCGAAATAGCCTGCGTCTCGGTCGAAGTACTTGTCCAACGGGAACGGCACGCCCGCAACGTCGGCCGCGTACGCTGCGCCAACGGCATACTCGATCGTCTCGCCCTCAGAGCGGTCACTCGCGCCGTACCCTTCGCAGCAGCCGTAGCAGTCGCAGCCGAGCGCGTGGAGGCTCGTGCGACCGGGAACACCGTTCCAACCAACCGCAGAGCGGCCGTGGGGGATGACGGTGTAGTGCATCACTTCCTCCCGGAGAGCAACGCTTCGAGTACGGCGAGCGCGGTCTGGCCCTTCGACGCCCCTTCGGGGGCGTAGTACGCGCCGGACAGCGCGCGGAGGAGCAGCGGCTCGATGGCCGCGGACGCCGCGCCCGTCTTGTAGGCGGCGGGCCAGTACTCCGACTTGCGGCCGTTCTTCAGGATGTCCTCGAACGCCGTCTTCGGGTGGTTGGTCCCGAACAGGGGGACCATCGCCTCCGCGAACTCCTTCGCCGTCGGGAGCTTCA
>JARIFA010000086.1 GCA_031127075.1 Gemmatimonadota bacterium | reverse complement strand
GGGCGCACCGCTCAGCGGTGCGCCCCCCGTCGCGCATCAGGTGACGCGACTCAGCCGGTGGCGGTCTTCAGGCGCGAGCGCGCCTTGTCGGCGTAGAGGCTCTGGTCGGCGGAGCCGAGGAGCGCATCGCGGGCTTTCTCCGGCGCGCCCCAGAGGGCGCCACCAAGGCTGACCCGCAGGTCGATCCGGAGCCCGCTGCCGCAGTCGACCTCTCCCTCCAGCGCTTCGCGCACCCGATGGACCGCGGCGGCGAGGGCCCGATCGTCCGCGACGCCGGTCAGCAGGAGGCCGAACTCGTCCCCCCCGAGCCGGGCGGCCACGTCGGTCTCGCGCGCCACCGCACGCAGGCGGTCCCCGACGGCACTGATGAGCTGGTCGCCGGCGCGGTGGCCGTGGCGGTCGTTCGTCCGCTTCAGGTCGTTCACGTCCGCCAGGATGAGCGCGAACGGGGACAGGGTGCGCGTGCTCCGGGCGAGCTCACGCCCCAGGCGGTCGTCGAAGGCCCGGCGGTTCGGGAGGCCCGTGAGCGGATCCTCCATCGCCAGCCGGACGGTCCGCGCCTGCGCCCGCTGGTAGAGGACCAGCGTCGCGGTGTGGGTCATCGTGATGTTGAAGAGCGACGTCATCAGGAAGACGGCGTTCTGCGTGTCGGGGTCCGGCAGGATGGTGTCGGGGCCCGCCTGCAGGGTCGTCCAGAGCCGCATGGCGAGGACACCGATCATCCCTAGCGGGGCGATGGTGCCGAACCGGAGCGCCCGACGTTCCGGCTCCGGGGCCCGCCAGACGATCGCCGTTGCGAGCCCGGCCATCGCGGCGATGGCGCTCACGTCGAAGACCACGAGGCGTATCCGGACCACGGCGTGCAGTGCGATCAACGCCACGCTCACGACGACGCCGATGCCCCCGAGGGCGCGCCGCCAGCGGGGCCCGCTGATGCCACGGAACTCCATCACCCCGGCGAGGAGCGCGAGCGACAGGAGGAACGATCCGACGTTGCGGGCGCCGAACAGGGTCACTGCCCCATCCGCCCCCGCGTCGAGGCCGGCGATGACGCCGAAGACGATGAATCCGCCGACCGTCGCGGCGAACCACGTGCGCACCCCCGGCTCGTCCCGGTTCGTGAGCCAGACGTTGGCCATCATCAACGTCATCAGGCCCGTGACGGCGACGAGGACGACCTCAAGGGTGAAGCGGTCGAGCGGGAGCGACACGGGGCGTCCTCGCCGGGCAGGGTCAGATGTCCAGGTTGGACACGAACTTGGCGTTGGTCTCGATGAAGACGCGGCGCGGTTCGACCTCGTCCCCCATCAACGTCTGGAAGATCTCATTGGCCTGGAATGCGTCATCCATCGTCACCTTGAGGATGGTCCGCGTCTCCGGATTCATCGTCGTCTTCCAGAGCTGGTCGGGGTTCATCTCGCCGAGGCCCTTGTAGCGCTGCACCATCAGGTTCGCCTTCCCCTCGCCGCCGAGGCGGGTCGCGATCGCGTCGCGCTCGGCGAGGTCGTACGCATAGTACTCCTCCTTCCCCTTGCCGACGCGGAAGAGCGGCGGCTGCGCGATGTAGATCATCCCGGCGTCGATCAGCTCGGGCATCTGGCGGAAGAAGAACGTGAGGAGGAGGGTCCGGATGTGGGCGCCGTCGACGTCGGCGTCCGTCATAATGATGATCTTGTGGTACCGGACGCCGTCGAGCTGGAACTCTTCCTTGATCCCCGCGCCGATCGCCGTGATGATCGTGCGGATCTCCTCGTTGGAGAGGATCTTGTCGATGCGCGCCTTCTCGACGTTGAGGATCTTGCCGCGGAGCGGGAGAATCGCCTGGAACATCCGGTCGCGCCCCTGCTTGGCGGAGCCGCCGGCGGAGTCGCCCTCGACCAGGTAGAGCTCGCACATCGCGGGGTCGGAGAGGGAGCAGTCGGCGAGCTTGCCCGGGAGGTTGCCGACGTCGAGCGCCGACTTCTTCCGGGTGAGATCGCGCGCCTTGCGGGCCGCTTCGCGCGCCCGCGCCGCCGAGAGCGCCTTCTCGAGCACGATGTTCGCGACGCGGGGGTGCTCCTCGAGGTACGGCGCGAGCCACTCGTTCACCACGGCACGCACGATCCCCTCGACCTCGGAGTTCCCGAGCTTCGTCTTCGTCTGCCCCTCGAATTGCGGCTCGCGGACCTTCACCGAGAGCACCGCCGTCAGCCCCTCACGGACGTCATCGCCGGAGAGCTTGACCTCTTTGTCCTTCTTGGCGAAGGACGACTTGTCGAGGTGCTTGTTGATCACGCTCGTCAGCGCCGACTTGAAGCCGGTGAGGTGCGTCCCGCCCTCGTGCGTGTTGATGTTGTTGACGAAGGAGAAGACGTTGTCGTTGTACCCGTCGTTGTACTGCAGCGCGAGTTCGATGCCGACGTCGTCGCGCTCGCCTTCGAGGTACAGGATGTCGGGGTGCAGCGCCTTCGCTTTCGTGTTCAGGAACGCCACGAACTCCTTCAGACCGCCCTTCGCGTGGAAGGTCTCGGACCGCGCCTGCCCCTCCCGCTCGTCGGTGAGCGTGATCGTCACGCCCTTGTTCAGGAACGAGAGCTCGCGGAGGCGCGTGGAGAGCGTCGTGTAGTCGTAGACGAGCTCGGTGAAGATCTGCGCGTCGGGCTTGAACCAGACCTTCGTGCCGGTGTCCTTCGCCTTCACCGTGCCGAGCACCTGGAGCTTGGTGGTCGTGTCGCCGCGCGCGAAGTCCATGTAATGCTCCTTCCCCTCGCGCTTCACCCACACCTTCAGCCGCTCCGACAGCGCGTTCACCACCGAGACGCCCACGCCGTGCAGGCCGCCCGACACCTTGTACGTGTTCTTGTCGAACTTGCCGCCCGCGTGCAGCACCGTCAGCGCGAGCTCGACGCCCGGGAGCTTCTCCACCGGATGGATGTCCACCGGGATCCCGCGCCCGTTGTCCTCGACCGTGATCGAGTCGTCAGGGTGGATCGTCACCGCCACCGTGTCGCAGTAGCCGGCGAGCGCCTCGTCGATCGAGTTGTCGACAACCTCGTAGACGAGGTGGTGCAACCCGCGGTGCGAGGTAGAGCCGATGTACATCCCGGGGCGCTTCCGGACCGCCTCGAGCCCCTTGAGGACTTGGATTCCGGAGGCGTCGTAGGAGGACTCGGCGGCGTCGTTCGTCTTGGCCATGAGCGAGGAGGGGAGCGAGGAAGCGCGGGCGCGGACGCCCACGGAAACCGACCCTGGAAGTTACCCGTGCCGGAGGGGCAAATCAATCAATTTCCCCTCGGGAACACCCCCGGTCAGCGCATCAGCTCCCAGCGGATCTTCGAGACCGCATGCCCGGGGGCCTCCGTGGCGAGCCGCGCCAGCAACTGCCGTTCCATCAGCGTCAGCTCCTGCATCCACGCGTGCGTCTTCACGGCGACGACGAGCGTCCCGTCCGCCGTCACGAGCCGCGCCTCCGTCACCGCGGCGATCCGTGCGCCGACGGCGGGACCCCACGCGGCGAGGACGCCGGCGCGCGCGATCGGCGCGTCGAGCCCCGTCGCGCGCAACAGCGCGGCCATCGCCTCACGGATCCCACGCGGCGCCCCCGACCCGTCGCGCGCCGTCACGCCGCCCCCGTCGTCAGCGTGCCATCGGCGATCGTCCAGCGCGCGAGCCGCGTGTATTGCGCCGGCACCTCGTCGGCCCGCGGGACACAGACGAGGTGCTGCCCCGGACCGAGGGCGGCGAGGAGGGCGAGGATCCGCGTCGTCCGCTGCCGGTCGAGCTCCGCGAACGGATCATCGAGGAGGAGGACGGGGGTCACCCCGGTCGCGTCGCGGTGCGTCGCCGCCTCGAGAAGCCGCAGCACGATCGCCGCCGTCCGATGCTGCCCCGCCGAGCCGACTGTCCGCAGGTCGTGCCCGTCGAGGGCCATCCCGAGGTCGTCCCGGTGCGGACCGGCCTGCGTCAGCCCGCGCCGCACGTCGGTCTCGCGCTGTCGCTCGAGCTGCTCCGCGATCGCCGCCTCGGGGTCGTCCGCCTCGGCGGCGGCACCGGCGTAGCGCAGCGTCGGGCGGCCCCGCTCGCCGATGGCGGCGCAGTGCGCGGCGAAGGGCTCGGCCGACGCGGCCACCCACGCACGCCGCGCGCGCACGAGCGACCCGCCGTGCCGCGCGAGCGCGGGCTCCCACGCGGCCACCCCGGCCGCCGCGGCCCCGCGTCGCACCGCCTCGCGCAACGCGGCGTTCCGGCGTGCGAGCGCGGCCCGGTACTGGCGCAGCGCCTCGAGGTACGCCGGCGCGCTCAGCGCCAGCGTGATGTCGAGGAACCGGCGCCGCTCCCCCGGGCCCCCGGCCACGAGGTCCACATCCCGCGGCGAGAAGGTCACGGACGGCAACGCGTCGAGCGCATCGGTCAGGCGGGCCGCGTCGGCCCCATCGAGCATCACGCGCTTGCGCCCCTGTCGGTCCACCCCGACGCTCACGCGTCGCACCGGGCTCCCCGCGCACGTCGCAGCGATGTGGAACGCAGGCGCGCCGTGCCGGATCAGGTCCCGGTCGCGCGCACCACGCACGGAGCGCAAGAGCCGCAGATACGCGATCGCCTCGAGGAGGTTCGACTTCCCGTGGCCGTTCTCGCCCACCACGACGACGCCCGCGTCCGGGACACTCGCGTTCACCGCGACGAGGTTGCGGAAGTCGCGCACGGCGAGCGTCGCCAGCCGCGCGGCGGTGGGCGCGTCGCCCCCGATGGGCGCCGCAGCCCCGGTCACGCGCCGCGGAACGCCGGGGCGCGCTTCGCGAGGAACGCCGTCGTCCCCTCGCGCATGTCCTCGGTCCGGCCCACCGCGCCGAAGTGCTCCGCCTCGAGCGCGAGCGCGGCGTCGAGTGGGAGGCCCGCTCCGGCGGTGACAGCCGTGATCGCGTGCTGAAGGGCGAGCGGCCCCTGTGCGACCATCATCTTGGCGAGCGACCGGGCCGCCTCCAGGAGCAGATCCCCCGCCACGACCTCGTTGGCGAGCCCGATCCGGTGCGCGGTCTCGGCGTCGATCGCCTCCCCCGTCAGGATCAGCTGCAGCGCGCGCCCCTGCCCGACGAGCCGCGGGAGCCGCTGCGTCCCGCCATATCCCGGGATCAGCCCCAACTTCACCTCGGGGAGCCCGAACTTCGCGTGCGTGCTCGCGACGCGCAGATGACAGGCGAGCGCGAGCTCGCAGCCGCCGCCGAGCGCGAAACCGTTCACCGCCGCGATCACCGGCTTCGCGAGCCGCTCGATGCGGGTGAAGACGGCCGTGCCGTGCGCCGAGACCGCGGCCAGCCCCGCCGGTGTCTCCGCCGCCGCGGCGATCGCCGCGATGTCGGCCCCGGCGACGAAGGCGCGCCCCGCCCCCGTCAGCACGATTGCCCCCACATCGGTTCGCGCCGCCAACTCCTCGAACATCCCGTCGAGCTCGTCGATCACCTGCGCGTTGAGCGCATTGAGCTTGTCGGGCCGGTTGATCGTCACCGTCGCGACGCGGTCTTCGACGTCGAGGAGGAGGAAGGCGAAGGGCGCGGGCATACGACTCCGGGCGGCTGGCGGTGGACGGTGCAATCTATACGTTCTCCCTATGACCCGACCGCGCACCATCCTCGCCCTCGATCAGGGCACGACGAGCTCCCGCGCCCTCGTCGTCGCGGCCGACGGCCGCATCCTCGGGCGTGGGCAACAGGAGTTCGGCCAGCACTTCCCGTCGCCGGGGTGGGTCGAGCACGACCCGATGGAGATCTGGACGACCACCCTCGCCGCCGCCCGCGCGGCGGTCGTGGCGGCGGGCGTCACGCCCGAGGCGATCGGCATCACCAATCAGCGCGAGACGCTCGTGGTCTGGGACGCGGTGTCGGGCGTGCCGATCGCCCCCGCGATCGTCTGGCAGGACCGCCGCACCGCCGCCCGCTGCGCCACCCTTCGCGCCGAGGGTTGGGCCCCGCGCATCGAGCAGCTCACCGGGCTCGTCCCCGATCCCTACTTCTCCGCGACGAAGCTCGAGTGGCTCCTCCGCGAGGTCGCGGCGCCCCGCGGGCTCGACGTCGGCCGCCTCCGGGCCGGCACGATCGACAGCTGGCTCATCTGGCGACTCACCGGGGGTGCGGTCCACGCGACCGACCCGACGAACGCCTCGCGGACGATGCTCTTCGACATCGACGCCCGCGACTGGAGTCCCCCGCTCCTGGAGCTCTTCGGCGTCCCGCGCGCGATGCTCCCCGAGGTGCGCCCCTCCGCGGGCGACTTCGGAGTCGCCGCGGCGGAACACCTCGGGGTCGCGCTCCCGATCCTCGGCGTCGCCGGCGACCAACAGGCCGCGCTGTTCGGGCAGGGATGCTGGCGCGCGGGGGAGGGGAAGAACACGTATGGCACCGGCGCCTTCCTCCTCCTCAACACCGGGGCGCAGCGTCCCGTCGGCGGGCGCGGCATCCTCACCACCCTCGGCTGCGATGCGTCGGGGCGGCCGGCGTACGCCCTGGAGTCCGCGATCTTCGTCGCGGGGGCGGCGGTGCAATGGCTGCGCGACGGGCTCGGGCTCCTCGCGGTCGCGTCCGAGAGCGAGGCGATGGCGCGCGCCGTCGACTCGACCGACGGCGTCTACTTCGTCCCGGCGCTCACCGGGCTCGGGGCGCCGGCCTGGGAACCCGAGGCGCGCGGCACCATCCTGGGCCTCACCCGCGGCACACGGCGCGAACATCTCGTCCGCGCCGCGCTCGAGGCGATGGCCTTCGGCACCGCCGACGTCCTCGACACGATGCGCGGCGTCAGCGGCGCCCCGCTCGACGTCCTGCGCGTGGACGGCGGCGCGACCAGCAACGACTGGCTGATGCAGTTCCAGGCCGACGTCCTCGGCGTCCCCGTCGAGCGGCCCGCCGAGATTGAGACGACCGCGCTCGGCGCCGCGGGCCTCGCGGGGATCACCGCGGGCGTCTGGGGCGACGCCGGCGCGTTCCTCTCCGCCCGCGCGTACGCGCGCTTC
>JARIFA010000085.1 GCA_031127075.1 Gemmatimonadota bacterium | reverse complement strand
CCGCCCTCGGGGCGCACGGTGCCGACGCGGTGCTCGTGGTGGAGCACGCCGCCTTCGCGCAGAACAACCCCGAGGCGGTGAGCGCGACGCTCGCCGCGCGGATGGGGGGCGGTTACGGCGCCTTCGTCTGCACGGCCTCGGCCACCGGGAAGGACATCGCCCCGCGCGTGGCCGCGAAGCTGCAGGTGCCGATGGCCTCGGACGCGACGGCGCTGACGGTGAAGGCCGACGCCATCACGGTCACCCACCCCGGCTACACGGGGAAGATCCTGCAGACGATGACGCTCACGGCGTCCCCAGCCGTGGTCAGCGTGCGGCCCGGCGCGTACCTGCCGGTCGCGAATGCCAAGGCGGGCACCGTCGAGGCGCTTGCCCCGGCGGGCGACCCGGCGGCGAGCCGCGTGACCGTCACCGAGACCGCGGCCGGCAACGCAGCGAAGCTCGATCTCGGCGAGGCGCCGGTCATCATCTCCGGCGGTCGTGGCCTCAAGGAGGCCGCGAACTTCGCGCTGGTGGAATCGCTCGCCGCCGCCTTCGGGAACGCCGCCGTCGGCGCGACGCGTGCGGTCACCGATGACGGGTGGCGCCCGCACGCCGACCAGATCGGGCAGACGGGGCGCCTCGTGAGCCCCGACCTCTACGTGGCGTGCGGGATCTCCGGCGCCATCCAGCACCTCGCGGGGATGCGCACCTCCAAGTGCATCGTCGCGATCAACAAGGACAAGGACGCACCGATCTTCAAGGCGGCGGATTACGGCATCGTCGGGGATGTGCTCGAGATCCTCCCGGTGCTGACCGACGCGGTGAAGCAGGCCAAGGCGGCGGGATGACCGAGATGACGGCGGCGAACGGACTCTTCCTCCTCATCCTCGTCGCCGCGCTCGGGTTCTTCTCGGCGAACGTCCAGCGCCTCGTCGGCGAGCTGCGGCTCGGACGGCTCGATGATTCCCGCTGGGGCGACCTCCCGACGCGACTCGGGAACCTCCTCACGGTCGGGATCTTCCAAACGAAGATCTTCCGCGATTCCGTCGCGGGGCCGATGCACGCGCTGATCTTCTGGGGCTTCCTGATCCTCGGCGCCGGCACGACGGAGACCCTCATCGAAGGGGTCGTCCCGGGCTTCGGCTACGAGATGTTCCTCCCCGCGCCGCTCTATCGCGGGTACGTGCTGAGCCAGGAGACCTTCGCCGCAATTGTCCTCGCGATGGTCGCGATGGCGCTCTGGCGCCGTCTCACCAAGCGCGTGAAGCGGCTCGAGGGGGCGGAGACGCACCCGAACGACCCGCTCCTGATCCTCTCGTGGATCGGTGCGCTGATGGTCACGATGTTCCTGACCGAAGCCTTCGCGATTGCGGCGGAGCCGCTGCACCTGGCCGGGATGCGGCCGGTGAGCTATCCGCTCGCGATCGTGCTCGTGCAGGTGGGTGTCGGCCCCGGGATGCCCGCGCCGATGGTGCTGCACGACCTCTTCTGGTGGGCGCACGCCCTGCTCGTGCTCGGCTTCCTGAACTACCTGCCATACTCGAAGCACCTGCACGTCGTCGCCTCGCTCCCCAACACCTATCTCTCGAACACGAGCGGTCCCGGCGTGGTCGGGGCGATGCGCCCGATGGACTTCGAGGGGCCGGATGCGGAACAGTTCGGCGCCAAGGATGTGGAGCACCTGAGCTGGAAGTCGCTCCTCGACGGCTTCGCCTGCACCGAGTGCGGCCGCTGCACCGCGGTCTGCCCGGCGAACACCACAGGGAAGCTCCTCTCCCCGCGGAAGATCATGATCAACGTCCGCGAGCGGCTGGAGGAGAAGGCGCCGTGGATGGTCACCTCGGCTGGTGGGGTGGCGACGCTCGCGGCGGACGCCCCCGCGGCGGTCGCCGAGCGCACGCTCCTCGATTCGTATATCACCGAGGAGGAACTCTGGGCCTGCACCTCGTGCCGCGCCTGCGTGCACGAGTGCCCCGTCTCGATCGATCAGCTCTCCGTCATCAACGAGCTCCGGCGGAACCTCGTGCTCAGCGAGTCGCGGTTCCCGGAGGAGTTGATGCCCGCCTTCGAGGCGATGGAGACGAGCGGCTCGCCCTGGGCCTTCGATCCCGGCGACCGCGCCAAGTGGGCCGACGGGATGGAGATCCCGACGATGGCGGAGCTGGCCGCACGCGGCGAGTCCCCCGAGGTGCTCTACTGGGTGGGCTGCATGGGCTCGTTCGATGACCGCGCCAAGAAGACCACCGTCGCCTTCGCGCGCATCCTCCAGGCCGCGGGGGTGCGCTTCGCGATCCTCGGGCAGGAAGAGAAGTGCAATGGCGACCCGGCGCGCCGGATGGGGAACGAGTACCTCTACCAGATGCTCGCGAAGGACAACGTCGAGACGCTGGCGAAGTACGGCGTGCGGACCGTCGTGACGGCCTGCCCGCACTGCTTCCATCAGCTCGGGAACGAGTACCCGCAGTTCGGCGGCGAGTACGACGTGATCCACCACTCGACGTACATCGAGCACCTCCTGGCCGAGGGGCGCGTGCCGATCCGTGAGGAGCTCCACGCCCCGGTGCGGACCTTCACCTACCACGACTCCTGCTACCTCGGGCGCTACAACGACGTCTACGAGGCGCCGCGGGAGACGCTCAAGCGGGCGCTCCCGGTGGTGCTCGTCGAGATGCCGCGGAGCAAGGATAAGGGGCTCTGCTGCGGCGCGGGCGGCGGTCGGATGTGGATGGAGGAGACGGTCGGCAAGCGCATCAACATCGAGCGTGCCGAGGAGGCGTTGGCGACCCAGGCCGATGAGATCGCCGTGGCCTGCCCCTTCTGCATGACGATGATGGCCGACGGCGTGAAGGCGCAGGGGGCCGAGGTCCCGGTGCGCGACATCGCCGAGGTGGTCGCGGACCGGCTCAGCGGTCCGGCTGCCGCGTCTCGCGCGATGCCTTGACCTGACGGCGGAGGTCTGCCCCCGCCGTCCGGATCGCCCAGACGGCGGCGACGATCACCACGGTCAACAGGCTCGTGCCCACGCCTCAGCGCGCCTCGCGCCGGAGGGCGTAGATGGTGAGCTGGTGATGGGCCTCCGACCCTTCTGGGGCCGCGGGCACCACCCGTCGCCGCTCCTGCCGGACCACGGCGTGCCGGAGACCGAGCGCCGCCGCGGCCTCGAGGAACGCCGCGAGCGCCACGCGCCCCTGGTCGGCCACCAGTGCCACACCGCCCGGCGCCAAGGCGCGGTCGATCACCCCCGCGACGATGGCCGCGTATGGCCGCTCGTAGAGGACGTCCGCCGCGAGCACGAGGTCGAAGGTGCCGAGGTCCTCGGGGAGCGCGCGCCAGTCCACCATCCGGGTCGCCGGCTCCTGGCCTGTCGCCGTGAGCGCGTTGCGCGCGGTGAACAGGAGCGCATCGTCGTAGTAGTCGGTCGCGGTCACGGCATAGCCCGCGCGCATGGCGGCAATGGTCACCAGGCCGAGGCCGCACCCCAGTTCGAGTGCCCGGGCCCCCACCGTCGCCGGCATCGTCGCGATATGCTCGGAGAGCACCACGGCCGCGGGCCAGAGGTCGGCCCAGTACGGTAGCCGCTCGTCGCGCGCGTACTCCGCCTCGCTGATGAGGTCGTCCGCGTTGCGCGGCTTCTCGATGGCCACCGCGGCACCCGAGACGATCGCGTCCACCCGCGCGATGACGAACCGCCGGTCGAGGTCCGTGAGCTCGGCCCTCACAGCGCGAACCCCTCGGCCAGTCCAGCATCCTCGGTGAGCAGGAGCGCGTGCAACGAGGCGCCCGCCGGCACCTCACTCCGGTCCTCGGGCACCACGAGCAGGGCGTTGGCGAGCGACATCGAGGTCAGGATCCCCGAGCCCTGCGGGCCGGTGAGGCGCGCCGTCAGGGTCCCGTCCGGCTGCGTCGTCACGATCGCCCGGAGGAAGTGCGTGAGCCGCGCGCCGATCCGCACCGGCTCCTCGAGCGTCACGCGCACCGGCCGTCGATGCAGCCGCGTGTGGCCCAGCATCCGCCGGATTACGGGGCGCACGAACAACTCGAAGGTCACCATCACGCTCACCGGATTCCCCGGGAGCCCGATCCACGGGATGCCGTGCACGCGGCCGAAGCCGATCGGGGCGCCGGGCCGCATCCGCACGCGGCTGATGAGCATCTCGGCGCCGAGCGACTCGAGCGCGGTCCGCGTGTGGTCGAACTCCCCGACGGAGACGCCGGCGGAGGTCACGATAAGGTCGGGCGCGGCGTCGATGGCGCGCTGCAGCAGCGCACGCATCGCATCCGGCGTGTCCGCAGCGTGCCCGAGGCCGATCGGGACCCCGCCGGTGAGACGGACGAGCGCGTCCAGCGTGTAGGCGTTGGAGCTGACGATCTTCCGCCCCGCACGGACCTCGTCGAAGCGGTCGAGATCGACGAGCTCGTCGCCGGAGCCAAGGATCGCGACGCGCGGGCGCCGATGCGTCGGCACCACTGACTGTCCGATCGAGGCGAGGACTCCGAGCTGCGCCGCACCGAGGGGCATCCCCGCCGGGAGCGCGACACCGCCTTCGACGAGATCCTCGCCGCGGAGGCGGAAGTTCTTGCCGACGTCACGGTCTTTCCGGATGGCGACCTGCGAGACACCGGCGTCGGTATCCTCGACGCGGATCACGCTGTCCGCTCCCTCGGGAAGCGGCGCGCCCGTCATGATCCGCGTGGCCTCGCCGGCCCCGACCGCCCGCGTGGGGAAGGCCCCCGCGGCGACGGTCTCCAGTACCCGCAGCGTCACGGGGGCCGTCTCGCTCGCCCCCGCGACATCGCCGCCGCGCACCGCGTAGCCATCCATCGCGGAGTTCGTCGCGTGCGGGAGCGTGATCGGTGAGCGGATCTCGGTGGCGAGCACCCGACCGAGCGACTCGGCCAGCGACGTCGGCTCAGCCGGTAGCGGCGTCGCCGCCGCGGTGATCAGCGCGGCGGCCTCGGAGACGCCGTGCATCAGCGGGCCGGGGGCGGGAGGACGAACGGCGTGCCCATCGGGTCGGCGGAGGGGAGCGGCGTGCCCGCGAGCCAGGACGCGAGGGCGTCGGTCACCCGGTCCGCCTCGCGGTTCGACGCGACATGATTGTTCGTCAGGAACGAGAAGAGGAGGAGCCGTCCGTCAGGGGTGGCCACGTACCCCGAGAGCGACCGCGCCTTGTCGAGCGTTCCCGTCTTCGCGAAGACGCGCCCTTCGGCGCTCGTGCCCCGCATCCGCGTGCGGATCGTGCCGTCGACGCCCGCGACCGGCAGGCTCGTGCGGAACGTCTCGAACTCGGGGTGACGGCGCATCGCGTCGAGCACGCGCACGATCGTCTCCGGCGTGACGTAATCGTGCCGCGAGAGGCCGCTCCCGTCGCGCACCGCGAAGCCGAGGGAGTCCGCGCCCCAGGCGAGGAGCTGGCGTTCGAGGACGGCGCGCCCGCTGTCGGCGGAGCCGACGCCGGTGCGCGCGCGGGCGGTGGCCTTGAAGAGCAGCTCGCCGATCTGGTTCTGCGACGGCTTCTCGAAGCGCGGGAGGATCTCGCGGAGCGGCGGCGAGCGGCGCGTCGCGAGCGTGATCATCCCGGTCGTGTCCGCAATCGCGTCGGGGTCCACGCCGCCTCGGATGGTGATCCCCCGGGCGCGCAGCGCCTCCGCGAACGCATCGAGGTAGGCCGCGGTCGGGTGGCGGAGCGCGACCTCGAGGCGCACGGTGTCGTTCGGCGCGACGGTGCCGGTGAGGTGCACGAGCGGGCGCCGCCCGCGCACGTCGCCGGCGATCCGCACGTCGGAGGGGCCCGCGGCCGTCGTTACATCGCCGCGGCCGAGGCGAGGCACGGTCGTCGCGGGCGTCGTGCGCACCGTCACGCGCCCGCCGACACGCCGCGCGCCGATAATCAGCACCTCGGCGTACCCCTCGTTGAACGTGAGCGCGTCCACCGGGGCCGAGTAGCCGAAGTCGAGGTCGTCCCAGGCCCAGCCGAAGCCGAGGGTGGAGTCGGGGAAGACCTGCGCGGCGCGGAGGAGCCGCCCGCCGACGCGCCGGATCCCGCGCGCGCGAAGGGAGTCGGCGAAGGCGCGGAGCGGCGCCATCGCGTCACCGCCGGCGAGCGAGTCGCTGACGGAAGGGTCGCCGTCCCCGAGCACGGCGAGGTCGCCCACCAGCGTGCCGTTCACCACGCGGCCCGAGCCGAGGAGGCGCGTCTCGAAGCGGTGGTCGGCGCCGAGTTGCGTGAGCGCGAGGGCGCCGGTGAGGAGCTTCTGGTTGGAGGCGGGCATGAAGAGCTTGCCCGCGTTGCGGGAGACGATCGTGTCGCCCGTGAGGGGGTCGACGACGAGCAGCCCCCAGTGTGCGCTGCGGAAGCGCGGATCGCCGGTGAGCGAATCGACGAGCGTGGCGAAGGTGGCGCGGTACCCCGCCCACGCGGCACGGCGCATCTCCTCGTCGCTCATCGGGATGGCGCAGGGGCGCTCGCTCGGGACGCGTCGCGGGATCGAGTCGGCGGCGACCTCCGGGGCGGGGACGGGCACCGGCACGGGGGTCAGCGTCGCGGGCCGGCAGGCGAGGGCGCCTGAGAGGGTGGCGGCGCCTGCGATGCGGAGGGCGTGGCGGCGAAGGGGACGGAGCGTCATCGGCAGGGCGTCAGCGCGGGGGCAGGAAGTGAGTCTCGGTCCAATCGGCGAGCGCCTCGAGCCAGCGCGCGTCGGTGAGGGAGAAGATGGCACCCGGAAACGCCGGCGGGGGCGCATCGGTCACCAGCGCGCGCCAGGTGGACGCCTCGCCGACGCCGTCGGCCCAGAGGGAGGTCGGGAAGACCTCGCGCCGGCTGATCTCCACCTTCGGGAGGGTGGAGTGCTTGAACCCCTCGCAGAGAACGAGGTCGGCGTCAGCGAGAAAGCGTGCGGCGATCGTCTCCGGGGCGAGTTCCTCGTCCCAGCGGCTCACGAGTGCGAACTTGTCGGGCGACGCCATCGCGACGCGCGCGGCCTGGCCGTCGTGATAGTGCCGATAGGTGTCGGTCGCGGCGGGGTCGAGGTTGAACGTGTGCGACCCATGCTTGAGCACCATGATGCGGTGCCC
>JARIFA010000084.1 GCA_031127075.1 Gemmatimonadota bacterium | reverse complement strand
AGGAGGGTGGGCCGCCCCCAAGATACGGGGGCGCGCCGGGCGGGTCAGGGGCGCGACGTCCTCAGAGCCGCTCGCGCAGCCAGGGGTGCATCACGGGATTGCCGGCCACGACGGAGCTCGCGGCGGTGGGGAGGAGCGGCCCGCCATCGATGGTCGAGACGCGGCCGCCGGCCTCGGTGACGAGGAGCATCCCGGCGGCGAAGTCCCACGCGCTCAGCCGGTGCTCCCAGAAGGCATCGAAGCGCCCGCACGCCACGCTCGCGAGGTCGAGACTCGCCGCGCCCGGCCGGCGCACCCCCGAGACCTCGGCCATCACCCGGGCCATCTGCGCCTGATACGGCGGGATCTCGGCGGGGTCCTTGAACGGGAACCCCGTGCCGATCAGCGCCCGGCGCGGGTCGGCGATCCGCGAGACGGCGATCGGCGCGCCATTGAGGTGCGCGCCGCCACCGCGTACGGCGGTGAAGCACTCGCCCCGCGGCACGGCGAGGACGACGCCGACCGTCGGCGCCCCGTCCTGCAGGAGCGCGATCGAGACCGCGTATTCCGGGACGCCGTGCAGGAAGTTCGTCGTGCCGTCGAGCGGGTCGATGACGGCGGTGAGCCCTTGGGCGGCCACCTCGGGCGGGGTGGAGGCGGCCCCCTCCTCGGCGAGGATCGTGAGCCCCGGGAGGGCAGGGCGGAGGACGTCGAGAATCGCGGCTTCGGCGCCGAGGTCGACCTCGGAGACGAAGTCGGTGGGGCCCTTCTCCTGCCAGTCGATCGTGGCACGTCGGGCCGCCCCGTCACGGATGACCGCGGCCCCCGCCTCCGCCGCGCGGACGGCGAGCGCGAGGAGGGTCGCCGGCTCTGGTTGATGGACCATCCTGCGCTCCGTAACTTCGAGTGATGTCACGCATCTTCAGCGGGATCCAGCCCTCCGGCGAGCTCCACATCGGCAACTACCTGGGCGCCGTGAAGAACTGGGTGGCCCTGCAGCACGAGCATCCCGCCTTCTTCTGCATCGTAAACTACCACGCCATCACCGTCCCCTATACGCCGGAGGATCTGCGGCGCCGGACGCGGGAGATGGCGGTCTCGCTCTTCGCGGCAGGGCTCGATCCAGCGCAGGCGGTGGTTTTCGTGCAGTCGGATGTCCCCGAGCACACCGAGCTCGCCTGGGTGTTCAACACGCTGACGCCGCTCGGCGAGCTCGAGCGGCAGGTGCAGTTCAAGGACAAGTCGGGGCGGCAGGAGCAGGTGATGGCGGGGCTGCTCAATTATCCCGTCCTGCAGGCCGCGGACATCCTGCTCTACCTCGCCGACATCGTGCCGGTGGGGGAGGACCAGGTGCAGCACTTGGAGCTCTCACGGGTGATCGCGCGCAACTGGAATGCGCGCTTCGCGCCCGACGCGCCGCTCTTCCCCGAGCCGCAGCCGCGGCTCACGCCGACGCGTCGCATCGTCGGGCTCGACGGGCAGGCGAAGATGTCGAAGTCGCTCGGCAACACGATCGGGCTGCTCGAGTCGCCGGAGGCGGTGTGGGACAAGCTGCGCCCCGCGGTCACCGATGAACAGCGGACGCGGAAGAGCGATCCCGGTGAGCCGGAGCGTTGCCGGACGGTGTATCCCTTGCATCGGGCGTTCTCCACGCCCGCGGTCGTGGCGGAGGTGGAGGCGAACTGCCGGAGCGCGGGGTGGGGGTGCATCGACTGCAAGAAGGCGCTGCACGCCTCGATGACCGCCGAGCTGGCGCCGATCCAGGCGCGGGCGGCGGACCTCGCGGCGCGTCCGACGGCGGTCGACGAGCTGCTGGCCGACGGTGGGCAGCGTGCGCGGGTGGTGGCGCGTGAGACGATGGCGGTG
The DNA here is from genome assembly GCA_031127075.1 of Gemmatimonadota bacterium. GTDB lineage: Bacteria > Gemmatimonadota > Gemmatimonadetes > Gemmatimonadales > Gemmatimonadaceae > Pseudogemmatithrix. Next base: position 5,438 of record JARIFA010000084.1, on the reverse strand, counting down.
GTGCGGGACCGGATGGGGTTGGGCGCGTCGGCCTGAGCCGACGCGGGCGCACGAGCGACGGGAGTCGAGCAGTTATGGAACAGATCATCAAGGCGGCGGTCGAGCGCGGCGCATCCGACCTGCACATCAAGGCGGGGGATGTCTTCCGGGCGCGCATCAACGGGCGGCTGATCCCGCTCACGAAACAGGCGCTCACTCCGGAGCAGACGCGCAGCATCGCGCTCCAGCTGCTGCCGAACGACGAGGCGCGGGCGACGCTCGATACGGTGCAGGATTACGACTGCTCGTGGGGCGCGCCGGGGATCGGGCGCTTCCGCGTGAGCATCCTGCGGCAGCGCTCGAGTTTCATGATCGTGATGCGCGTGATCCCGTTCGACGTGCCGAGCTTTGAGAAGCTCGCGGTCCCCGCGGTGCTGACGCGGATCGCCGAGGCGGAGCGCGGGATGGTGCTGGTCACCGGCGTGACCGGCTCGGGCAAGTCGACCACGATGGCGGCGCTGATCAACCACATCAATCAGCATCAGAACAAGCACGTCCTGACGCTGGAGAACCCCATCGAGTTCCTGCATCGCGACCTGCAGAGCTCGATCACGCAGCGCGAGATCGGGGTGGACACGGAGAACTTCGGGGCGGGGCTGCGGGCGGCACTGCGGCAGGATCCCGATGTGATCCTCATCGGCGAGATGCGCGACGCCGAGACGATCGATACGGCGATGAAGGCGGCGGAGACAGGGCACCTCCTCGTGTCGACGCTGCACACCCCCGATGCACAGAGCACGGTGATGCGGATCATCGCGATGTTCCCGCCGGAGGAGCAGGAGATTGTGCGCGTGCGCCTCGCGGAGTCGCTGCATGCCGTGATTTCGCAGCGGCTGCTCCCCCGCGCCGACGGCAAGGGGCGGGTCGCGGCGCTCGAGGTGATGCTCGTCACCGAGACGGTGCGGGAGCTGATGCTCGACCCGGACCGCATCGCGGGCATCCGTGACTTCATCGCCGAGGGGCGGGAGCAGTACGGGATGCAGACCTTCGACCAACATCTCGAGGACCTCGTGCGCGACGGGACGATCACGTACGAGGTTGCGCTGGCCGCCGCGTCGCGGCCGAGCGACTTCCAGCTGCGCGTGAAGACGCTGGGGGCGGTCTGATGCGCGCCCTGCACGGTATCTTCGCGCCCGTCGTCACCCCGTTCCAGGCCGGGACCGAGGACCTCGATCTCGATGGTTTCCGCGCGAACTGTCGCGCGCACCTCGCGGACGGCCTCGCGGGTCTCGTCGTGGCGGGCTCGACCGGCGAGGCCGCGCTCCTCGACGAGGGAGAGCGGACGGCGCTGGTGGCGGCAGCGCGCGAGGTCGCGCCGGCGGACCGGCTCGTCATCGCGGGGACGGGGGCGGAGTCGACGCGGCAGTGCCTCGTCCGCTGCCGCGCGGCACGGGACGCCGGCGCCGATGCGGTGCTCGTCGTCGCGCCGCACTACTACGCCAACGCGATGACGCTCGAGGCGCTCCGCGCGCACTACCATCGGGTGGCCGAGGCGTCGCCGCTCCCGGTCATCCTGTACAACATCCCGAAGTACATGCACTTCGCGCTCCCCGCGGAGTTGGTGGCGGAGCTCGCCGTGCACCCGAACGTCGTCGGCATCAAGGACAGCTCCGGCGACGCGGCGATGCTCGCGGGATTCCTCGCGGCGCAGTCGGAGACCTTCACCGTGCTGACGGGGAGCGGGGCGGGGCTGCACGGCGCGCTGCAGGCCGGGGCGCGCGGCGGGATCCTCGCGGTGTCACTCTTCGCCGGCCCGACGGCGCTCGCCGTCGCGGGGGCCCACGCGGCCGGGGATGCCACGGCCGCCGCGGCGGGTCAGGCGATCCTCACCCCGCTGGCGCAGGTGATCGTCGCGAAGCTGGGGGTCCCCGGCGTGAAGTACGCGATGGAACGCGTCGGGCGGGTGGGCGGGGCGCCGCGGCTCCCGCTCCTCCCACTCGACGCGGTGGGGCGCGCCGAGGTCGACGCGCTCCTCCCGGCGTGAGCCGCGGACTGAGGCACGGTCGGCGCGGGCGATGACCGACGGGCTCCGGCTCCGCACCTTCGGCGCCTTCGTCCTCGAGCGGGACCGCGCCGACGCGGCGCCCGAGGTGGTGTACCGCGCGGGGAAGCTCCTCGCGCTCCTGCTCCATCTGAGCGCGCACCGGGGTACGGCGCTCGCCCGTGCGACCGTCGCCGACCTCCTGTGGGGCGACGAAGCCCCTGACCGCGCGCGTGCGTCGCTGCGGCAGGCAATCAGCTCGCTCACGCGTCTCCTCGGGTCCGAGGCCATCGACGCGACGCGTACCACGGTGATGCTCCGGCCGGATGCGGTCCCGACCGACCGCGAGCGGTTCCTCGCCGCGCTGTCGATGCGCTCCGCGGCCGAGCCGTTGGCGGAGGCGGACGCGGGTGGCATCGCCTTGGCGGCGCGCCTCGAGGCGCTGGCGATCTATCGCGGCCCCTTCCTGCACGACGAGCCGCGCGTGTCGGAGGCGTTCGACGGGTGGGTCCTCGCGGAGCGACAGCGGCTCCGCGCGGAGTTCCTCGAGGCCGCGCGGGTGCAGGGGGAGGCGGCGTTGGCGCGCGGGGCGGGCGCCGACGCGCTGCGCATCGCGGCGATCGTTCGCGCCGCGGAGCCGGAGGAGCTGCTCGGGGTGGCGCTCGCCTTCGACGGCCACGCACTCGACGGGGACGGCGCGGCGGCACGGCGTGCGGTGGAGGAGTGGCGGGTCCAGCGCGTGCGGCCGGACGAGCCGCTCCCCGCCGCGATCGCGTCACGGCTCACTCGCGCCCTGCAGGCGCTCGCCCGGGCGCCGGAGCCGCTCGCCGCTCTCGACGCCGGGAACCTCGAGGGCATCGGCACGCGCTTCGTCGGCCGAGAGGCGGTGCTCGAGCGCCTGACCGCGGTCGCCGAACGTGCGCGTCGCGGCGTCCTGTCCCGGGTCCTGCTCAGTGGGCCCTCGGGGGTCGGGAAGACGCGCCTGCTTGACGAGTTCGAATCGCGCCTGCGCCTGCGCGGGGCCCGCGTGGCGCGGGTGCGCCTCCTCCCCGCGATGCGAGAAGTGCCCTTCGCCGCCCTCGCCGACGTCACGCGTGTGCTCGCGGCGCTGCCGGGCGCGCTCGGCGTTTCGGAATCGTCGGCGGCGGCGCTGGTCGATTTTCTCCCGGAGCTGCGGGGTCGATACGCGCTCGGCGGAGCTATGATCGACGAGGGGGATCGGGCGCGACGGCGTATCGACGCCTTCCGCGACCTCCTCGGGGCCGTCGCAGATGACCGCTTCGTCGTCCTCATCCTCGTCGACGCGCAACATCTCGACGCTCGGTCGCGCCAGGCCATCGAACAGCTCGCCCGGCTGCACGAGGCGCGGGTCCTCGTCCTCCTCGCGGCCCGGCCCCCGGTGGCGCTCGACGCGTCGGCGGTGACGGTGATCGAGGTCCCGGCCTTCGGGGTCCCCGGGGTCCGCGCCCTGCTCGAGTCGGTCGCGCCGTGGCCGGCCGTCCCGTGGGCCGACGGGCTGCTCGCCGTGCTCGTGGCGCTCACCGCGGGGTTGCCTCAGCGCGTGATCGAGGTGATGCGCGTCGCCGAGGCGACCGGCATCATCGTCCGCGCCCCCGACGGATGGTCCGCACCCGAGCCGGAGACGGTCGGTGACCGGATCCGGGCGCTCCGCGACCTCGGTGAGGTGTTGGCCTCGCTGCCGGCGGAGGCGTCGCGACTGCTGGAGGTGCTCCGTGTCTGGGGCCGGCCGATGCTCGAGGCGTCGGTCCTCGGCGTGGCGGTGCGGCTCGATCCCTCGGTCACGGAGGAGGCGTGGCGTGATGCGCTCCGCTCCGTCGAGGCGCAGGGGCTCGTCGTCGCGGGATGGAACACCTGGGCGATCGCGCACGATTCGGTAGGCGAGGCGGTCGACGCTGGGCTCACCGAGGCGCGGCGGGCGTTGGTACTCGACGAGGTCGTCGGGCACCTCCTCGACGGGGAAACGCTGTCCCCGGCCCTCCTCGACCATGTTGCTCTCCTCTGCGGGCAGGCGGACCGCCTTGCGCTGCTGCGTGAAGTCGTCGCGCAAATCACCCGGCGCGATGCGTGGCGGCGGCAGCGTCTTGGGGCGCGACGATTCTGCCGGCAGGTTGCGGCGGCCGCGGGACGTCCCGAGTGGGAGGGCCCGCTCTACCGTCGGCTCGGGTGGGTGGCGCGGCAGTCGAGGACGGCGCTCGGCTGGTACGCGGCGCTTGGTGCCTCGCTGCTACTTGCGGTGTCCGTCGTCATCGTGATGTTGTGGCCGCGGCTCGTGGTCGAGGTCGAGCCGATGGGGGAGGACGTCGGGGCCGCCATCACTGGCGATACCAGCGCCGAGCACGTCGTCGTCTTCTACGTGCAGCCGAGGGTCAGCGTCCAGAACGCCTTCGGCCGGCGCTACGAGAGGTTCACGGGGCCGGTGCGGGCGCACTCCCCGTTCGGGGAACTCCAAGGTGACACGAGTAGACGCCTCGTCGACGGAGCCGTGCAGTTCGAGGAGCTGGGGGTGCTCTATCCGCCGACGGCCGAGATCCCAGACGAATTCCGCACGCCCGCCCTGCGGTTCTCCGCCTCCGGCATCGTCTGGGGATCCCGACGCGTCGCGGTGCGCGGTGCACAGGTCGGGGCACCCACGGCGTTCCGCATCCTCCGGTTGGTGATCGACGGCACGGCGACCGCGCCGGACGCCGCGGTGCGCGTGGTCGAAGGGGACAGCATCCGGGTGCAGTTGACCTTCGAGTACACGACGACGGGCGCGACGGCGAACTATGTGGTCGCCGCGGCACCCGACTGGGTGCCCGCCCCGGAGGCGACCATCCGACTCGCCGGTCTCCCCCGCCCGGTCCAGGGCGCCTGGCAGACCGTGCGATTCACACTCCCCCCGGCGCCCGTCGGCCATCGGCATCTCATCGTCGTGTTCGGCGGCGACGATTCGGCGGACCATCTCCTCTCGGCGACGAATTGGACCGTCGGGCTCCCGGTCTGGGGCGATGGGAACGATCTCGTGGATCTCCCGCACGATCGGGTCCACGCGTTCTCGCGCACGGGGATCTTGGTCGTCACGAATTACCTCTACCGGAGTTACGAAGCACAGCTGGCGCAGGTCAAGTTCGGCGCCCAGAAACTCTTGAGGTCTCCGCGGGGCGGCTCGCCGAAGTACGCCGAGTTCATCCTTCTCGGCGGCGTCGTCGAGTTCGACGTCAGGCCGCGCTCGACGCCAGCGCGCTGAGCGTCTCTGAGAGCGTCGAGGTCAAGTTCCAGCGATCATCGACGACCCGCAGATGGCCAGCGCGGTGCAGCCGCACCACGAGCTGCGCGGCGCGGCCCGGCCGGCCGCCGCTCGCGCGATGGAGCGACTCCACGACGGGGGTGACCCACTCGGCCCGTGGCAGTCGCGCCA